>NZ_JALGQI010000049.1:0-1293 GCF_022810385.1 Rhodococcus sp. ARC_M12 | reverse complement strand
TTGAGGTTCACCCCGAAAAGTGGACAGTGGCTACGCGGCCATAATCGGCGCGTTCAGTGACTGTTCGTAATTGTGGGGGCTGAGCATTCCGATCGTGGAGTGCCTACGTCGAGTGTTGTAGAAGTTCATCCAGTTGTCAACTGCAGCAACCAATTCGGTCCTGTACGCGAACGTATGTCGGTAGTAGTACTCGTGCTTGAACGTCGACCATAAACTCTCCGCGCCGGCGTTGTCCCAGCATATGCCGGTCGCGCCCATCGAGCGCCGCAACCCGTACCGTTCGCATGCCTGCTTCATGATCTCGGCGGTGTATTGACTTCCCCTGTCCGAGTGAAGGATTGTGCCCGCGACGTCGCCGCCACGTCCGGCAACTGCCATGTCCAGAGCGTCGAGGACGAGCTCGGTGCGCATGTGATCGGCGACGGCCCACCCGAGGACCTTTTTCGAGTGCTCGTCCTTGATGGCGCACAGGTACATATCGCCCTCGCCGCAGGTCAGGTACGTGATGTCCGAGGTCCACACCGCATCGACGTGCCCCTGATCGAACCGGCGCTGCACCAGATCCTCGGGGAACGAGGCCAACGGGTCGACCACGGTGGTGCGGATCTTGAACGTACGTGGGCTGATCCCCACGACGCCGAGGGAGCGCATGATCGTGGCGACGGTCTTCTCGGTGATCACCTCGCCTCGATCGTGAAGTTCGGCGGTGATGCGCGGTGCTCCGTAGACGCCTTTCGACTCCTGGTGGATCGCGAGGATCTTGATCTCCAGATCGGCTCTACGTTGCTGCCGCTGCGCCAATCTGGTTGTCACACTGCGTCCTTGGTGTTTGTAGAAACCGGATGTCGACACTTCGAGCAGGCGTGCCATCCGGTGGACTGCGGAGTTCGCGTACTCCGCGGCCATCAACGTGTAGAGCTCTACTTTTGTTGATTGGCTGCGAAGTACGCGGACGCTTTTTTCAGGAACGCGATGTCTTTCTCCTGCTCGGAGACCTGCCGGCGTAACCGGGCCAGCTCGGTGCGTTCGGCGGCCGTGAGCGGCTGGTCACCGGATGCTGCGGCGGCTTCGATCCGGCGGCGTTCGTCGGCGACCCAGCGGCCGAGCAGTCCTTCGTTGATGCCCAGTTCGCGGGCGACCTCGGCGATGGTGCGGCCGGAATCGATCACCCTACGGGCGGCCTCGACCTTGTATTCGGTCGTGAACGACCTGCGTTTGCGGGACATGCGGACATCCTTCCAGCGGAACCATCGGTCCCGCTATCTCGGTGTCCACCATCCGGGGTGAACCTCA
>NZ_JALGQI010000048.1:0-1440 GCF_022810385.1 Rhodococcus sp. ARC_M12 | reverse complement strand
ACGGCACCGTCGTCCGGTTCGACGGTGCCAAGGAATTCGCGAACCTCCAGGTCGGATACGACCCCGCGCAGCGGTGGGTGCTCGTGTTCGCGGTCACGATGATGACCGGACTACTGGTGTCCCTGGTGATATTCGGCCCACCGCGACCCCTATGAGAACGAGCACCGTCAGCAATCTCGACCGACACCTCCGACCGCCAAGTGGCTCGAACCAGGTCTCCGTCAGATCCAGGACGGTTCAGCATGCCCGTGGGCGTCGCCCTCAGCCTTGGGTGGGGTCGGCAACGATGCGCAAGTAGGGGCGAGGGGCAGTCCAGCCATCCGGATAGATCTTTTTAGCATCCTCGTCGCTGACCGAGCCGGCAATGATCACGTCGCCACCTCTATTCCACTGGGCGGGGGTGGCCACCTTGTGCGCGGCAGTGAGTTGTAGCGAGTCGATTACACGCAGCACCTCGTCGAAGTTGCGGCCGGTGGTCATCGGGTAAATGAGCACCAACTTGATCGTCTTATCGGGGCCGATGACGAAGACATTGCGCAGCGTCGCCATCTCGGCCGGAGTGTGACTGGTCGGGTCGCCGGCGATTTCGGCGGGTAGCATCCCGTAGGCCTTCGAAATGGTGTAGTCGTTGTCGGAAATCATCGGATAGTTGGGCGCGGTACCTTGTGTTTCGGCGATGTCGTCGGCCCATGCGACGTGGTTGTCGAGTGGGTCGACTGACAACCCGATGATCTTGGTGTTGCGTTGGTCGAATTCGGGTTTGATCGTGGCCATGTAACCGAGTTCGGTCGTGCACACCGGGGTGAAATCGCGGGGGTGGGAGAACAGAACTGCCCAGCTTTCACCGATCCACTCGTGGAAGTTGATCGGACCCTGGGTGGTTTGGGCGTGGAAATCGGGGGCGGTGTCGCCAATGGTGAGTGTCATCAGTGGTTGTCCTTCCGGTGCGGTGGTGCGGTGGTGCCGACGATAGCGGTCGAGTCTTAAGTGAACCTGAGGTCGGCGGCGACGCGGTCTTCCGTATACCCCTACCGGTATAGCCCATCAATGGGCGACTACGACAGGTCACGGGTGGCCCCGACCCCTCGGTGCAACGATGACTGACCCGGCCTCTCCAGCCCATGGGCCGCGACATCCGCACCGAGGCCACCGTCCAGCTTCGGCCACCTCGACCACCCTTACCGCTAGGGGTAAACTGGAGTTTCATCGAACGAAGGACTGAACGACATGACTGGTGACACCGTAAGCATCGCATTGGTATTGAACCGTTTGCGGCGTGCGCAGGGTCAGCTCGCAGGAGTGATCTCGATGATCCGGACCTACTCGACGAAGCTGCCGACGGTGTCGACACCCGTTTCGAGGGTGCCAAACAGATCTTCCGCAGTCTGAAGCGGTCGTTCGTCACGCAGCCAGATCATATCCAGGTCTTTCCGGGTCACG
>NZ_JALGQI010000047.1:0-1481 GCF_022810385.1 Rhodococcus sp. ARC_M12 | reverse complement strand
CGCTCAATGTCAAGCTGTCTGGAGTCGGTTGTTGTTGATTCCGACGGTTGCGGGCGGTTGTGGTGTGCAGGGGCGGCGGCGGAACCGTTCGGGGTGTCGGTCGTAGTAGGCCTGTTGGGCGCGATCGCGGTCGGTCCATGACTGTCGCCAGCTCCCGGAGTGCACGTCTGCGGGTGAGAACAATGCAATGCCGGAATGTTTGTGGTCGGTGTTGTACCAGTGGACGTAGTCGGTGAGGTGTCCGCGGGCGGTATCGATGTCGGAGAATATGCCCGGGTAGTTCGGGCGGTATTTCATGGTCCGAAACTCGGACTCGGAGAACGGATTGTCGTTACTGACGTACGGCCGGTTGTGGGTGAGCCCGACGCCGTGTGCGGTCAAACAATTCCTGAGAGTGTTCGAGCGCATCGCGGCACCGGAATCGGCGTGGACGAATGATGGTGCGCCGTAACGCTGTATGGCGATCTCGAACATCTCTGCGGCGAGGTGATCACTCTCTCGTTCCTCCACACGCCACCCCGCGATCAGCCGGGAGTGGATGTCGATGATCGAGTACGCCTTGAACGAGGCACCGCGCCACGGTGAGTGCAGATCGGTGATGTCCCAACTCCACACCTGACCGGGTGCGGTGGCGGTGTGGACGGGCATCGGGCGCGGGGTGCGGGTGCTTTTCTTGGTCGGTGTGCTCGGGCGGTTGCGTTGGTCGATCACCGCTGCTGCGATGCGCCACCACGAGCGCCGTGAGGCGATCATCGTTCCGGTGTCCCAGGCGGTGGCGAAGGAGTGATCGACCGAGTTGCCACCTTGCCATCCGGTGTCGATCAACGCTTCGACCCGCGTGCGATCGGTGGTGTCGATTCTGCTCGGATACTGCCGATCTCGTTGGTGCACAGGGTGTTCGGTTTTGACCCGGGGGTTGCGGCGGTAATGCCACGTCGAGCGGGACAACCCGACCATCGTCAATGCTCGACGCACCGATCCGGTGAGTGGGGCCAGTTCGCCGACGAGGGTGTTCTCTGTGCTCAGGAATCGGTGGGATCGGGTGTCGGTGGGGTGTCGTCGGGCTCGGGCACGTTCAGTGTGTGCAAGAGCCCGATAGCTTTTCCCAGCAGCTCGTTGGTCTCCTTGAGTTCACGGATCTGAGCGTCACGTTGGGCGAGTTCCTCGGCGTGGCGCGCCGTCTCGATGGCTCGCCGTTCGACCATTCCCTGCCGGCCCTTCGGTTGCGAGTTCATCGGTTCAGTCTGACGCGGAACCAGCCCGCGGTCCACGTCGCCGTCGAACACCGCCGTCCGCCACCGCGTCATCATGCCCCTCGAGACAGACGGATGCGCTGCCATCCACGGCCCATGCTTCCCATACGGCAACCGGCAGTACTCGAACACCATCTCCCGAATCTGCTCCCCTGTGAATTCAGCACTCAACATGCGGTAACCCTCCATAGCTTCTCGAATGACTCACGAGAAGCTTGGCAAAGAGGG
>NZ_JALGQI010000045.1:0-1546 GCF_022810385.1 Rhodococcus sp. ARC_M12 | reverse complement strand
AGCCGAACAGATCGTCGAGAACGGTCGCCACCGCGCCGCCGTGTGCTATCCCGGGTGCCCCGACATGACGTTGATCGAACACATGGTGAGCCACCACGCCGTTCTCGTCACGCTGGACCGACAGGGCGTGGCCGTGCGGGTTCTGCGGCCCACAACCAAGACAGTCGGGGTGGTGGGGCGGTAGATCAGGCGAGTCGAAACTCGTGCTCCAGAACGAGCGCGCCCAGTTCTCGACAGCGGGGCCGGCCGACCCGCTGACCTCGTCCGGAACTCTTTTCATGGTCGGACCTCTCTGTCGTGAAACCGTGCCGAGTCTGTCGCGTCTTCGCGCGCTCGGCCTGCACCGCAGCATCCGGTCGGGCGTTCGTCCGACCGGTCGGCGCACTCGCCCCGCCATGATTACCACGAGCGGGAGTCTTCTCACCGAATGCACCGTCCCCTTCCGGGCGCGCCTGGCCCGATAGCCCACACGACGCGGCCGCCCAGCCGAAAACGGTGACCGCGAACATCGAGGGCTCCCGTCGGCGGCTGAATTGCTGTCGGCGTGAGGCAGGGATCAGGGTCTGTTGCCGAGCAACGACACGGCATCGATACAGCCAGCGTCCACCGAGAGGCGTCCGACTGTTCCGTCCGGCAACTCCTCGGTCGTTCGGTGCCTCCGCACGCCTGGGGCGATCCGACACGAGCGGCTGCAGCACAGTGCGATGCACCGTCTACCGCGCGCCGTCGAACGACGATGGGCATCATCTCGTGATGGCGGACAGCGAGCGTGAAGCAGACTCCAGGGACTCCACCAGGATCAGCTCGAGTGCAGGCAGTTCGGCAGCCGACACGGCCACCGCAGCTGCGCGTGTTCGTACATCGAGACCGCGTTGTGTTCCGGCGCGGGCAGTTTCGGTCCAGGCCTGGGCGCAGTGATCGGCGGCCGCCGCGAGGTCTGCGGTAGCGGGATCACCGGTCAGACGTGCAATCTCGGTACAGCCGTCGGCGAGAAGCCGACGAAAGAGCCCGCCTCCGGTTCCGGCCTTTTCGATGAAGATACCGAGACTGAACAGCAGCGTCTCGAGGTCATCGGGCGGAAGGTCGACCCAGCTCTTGACGTCGGTTGCCAGCTGGTCGACCGCGGCCAATCCTTCGGCACCGGCTGCTGGTACGTGGTCGGCTATTCCCGGTGTCGATGGGGCGCGCATGCTGGCGGCGGATCGGGCGAAGGCCGCGGCCGCGGCAGTCGACACGGGCGGCAGTGTCTGCGGCCATGTGATTCGGTACGTGCAGTGACGTGTCGGTTGCGGGAACGAGGTGGAAGATCGCGCCCGAGCGAGCGCGTCGAGCGGGATCTCCTGCACGTCGGCCCGATCGTTGTCGACGACCGAGGCAGTCCCCCCGATCTCGTCGTAGCCGATCACCACGATGTCGTGGCGACTCATCTGCAGTTTCACCCGTAGGTAGGGCAGCTCAGCGATATCGGCCCAGACCAGACTGGGTCGTCCCGCATCGATGTCGTCGCGAACCCATGACCATCCCTCAGCGGGATCGTCGGTCGTGA
>NZ_JALGQI010000044.1:0-1843 GCF_022810385.1 Rhodococcus sp. ARC_M12 | reverse complement strand
GGGGGCTGTCGCATTTTGAGTGAGCGGTAGTTCGACGTTGCGAAGGGGTGGCTCGGGTTCGATGCCCGGGTCACCTCTTTTTTGGCGTTGGGGTGCTCTGTTCCGCTGGGTCAGGCCAGCGCTGCGTTGGGTGCGGCGGTCAGGTGGGTGAGAATTTTGCCGATGTTGTGCACCGCGGCATGGAAGGACCATTCACTCGTCGCTCGGTCGAGGCCGCAGCTGGTGAATCGCCGGAATCCGAGGTTGTGTTTGGCATGTCCGAACGGTGTCTCGGCGATGTGAGACCGTTTGCGGTACGTTGCGATTCCCTCCGGGGTGGATAATCGTTCGGCCATCCGGGTAATCGAATTACCCTGCGCTGGTGCAGGATCCGACACCGGCGTAGCTACGGCCGCGGCAGCGGCGGCTTCGAGTGTCCGCGATTTTCCGGTGGCGATCAACCGGTCCGGGCCCGGTGCGTCGAGGTTGTCGATCGAGCAATAGCCGGCGTCGAAGAGCATGATTCCGATCGACGGCTGCTCGGCCTGCGGTGGTGCGTTGTCGGCGATCACTGCCGCCGCAGCGACCGCTTTGTCGACCATCTTCTCGTAGTAAGTGACATCGGAGGGGCTGGTGCCCACGCCGGTGGCGATGATGATGCCGTCCTCGGCGGTGAATGCTTGGCAGTTGTAGCCCTGCACCCAGCCACCACCTCGCAGCGGCTGCATCCGAGAATCCGGATCGGTGATGTTGCGCCGCAATACCGTTGGCGTCGTGCGCTCCAGAGCACTGTGCTTGGCGACCGCCTTCGACACCGAGGTGCGTGCAGCGATCACGCGGTAGTGATCCTCGACTGGAACCGGAACCTTGCCTTTCGGTTTCCCGCCGCGCCGCGCAGCAGCATCGGCTCGCTGCCGGTACCGTGCCTCGGTGGCCTCGTGTCGTGCGATTTCCCGTGCCAGACGCCGGTGAGCAGCGGCTACCTGCGCGGTGAGCGGCACCCGACCCGCCGGGGACTTCCCGGCATCGAGACGCTCGAGATGACCCTCGGCAGCGGTCCTGGCGGCCTTCTCGCGGGCATCGTCTTCGGCTTCGATCTGCGCCAACGCCTCCGCGATCCGCTTCGATCGCGACGTCGGGTCGGCCAACTCGGCAGGAACCCTGCCTGGTCCGGGATCGTCCTCGCCGTAGAGTTCGTCCTCGGAAGCATCGACGTCGGCGTGCGCTGCGGCCGCTGCGGCAGCGATCTCGCGTGCCCGGGTCTGAGCAGCCTTCGCCGACTCGGCTTCGGCGGCGGCCTTCAATCCTTCCGCGCTGCGATTGGCTCCGATGGAGGCGTTCGAGGCGATCTTGACCCCATCGAGAGCGATGGTCCCCAACGACCCCAAACCGACCCGCGCCGCCAACGTCAACACCTGTGCGAACAGCGACTCGCAGGCCGCGTGGTTGTCTTTACGGAACCGAGAGATCGTGGCGTGATCGGGGGCATCGCCGGCGCAGATGACCCGGTAGGACACCACATCGGTGCACGCAGATTCGATCTGGCGTGAAGACCGCATCCCTTTCGACCAGCCCCAGATCAGCAGCGTGAGCAGCATGTCCGGGTCGTATCCGGCGCGCCCGACCCCACCGAGTCGACGCCCGGTATGAAACGCCGAGGTGTCGAGATGAGTATCGACGATGTCGATGAGCGTCCACACCGGATGCTCCGCCGGTAACCATTCGCGCATGTCCGGTGGAATCAGAAACTGTTGATCACGATCGACCGGTCGATAGCCCTTCGCCACCAACACATTGTCCCGCACCACCGACAATGGGGCGCCTCGACACTCGAGACGCCCCACCATCAAAATGCGACAGCCCC
>NZ_JALGQI010000073.1:0-455 GCF_022810385.1 Rhodococcus sp. ARC_M12 | reverse complement strand
CCTCACGCCGGCTGAGTACGCTGCCCAATGCACCCACAACCACCAACCGGCCGAGGGCTGCGAGATCGACTGAATCAATCACACCGTGGCTCTAGAACGCGGTGGTCCGACTATCGGGGACCTGCCAGCGGGAGCGACTGGCTCTCGGGTCGGGCTACGTCGATTCAGGATTCGTAGCGGTGTCAGAGGACGGCACGCCCATCCGACCCGAGACCTACTCGAAGATGTTTCGTAGGCACTGCGATGCTGCCGCGGTTTCGGTAATCCGGTTTCACCTCGACGTGATGGTTGGCGTCTTGGGTTGCGCTGTTCTAGTTTTCGCCATCAAGTGAGGTTCACCCCGGATGGTGGACACCGAGATAGCGGGACCGATGGTTCCGCTGGAAGGATGTCCGCATGTCCCGCAAACGCAGGTCGTTCACGACCGAATACAAGGTCGAGGCCGCCCGTAGGGT
>NZ_JALGQI010000043.1:0-2143 GCF_022810385.1 Rhodococcus sp. ARC_M12 | reverse complement strand
GATCTCGGGGCTTGCCCCGCCGCCTGTGCACCTCGGCTTCTCGTCAGAGCCCTCCTTGCTGGCTTCTGACGCACCGGCTCCTTTCGGTTCGGCTCGCCGGTGACGGAAGCGTCAGCGGCTTGTGGTTAATGAGCTGCACCACTAGTATCTGTACACGCAGGCTGCATCTGTCAATTAATTGGACAAAAAGTCATCGTCTGTATAGTAGTGTGCCCGGGTAGGCAGGCGGTCGGCTTTGGTCTCACCGTCGAGGGGGCGCACTCTCGCGCTGGGTCCCGGCCCCTGGGGCGAGGAGCAGTTATCCGGTTTGAAGAACCAGAAGGAGACGCCATGGCGACGCCACCGAGCAGTTCAATCGATTACGACGTCTTGATCGTCGGTTCGGGCTTCGGCGGAAGTGTCACCGCGCTGCGGCTGGTGGAGAAGGGGTACCGCGTCGGGATCCTCGAGGCCGGGCAACGCTTCGAGGACAAGGACTTCGCGAAGAACAGCTGGGATCTCAAGCGTTTCCTGTGGGCACCGAAGCTGGGTCTGTACGGAATCCAGCGTGTGCACCTGCTGCGCGATTGCCTCATCCTCGCCGGTGCCGGAGTGGGCGGTGGATCCCTGAATTACGCCAATACTCTCTACAAGCCGCAGGCACCGTTCTTCGAGGACAAGCAGTGGGCGCACATCACCGACTGGAGCAGTGAGCTCTCTCCGTTCTACGACCAGGCCACCCGCATGCTGGGCGTGGTGCGCAACCCACACATGACCCCGGCCGACGAGGTCATGAAGTCGGTGGCCGAGGACATGGGCGTCGCCGACACCTTCATTCAGACGCCGGTGGGAGTGTTCTTCGGAGACGAGCCCGGCAAGACCGTCCCGGACCCGTACTTCGGCGGTGCAGGTCCCGAGCGCACCGGATGCATCGAATGCGGTGAGTGCATGACCGGTTGCCGCCACGGAGCCAAGAACACCCTGCTGAAGAACTACCTCGGCCTGGCCGAGCGCGCGGGAGCCGAGATCGTGCCGATGACGACCGTGACCGGTCTCGTTCCGCGATCCGACGGCACCTGGGACGTCGACACCGAGCGCACCGGCGCTCGGCTCCGCAAGGGCAAGAAGACGTACAGCGCAGCCAATGTCGTGTTGGCCGCGGGCACCTGGGGCACCCAGAATTTGCTGCACAAGATGAAAGACACGGGCGCGCTGCCCAAGCTGTCGGACACACTCGGCGAACTGACTCGCACCAACTCCGAGTCGATCGTCGGAGCGGCCAAGCTTGCGGTCGATCCGAACATGGACCTCACGCGCGGAGTGGCCATCACGTCCTCGTTCCACCCCAGCCCCAACACGCACATCGAACCGTGCCGCTACGGCAAGGGCTCGAACGCGATGGGAATGCTGCAGACCCTGATGACCGACGGCGGCGGAAAGATCCCGCGTTGGCTCAAGTTCGTGTTCGCGTTGATCGCACACCCGGTTCAGTTCGTTCGCGTCGTCAATGTCCGGCACTGGAGCGAGCGCACCATCATCGCGCTGGTGATGCAGAACCTCGACAACTCGATCACCACATTCACCAAGCGTGGGCCGTTCGGCCGCAAGATTTCCAGCAGGCAGGGCCACGGCGAGCCGAATCCGACGTGGATCCCCGAGGGCAACGACGCCACCCGGCGCATCGCCAAGAAGATCGGCGGCGTCGCTGGAGGCACCTGGGGAGAGCTGTTCAACATCCCGCTCACCGCGCACTTCCTCGGGGGGTGCGCCATTGCCTCGGATTCGGCGCACGGCGTCATCGATCCGTACCACCGCGTCCACGGATACCCGACGCTGAGCGTGGTGGACGGGGCGGCTGTGTCGGCGAACCTCGGGGTCAATCCGTCGCTGACCATCAGCGCGCAGGCCGAGCGGTCCGCCGCATTGTGGCCGAACAAGGGCGAGCTCGATCTTCGTCCGGCACAGGGGCTTCCGTATCAGCGGCTCGATCCCATCGCCCCCAACTCGCCCGTTGTTCCGGTGGACGCTCCGGGTGGGCTGAGATTGCCTATCGTCGAGATCCGAAATGGCCATCTGGTCGCCGGTGAGACGGCTTCGCGGTGAAAGAAGTACTTGGTGAGCGCGCATTTCGAAACAGGAGCCCAGCCGCTCGATGCCTTCGTGC
>NZ_JALGQI010000042.1:0-2427 GCF_022810385.1 Rhodococcus sp. ARC_M12 | reverse complement strand
TGACGGCGCTCAGTGAAAATGCCCAGATCTGATCTCTGAAAGTGCTCACCCGTGTGGCTCCGCCAATGAGGGCGGGCCTCCTCCGATGCTGATGGTCTCTGACCACACACCAGCGTCCCGAAGGAGACCCGCGATCTCATGCTTACATGGGAAGAGGACATGGAGATATCCGCACTGCACAAACGAGGCATGTCGATCTCGGACATCGCCCGCCATACCGGCCGCAACCGCCGAACCGTCCGCAACTACATCAACGGCACCACCACCCCCGGAGTTCGGAAGAGGTCGACACCGGACCCGTTCGAGGACTTCGTCGACTACATCCGCTACCGATTCACCGAGGACCCGCACCTGTGGGCGGTCGCCCTGTTCGACGAACTATTGGCCCTGGGTTTCGCACTGTCCTATCCGACGATGACACGCAAGATCCGGCAGCAGAAACTGCGCCCGATCTGCCTGGCCTGCAGGACCGCAACCGACCGAGCCAACGCCATCATCGACCACCCACCGGGTGAAGAAACCCAATGGGACTACGTCGATCTCCCGAACCCACCCACTGAATGGGGTTGGGGCAGAACAGCACACCTGTGGGTCGGCTCCCTCGCACACTCGGGCAAGTGGCGGGCGGTGTTGACCCCGTCGATGGATCAACCGCATCTGGTCGACAATCTCGACCGCGTTGTCCGCGCTCTTGGCGGCCTCACCCGGGTGTGGCGCTTCGATCGGATGGCCACTGTCTGCTACCCCGAGTCCGGTGCGGTGACCGCCAGCTTCGCCGGCGTCGCGAAGTACTACGGGGTCTCGGTCGCGATCTGCCCACCGCGGAGAGGGAACCGCAAAGGTGTCGTCGAGAAGGCGAATCACACTGCAGCGCAGCGATGGTGGCGATCGTTACCGGACATGAGCGTCGAGCAGGCCCAAGCGCATCTCGACAACTTCTGTGCCTCCATCTCCGACAGTCGCACCCGCCACACCCCGGACGGGACCAGCACTGTCGCCGACCTCGCAGCGGCCGAACCCCTGCAGGAACCGCCGGCGACGGCGTATCCGGTCATTCTCGGCGACAGTCGGACGGCGTCGCGGCAAGCGTTGGTGTCCTACCGCGGCAACCAGTACTCCGTGCCGCCGGAGTTGGCGTCCGCGCAGGTCACCGTCACCCGCCCGGTCGGTGGTAGTCATCTCGACATCGTCACTGCTTCCGGCATCACTGTCGCCAGGCATGCGGTCGCCGCCGACGGTCTCGGCATGGTCGTCCGCGACAGCGGTCATGTCGTCGCGCTCGAACGGGCCGCGATGGCGACCGCGAACACCGGTAAACCGCACCGCCGCAAAGAACGGATACCACCAGGGCCTGATGCGCTCAGAGCGGCAGAAGCATTGCGTGGCAGCCATTTCCATAGGACGAACAACTCGGAAGGAACAGCTGAAACCGATTCCGCGGCAGCATCATCGGATGTCATCGACCTCTCGGCATACGAGCGGGCCGCACGGGGAAGGAACACTCTCGCATGAGTGACACACCGACACCACGTGCCACCGCCGATCGACTTCCCGCACCGAACACCGCGGAAGCAGCGAGCCTTTACCAACGTTTGCGTGGCCATCTCGGGGTCCTCAAACTCGCCGACGCCGCCGAAGCGTTGCCGGCGGTCCTCGACCAGGCCGCGGCGGAGGACCTGTCGATGACGGCAGCGTTGGAGCGGCTGCTCTCGATCGAGGTCGCCGCCACCGAAGCGCGGCGGTTGACCGGCAGGTTGCGGTTCGCGTGCCTGCCGACCCCGGCATCGCTCGAGGACTTCGATTTCGACAACGCCGCCGGGGTCGACAAGAAGCTGATCGATGAGCTCGCGACCTGCAGATATTTGGAGACCGCGACGAATGTGCTGCTCATCGGACCGCCCGGGGTCGGAAAGACGCATCTGTCGGTCGGGCTGGCACGGGCTGCTGCACATGCCGGGTATCGGACGTATTTCACCACCGCTGCCGATCTCGCCGCTCGATGTCACCGGGCCGCGATCGAAGGCAGATGGGCGACGACGATGCGGTTCTACGCCGGGCCGACACTGTTGGTGATCGACGAACTCGGGTATCTGCCGTTGCCGGGAGAGGCGGCTTCGGCGTTGTTTCAGGTTGTCTCGCAACGGTATATGAAGACATCGATCGTGATCACCAGCAACCGCGGGGTCGGATCGTGGGGAACGGTTCTCGGTGACGACACCGTCGCAGCAGCCATGCTCGACCGCCTCCTGCATCGATCGGTAGTCCTCGACATGTCCGGTGATTCCTACCGGCTCCGCGACCACAACGCACGCTCGGAGAAGCTCCGCAAAGCCGTCACCGGGACCCGTCAACCGCTACAGTGATCACCGCTACCGGGTGAGCACTTTCGCTGAGCGAAGTTGAGCACTTTCGATGAGCGCCATCACC
>NZ_JALGQI010000041.1:0-2441 GCF_022810385.1 Rhodococcus sp. ARC_M12 | reverse complement strand
CGGGACCGGCGACTGACAGAAGGCAAGACCCCACGCGAGATCACCCGATGCCTCAAACGCGCCATCGCCCGCGAAATCTACGGCCTACTCAAGCCGCCCCAGACCACTTGACAAACATAGGAGCATCATTCAGTGGCCTTTTCGGGGGTCGATGTCACATCGAGTGGACCGCGAGCGGGTGCCCAGCGCACTGCCCTCGATAGTGTGGAGGCATGTGGGCCGGTCGACGCGAGGCGTTGCGTCGGCGATATCTGTCGCTGGGGCTCGGCGAGCTTGCCGCAGCAGTTGTCTTCCTGACGGTCGCCCTCACCATGGCGATGCCGAGGCTCGATGACCAGCAGGACCGTCTGGTCTTGTGGTCCGCCCTTGTTCCATTGCTGATCGTGCTCGTACAAGCGGGTATCTACTGGCTGCTGGCGCGTTCCTGGGTAGGACACCACCCGATGCCCGTCTTCCTCCGCGTGGTCTACCGGGTATGTCGAATTGTCGACTTCGCGTTGTTGGCTGCCGGGTTGGTGGGCATCATCGTCTGGTTTCCCGCCGGGATCGCTGCGGCTCTCGCCGTCGTCGCCGTGTGGCTCTTCGGAGTCGTCGAATTCGTCAACTACTTCGTCGTCAGACTTTCTTATCCCGTCCGCAGTTGGTTTTCGAATGTCTGTCAGCTGCGCACACCTCGATTGGCGCACGACATGATCACTGTTGCCTGACGCCACCGACGGAGTCCCTCGCGGGTACTCGATGTGACATTCGGTGGCCTTTTCGGGGGTCAATGTCACATCGAGTGGACTTCGGGTGACCGGTCTGCGAGTTCAGGACGATCGACGAGACAGGATTTCAGTGATGTCGGCCAGAGCAGGGATTGCCGCAGAGAGTGCTCTACGGCTGTCCACGGTCAGCTCGTCGAGTGCGTCGGAAAGCACCTGCGAACTGACTGCGTCATATTCGGCGAGTAGACGGAGGGCCTTCGGCGACGCCGTCAGGGTCGCTCCCCGGAGGTCGTTCGACGAGATCGATCGTTCGACGAGACCAGCGTCGACCATTGCTTTGATCAGGTTGCTGACGGTCGAGCGAGCGAGGTTGAGATGTGCGGCGAGGACTCCGGGGCTCATCGACGGCTTGTCGACGAGGGCTCTCATCACTTCGACGTGTGAGTCAGGGAGGTCCGGCAAGTCCGCGGCTTCGCGGGTCGCGCGGAGCAACGAGCGCCGCAGCGGTCCCAGTTGTCGACCGAGTTCGATTGCGGAGGAATGCACTGTTCGATGATCTCACATGTAGTTTTGCCGCAAACATAGTTTTGTGACAAAATGGTCTCATGAATACAGAGACCTCGGTTCAGAATCCGGTGCCGGATCAGGACCTCGCCGGCATCGTCGGACACCGATTCATCTACACGTACGCGAACAACTGGCAGTACGAGATGTACGTCAAGAACGCCACGACGATCGACTACCGCATCCACACCGGCATGGTCGGTGGTCGATGGGTCAAGGACCAGGAAGTCGATCTGGTCCAACTCGACGACGATGTCTACAAGATCTCGTGGAACGAGCCGACCGGGACATCCGTCGTCGTCAACGTCATTCCCGGCAAGCGGCGCCTGCATGGCACGATCTTCTTCCCGCAATGGATCGAACTCGACGGAACCAAGACCGTTCTGTATCAGAATGACCACCTCGACCGAATGCGCGCCTACCGCGACGCGGGCCCGACCTACCCCATCTATGTGGTTCCCGAATTCGCCACCATCACTCTGTTCGAGCACGTCGGCGTCGACGACGAGACGATCGTGTCGGTTGCGCCCAGCGATTTGCCCGACGGATTTGCCGACCGAACCAACTGACATGCGTCCAGAACTGGTCTTCGTCGCCCATCTGTCGGTGACCGTAGGTGAACCGATCGACCTTGGCGAGGTGGCCGATGGTCACCGTCGCCTGGTGCCGATCCTCGGCGGTACCGTCGAGGGCCCGTTCCTGCAGGGCCGAGTTCTACCCGGAGGTGCGGATCACCAGATTCTCCGCACGGCGACACTCACCGAGTTGGACACCAGATACGCACTCGAGACCGATGCGGGCGAGCGGATCGCGATACACAACGTCGGCGTACGAAGTGGTGCCGAAGATGACATCGCCGCACTTGTCCGCGGTGAACCTGTGCCCGCCGATCGCATCTATTTCCGTAGTCAACCCAGACTGTCCTCCGCCGCGAGCAGACTCCGGTGGATGAACGAGCGCATGTTCATCGGATCCGCCCAGCGATTGCCGAACTCCGTGGAGCTGGACGTCTACCAGGTCACCTGACCGACTCGACTCCGCGCAGTCAATGTGACTGTGAGTATGAATGTGTCCGGTGATACTGGATATCTGCGGTGGGTTGGGGCCTGACTCTCAATGTGACCGACGCCCGGTGGGCTGTCCTTCGAACGATGTGTCGGTACCCGACCC
>NZ_JALGQI010000040.1:0-2630 GCF_022810385.1 Rhodococcus sp. ARC_M12 | reverse complement strand
ACCAGGGACACCAGTAGTCCGGTCATCATCGTGACCGCGAACACGAGCACCCACCGCTGCGCGGGGTCGTATCCGACCTGGAGGTTCGCGAATTCCTTGGCACCGTCGAACCGGACGACGGTGCCGTCGGAGAGGGTCGTCGATTCTCCGGGCCGCAGGTTGACCCGGTCCTGCTTGACCAGCCGGCCCTGGTTGATCATCTCCTGGTCCAGGGAGAAGATCGACTGCGGGATGCCGGTGTCGAGACCGGTGTCGCCTTTGTAGATGTCCACTGCCACCGCGGGATCGACCAGTTCCGGGAAGCGGGAGGAGAGCAGGTTGCCGTTGAATTGCGCGGTGGGCGCGAAGAGTCCTTCGATGGCGATCTGCCCTCGGCGGCGCTCCTCGGCGGTGGCGTAGGTCCCCCCGGGTGGGTCGAATCGCAGCGCGCCGCTGCTGAGGAACGTGGTGGCGTCGTCGGGGCGGAACTGCAGCGCTTCGGTGCGGGTCTGGCCGTCGGGGAAGGTGACGGTGAACTCGGGGGCGTAGCCGTGTCCGGTGAGGTAGATGCGTTCGTCGCCGAGCCGGAGGGGTTCGTTGACTTTGAGTTGATAGTCGCGCCAGGTGTCGGCGGCGATGTCGTCGGCGCTCTGGTAGGAGATGTTCGAGGTGAACATCTCGGCCTGACCGTTCTCGAGGTAGTCGGCGGTGAAATCTCTGACCCGGATACAGAACGGCTCGAGTCCGGTGCCGTCGGTGCTGTTGCCGGCGCGAAAGGAGTCGTAGATCGCGGGCGAGGTGTTGCAGAAACCGGGCCCGTTGTCGGCGATGACGATGACCGAGCCTTCGTAGCCGAACAGTTTGCCGATCGCGATGGCCGCGAGCAGACCGATCAGCGAGAAGTGAAACAGCAGGTTCCCGGCCTCGCGGGTGTAGCCCTTCTCCGCCGAGAGAGTCAGTGCCCCATCGGGCTCGGGTCGAACGGCGGTACGCCACCCTTTCAAGTGCCGCGCGATGTCGGCGATCACCTTCTCGGGGTCACCGGCGAGGGTGCCCGAATGATGCAACGGTAGTCGAGTGAGGTTTCGCGGTACTCGAACAGGTTGTGCGCGAAGAGCTTTGCCGTGCTCGATCAACCGGGGAGTCAGACAGCCGATCAGCGACACGAACAACAGGACGTAGATCGCGGTGAACCAGGAACTCGCGAACACGTCGAACAATTCCAGCGTGTCCATCACCGGCCCGAGAACCGGACGCGCGGCAATGAAAGAATCGACGGCCTGGGTATTGAGATTGCGCTGCGGCAGCAAAGCGCCGGGGACAGCTGCGGCGGCGAGGAGGAACAGCAGCACCAACGCTGTCCGCATCGACGTCAGTTGTCGCCACCGGTTGCGCAGCATCGCCACTGTTCTGCGCACCAGTCCCGGCGAGTGCGCACGGGGGTGTTCGTCGATCGTCATCTCCGCACGCCCTTCACCGACCACCATCTAAATACTACGCGACATAGTAGTTTGCGGGGTTCGGTGTGATGGAGCGTGGTCGGCGCAGCAGCGAGAACGCCAGTGCTGCACCAGCGCCGGTGGCGGCAATCCATTCCGGAACGCTGCCGGTGATCGTCGCCGGGGTGAGGGTGGTGCTCAGTGACACCTCGGTGACGACAGCTGCGGGGGTGAACAGCTCCGTGCGCTCGACGACCTCCCCGCGTGCATCGATGACGGCGCTGACGCCGCTGGTGGCCGACACGACGACGCTGCGCCCGTGTTCGACCGCTCGTACCCGCGACATGGCGAGTTGTTGATAGGTCATGTTCGTCCGACCGAAAGTGGCGTTGTTGGTGGGCACTGCGATCAGCTGGGCACCGGCGCGCACGGAGTCGGTGAGCAACGAGTCGAAGGCGACCTCGTAGCAGGTGGCCACCGCGACGTGCACTCCGGCGAGGTCGAGGACGCCGTTGCCCTGGCCCGGGGTGAAGTTTCCTGCCTGGGCGGCATAGGGAGAGAGTGCGGTGACGATCGTGCGCATCGGCAGGTACTCCCCGAACGGCACCAGTTGCCGCTTGTCGTGCCTCTGCCCGGGCCCGGTGACGGGATCCCACACGATCGAGGTGTTGCTCGTGGTGCCGTCGTCTCGGCGGAGAACCGTGCCGACGAGTACGGGGACTCCGACGGCGCGGGCCGCGGCGTCGATACGTGCGGCGGCGTCGGGGTTGCGCAGGGGATCGATGTCGGAGGAGTTCTCCGGCCAGATGACCAGGTCGGGTGCGCGTACGCGGCCGGAGTCGATGTCGGCGGCGAGCTCGATGGTGCGCTGAACATGGTTGTCGAGAACCGCGCGTCGTTGGGCGTTGAAGTCGAGACCGAGACGCGGGACGTTGCCTTGCACCAAGGCGACGGTGACCGTGTCCTGCTGCGGCGGAGCGAACAGTGGAGCCACCACCGTGAGCGCCCCTACAGCAGTGGCCACACCGATGCACGACGCTGCTGCAGTTCTGCGGGTGATGCGACCGGAGGCAACGACGCCGGCCAGAGCGGACCCGATCAGCACCACGACGAACGACAACCCCGGCGCGCCGATCACCGCAGCCAGAGGCAGCAGCGGCCCGTCGGATTGACCGAATGCGATGCGGCCCCAAGGGAAGCCGCCGAACGGGA
>NZ_JALGQI010000072.1:0-463 GCF_022810385.1 Rhodococcus sp. ARC_M12 | reverse complement strand
TCGAAGCCGATGCACCGAAAGTGGTGTGGGCTATGGACTTTCAGTTCGATTCGACCGTCGACGGGAAGGCGATCAAGATCGCGTCGATGATCGACGAACACACCCGGCAGTCCCTGTTGAACATTGTGGAGCGCTCGATCACCGCACAGCGGCTGACCGACGAGCTCGACAAGACGTTCGCGCTGTGGGGCGGTCCGCCGTTGGTGCTGCGAATGGACAACGGTCCGGAGTTCATTTCGCATGTGCTGCAACAGTTCTGCCGAGATCGTGTCGGTATCTCCTACATTCCGCCGGGGACGCCGTGGAACAACGGACACATCGAATCGTTCAACAATCGGCTACGGAAGGAGTGCCTGAACCGCAATCACTGGACGAGTCTGCTCGAAGCGAGGGTGGTGATCGAGGACTTCAAAGACGACCACAATCATCGACACCGGCACTCATCACTGGGCTACCTCACGCC
>NZ_JALGQI010000003.1:0-289887 GCF_022810385.1 Rhodococcus sp. ARC_M12 | reverse complement strand
GAAGTCGGGTAACCGATGCAGGTGACTGGTACTAATAGGCCGAGGACTTACCACAAAGAAGCTACGCGTCCACTGTGCAATATCTGAAACAACACACGAGTTGATTCAGCAAGCACAATCGAATACAGGTCCATGACGAAACACCACCCCTGACAGCACATGCGGGGGATGTGTTCTCCGACTGAGACCGCTCGTGACACTGTTTCACAGAGTTACGGCGGCCATAGCGGAGGGGAAACGCCCGGTCCCATTCCGAACCCGGAAGCTAAGCCCTCCAGCGCCGATGGTACTGCACTCGACAGGGTGTGGGAGAGTAGGACACCGCCGAACACAACTTGAACCAAACAACCCCCGAGCTCACGGTCGGGGGTTGTTTGCATTCGAAACCGTTACTGCTGCAACAGTATTCGTGGCCTTGTCCGTATTCGGTATCCCTGAATTCCAGGGCTCCGACATCTGCACCGCAAGTCCGATCATTGTGATGCGGGCGCGTGTCTCGCCCCCACCCGGGTCGCACACGCGAGCGCACTCGCCAGACGCGAGCAGAACAGCGACACCAGACCGCGCGCACCTGACAAACGCGCGCGCGTTCGCACAAGCCAGGCAGGGCGGCCGCGGCTCCGGCCATCCTGGACAGGGCCGGCCCCTGACGCCGGGCACCTGCCTCGCCAACTCCAACCCCCGTCGCAAACGCGAGCGCACTCGCCAGACGCGAGCAGAACCGTGAGACCAGACTGCGCGCACCTGACAAACGCGCGCGCATTCGCATAAACCAGAGGTTCCAGCTCCACGTCGCCGCCAATAGTGCCGATCGTCGACTCGTTCCTGTCACCCCCCACCCTGGTCGCAAACGCGAGCGCGTTTGCCAGACGCGAGCAGAACAGCGACACCAGACTGCGCGCACCTGACAAATGCGCGCGCGTTTGCGGGCCGCCGAACCGGACTGAACCCCAACAACTCGATTACTGCTCTCGAGGCGTGGCGGTCAGGGTAGGCGGGCTTACGCAACACCTGGATTCTGCAGACGCGCTCGCCTTCGCGAGGCGCGCGCAGAATCGTCAGCGATTTCGTGAGCGTTCGACAAACGTGAGCGCGTTTGCGAGGGGGACCGGGCAATAGAAGGCCGAGTCGTCAAAGATGAAAACGGCAGGGACGCAGGGCACTACACCTACTGAGCCCAACGATCGGGTCAGGCGTGGACGGCTTCGGAATTATCCGCCGCGACCTTGACGTCCTTCGGATTTGCGAGAACTGTTTCCGCAGACCGTCCGCGCAGGGTGACTGCATCACCGAATTCCCAACGATGCGCCTCGTCGTCGGCGGCACCATCTACTGCGGTCTTGGACGCAAGGATCGCCCCTGGAGCGTTCTTCGCCAGCTCGGAGAGGCGAGCGGCCTCGTTCACCGGGTCTCCGATGACCGTGTACTCGAATCGGGACTTCGCACCGACGTTGCCGGCGACTGCGCGTCCCGCCGCAACGCCCACTGCGGCACTGCATTCGGGGACTTCGACCAGCAACCGTCGGGCAATGGCTCGTGCTGCGGCCAATGCGGAGCCGCAGTGGTCGGTGATTTCGTTGGGAGCTCCGAAGATTGCCAGCGCAGCGTCGCCCTCGAATTTGTTGATGAAACCCCCGTGCTCGTCGACCTCGTCGACGACCACGGCGAAGAATCGATTGAGTAGGTCCACGACCTCGGTAGGGGGCCGGGATGCTGCCAGCTCGGTCGAACCCACGAGGTCGATGAAGAACACCGCGATGTCCCGTTCCTGTCCGCCGAGTTCGCTGTCGGACTGCAGTGCCTTTTCGGCAACCTCATGGCCGACGTGCCTACCGAAGAGGTCGCGGATCTTCTCCCGGTCGCGCACCCCGTCGGCCATCCGGTTGAATCCGCTCTGGAGCTCACCGAGTTCGGTGCCGTCGTACACCGCGAGGCGGACGTCCATGTTGCCCTTCTCCACCTCGGCCATCCCCGCCCGCACGTTGTTGATGGGCGAGGTAGTTGCGAATCCGCCGAGCACTGTCAATGCGAAACCGAAGATGATGGTGATTCCGCCGAGCGCAAGGATGGAGACGGCGAGCTGGTTGGCGCTCGTCTCGGGTCTGAGGAAGCGGAAGACCGCGATCATCATCAGTCCGGAGACCGGAACACCGGTCCCCAACAACCACGACAGGATCGACCGTCCCATGACACCGGCGATTCGGATACGACGTGGATCGCCTGCCTCGAGCGCCCGAGCCGCAATGGGGCGAAGCGCGAACTCACTGAGCAGGTAGCTGAAAGCGCAGACGACTGTGCCGCCCGCGGCGATCGTGAACGCAACTTTGGGTATCGCCTGAGGATCGATGATGCCGTCGATCGTGGTCAGCAGGATCAACGCGCCGGTCCACAGTGCAATCTGCATGCGCGTCAGGCGCCACGGCATGGCGAGAGTCGCGACCTGCTCGGACCGTGTCGGTCGACGATCCTCTATGCCCCACCGCAGGCTGCTCAGCGCGCTTGTGGTTCCACAGACGACGCCGACCAGGAAGGCGAGAAAGACGTAAACCGGCACGACGATGAAATTGACCCACCAGTATCGATCCATGTCCAAGACGTCCGGGCCCGGAACCACGACACTGATCAGAACGCCAACGATGACCGCGCCGATCAAGTTCGACAGGACCAAGAAGACGGTCAGCAGCAGCTGAATTCGGATCCGTCGTCGACGTGGCGACTCGGAGGTGTCGCCGAGCAGTCGGGAACCCAGGGGAGCGGCAGATCGTCTCAGTTGCGGCATGGTCGTCACAGACTAACGGGGGTCCTGCCTTAAGGTGGTCGAGTGCGTCTAGTTATTGCTCGTTGCCAAGTCGACTACGTCGGCCGCCTCACCGCACACCTCCCGTCCGCTCGTCGCCTGCTCCTCGTCAAGTCCGACGGATCGGTGAGCGTGCACGCGGACGACCGGGCCTACAAGCCGCTCAACTGGATGTCTCCGCCCTGCTGGACGGTCGAGACCACCGAGGGCGAGACGATCAAGTGGATCGTCACCAACAAGGCCGGCGAGGAACTTCGTATCACCATCGACGACGTCGAGCTCGACTCGAGTCACGAGCTCGGCATCGATCCCGGGTTGGTGAAAGACGGTGTGGAGGCCCATCTTCAAGAGTTGTTGGCCGAGCACGTCAGCACGTTGGGCGATGGCTACACGCTCGTTCGTCGTGAATACATGACGGCCATCGGACCGGTGGATCTGCTGTGCCGGAACGCAGATGGCGGAACAGTGGCAGTGGAGATCAAGCGGCGCGGTGAGATCGACGGCGTCGAACAGCTGACTCGCTATCTGGAGCTGCTCAATCGTGATCCCCTGCTGGCTCCGGTCAGCGGAGTGTTCGCTGCGCAGGTCATCAAGCCGCAGGCGAAGACGCTGGCCACCGATCGCGGTATTCGTTGTCTCACACTCGACTACGACGTCCTACGGGGAACCGACAGTACCGAGTTCCGTCTTTTCTGACGACTGTCGGTATCGGTCGACCCGTTCTCTACACTGGACGAGTGCCTCGTCGTAATCAGCCCCGCAGACCGAATCGGAGCGGTCCGAGTGATCTCGGTCCGCCCACCGATTCCGTGCTGGGTGGCAACCGGGTCGAGGTCGGTCCGGACGGAGACACCTACACGACGCGCATGGTCCCGGGCGCCAAGGCGGTCAAGACCTATCGCTGTCCCGGCTGCGATCACGAGGTGCGGCCGGGCGTCGCGCACATCGTTGCGTGGCCGTCGGACGACTTCGGCGGTGCAGACAATCGTCGGCATTGGCACACCGGGTGTTGGTCGGGCCGAAACACGCGAGGCCTCACCCGCAGGTGGTCGTAGCGGGGGAGGCCAGGCGCAGGACGAAAAGAGTCAGGACGTGGAGTCAGCCGATTCCTTCTCGTCCTCGGTTTTCGCTGCAGCTTTCTCTTCTTCCTTCTTCAGGATCGCGGTCGGATCGGGATTGTCGAGCAGTTCGCTCTCTCGATTGACCGAGGCGAGCATCGCCGGTACCGAATCGAGCTGCCCGCGAATTCCGAGCAGCTGAGCCAGGACCCGACTGCGCAGTACACGCAGCTCCTCGGCCAGTTCCTTGGAATGCGCGATCCGCCGCTCGGCCTGTTCGCTGGCGGACTGTAGCCGTCGCGCAGCCTCGGTCGTCGCCTCTTCGATGCGGCGGGCGGCATCGGACTTGCTCGACGCTTCGAGCTCTTCGAGGGCAGAGAGGACCTTGGTGCGGCGCTCGGCCATCGTGATCTCGAAGTCCTCCTGAACCTCGGCGCGCTTGGCCTCGGATTCGGCGGCCAGTTTGTCGCGTTCGGCCTGCGCGGCCTCGACCACGCGAGCCGCCTCGGTACGCGCCTGGGCCATGGTCTGCTCATGCTCGGCCTCGAGTGCCGTCCGGCGCTCTTCGAGTTCGGCCACCAGCGACTCGTGCCGTCCGCGCAGACGTGCACTCTCCTGCTGCGCAACCGAGATCATTTCCTCGGACTCCGAGTGCGCTTTCGCGCGGACCTCGGATGCCTCGTCCGACGCCAGCCGCAGCATGCGCGAGATTCGGTCGCTCATGCCCTCCGCGGTGGTGGGCGGAACCGACAGGCGATCGATGTCCTTGCGGAGTTCGTCGATCTCGTCTCGAGCGTCGTCGAGTTGCTTCGCCAGATCACGCGCCTGCGCTGCAGCTGCATCACGATCGGCGGTCGTCAGCCGTAGTTCGGCGTCGAACCGCTCGAAGTAGTTGGTGACTTCGTCGCGATCGAACCCCTTCCGGACGATGGAAAAGGGAAGTTGCACCGCGGAGGTGCGCTCATGATCGATGGCCATGGCCGTCAATTTACCGGTGAGTCAAGTAGAGAGCCATACGGCTGATTCACAGAGTTCGATCAGTGCGCGTCGGGGTTCGGTTCGACGAGTTCGATGAGCACGCCACCGGCGTCCTTGGGGTGGACGAAGTTGATCCGAGAATCGGCGGTGCCGCGGCGCGGGGCGTCGTACAGCAACCGAACGCCGCGAGCGCGTAGCTCGGTCGAGATCTCGTCGATGTCGGTGACGCGGTACGCCAGCTGCTGCAGTCCCGGGCCGTTGCGGCCGATGAACTTGGCGATGGTGGACGACTCGTCGATCGGCGCGAGCAACTGCAGTGCAGCGGACTTCTCCGGTGCTCCGGGGAACGAGAGCATCGCCTCCCGGACGCCCTGTTCCTCGTTGATCTCTTCGTGCACCGCAACCATCCCGAGGTGATCGGTGTACCAGGCGATGGCGGCGTCGAGATCGGGCACCGCGACACCCGCGTGGTCGATAGCCGTCACCAGGTCGGAGCGCAGCGGGGCTCCCGTGTAAGACTGCGTGCTGGAGGTCATGGCCATGACGTTAGCGCCAGCTGCGTTTCGGTGCTTCGCCCGGCCGGTATCGGCAGGCGGCGTCGGAGCGTTGATCTCGACAAGGCCGTCTTCACACTTTCGGAGGAAATCGTGACCACAACAGTCATCGTCGCCGGTGCTCGCACGCCGGTCGGGCGCTTCTCGGGCGCACTCAAGGACTTCTCGGGATCGGACCTCGGCGGGATCGCCATCAAGGGTGCACTCGAGAAGGCCGGTGTTGCTCCCGATCAGGTCGATTACGTCATCATGGGGCAGGTTCTCACCGCCGGAGCCGGCCAGATCCCGGCACGCCAGGCAGCTGTTGCTGCCGGCATTCCGATGACCGTGCCCGCATTGACGATCAACAAGGTCTGCTTGTCCGGTGTCGATGCCATCGCGCTGGCCGATCAGCTCATCCGCGCCGGAGAATTCGAGATCGTCGTCGCCGGTGGCCAGGAGTCGATGACCCAGGCTCCGCACATGCTCGAGAAGTCGCGCGCGGGATTCAAGTACGGCGATGTGACGATGCGGGATCACCTGGCGTACGACGGTCTCTACGACATCTTCACCGACCAGGCCATGGGTGCGCTCACCGAGCAGCGCAACCAGAACACCGAGGTCATCACTCGCGAAGAGCAGGACACCTTCGCCGCCGCGTCGCATCAGAAGGCCGCTGCGGCCTGGAAGAACGGCGTCTTCGACAACGAAGTGGTCCCGGTGTCGATTCCGCAGCGCAAGGGCGAGCCGATCCAGTTCACCGCGGACGAAGGCATTCGCGCCGACACCACCGTCGACTCCCTGGGCAAGCTTCGCCCTGCCTTCGACAAGGCCGGCACCGTCACCGCGGGTTCGGCGTCGCAGATCTCCGACGGTGCTGCCGCGGTCGTGGTGATGAGCAAGGAGAAGGCGGAGTCGCTCGGTCTGACGTGGCTCGCGGAGATCGGTGCCCACGGAGTGGTGGCCGGTCCCGACTCCACGCTGCAGTCGCAGCCGGCTCGCGCGATCGCCAAGGCATGCGAGAAGGACGGCATCGATCCGAAGGACCTCGACGTCGTCGAGATCAACGAGGCGTTCGCGGCGGTCGGAATCGCGTCGACACGAGAACTCGGCATCGATCCGGAGATCGTGAACGTCAACGGTGGAGCGATCTCGATCGGGCATCCCCTCGGCATGTCGGGAGCTCGCATTGCTCTGCACCTGGCTCTCGAGCTGCAGCGACGCGGCGGCGGAGTGGGCGCGGCCGCGCTGTGCGGCGGCGGTGGACAGGGCGACGCCCTCATCGTTCGAGTACCGAAGCAGTAGGACTCGTAGTGGCTCTGGAGAAGAACTGAGACCAGAGCCACTACGTTCTGTCGTAGCAAACCGGGCACAATAGCGGGCATGACCAATTTCTTCGACCTGAGCAGCACAGCAAAACGCTTCCGTTTCGTCGCCGTGCTCGAAGCGTTCACCTGGCTCGGACTGCTGATCGGAATGGCCTTCAAATACATCCCCGCCGACGGCAACGAGATCGGCGTCAAGATCTTCGGGCCGATCCATGGCGGCGTGTTCGTCGTGTACTTGGCCGTCGCCGTGCTGACGGCAGTGAAGCTGAAGTGGGACGTCAAGGCGACCTTGCTCGCACTCGTCGCGGCGTTTCCCCCGTTCGGCACGGTCGTCTTCGAGATCTGGGCGGTGCGCACCGGCCGTCTCGCCGAGTTGAGCACCGGACGACCAGCAGCCGACGCGAAGGTTCCGTCCTGACCGCCCGCCAGTGGATGACGCATCGCGTTAGTGACAAACTGTAGGGCGTGACTCGACCCGGTTCCCGTCCTCCCGCCCGCCCGTCAGCCGTCGTTCCCGCATCCATTGCCGGTGCCGTCGACCTGTCCGTTCTCAAGGACCGTCCGGCACCTGCGTCTGCACCTGCGGCCGAATCCGGCGGCGACGCGGGAGGATTGGCACCGATCGTGGACGTGACCGCGGCTACGTTCGAGGCCGAGGTTTTGCAGCGGTCCACACAGGTCCCGGTGATCGTCGATCTCGGTTCCGCCCGGTCCCCGCAATCGCAGGCGTTGACGCGACAGCTCGGCCAACTGGCCGTCGAGGCCGCAGGTACGTGGGTTCTCGCCCGAGTCGACGTCGATTCCAATCCGCAGATCGCGCAGGCGTTCGGTGTGAAAGCCATTCCGACGGTGGTCGCCGTTGCAGCCGGTCAGCCGCTGGCCGACTTCGAGGGAACGCAGTCGGACGAGCAGCTGCGTCAGTGGCTACAGGCCGTCGAGCAGGCGACTGCGGGAAAGCTCACCGGGCCTCCCGGAGTCGCGGCTGCCGAACCGGAACCCGAGATCGAGGATCCGCGGATCGTCGCAGCCGAAGAGGCCATCGACGAGGGCGACTTCGACAAGGCAGAAGCTGCCTACCAAGCGATCATCGACGCCGAACCGAAGAACACAGAGGCTGTCGCCGCGTTGCGACAGGTCAAGTTTCTCGCGCGTGTACAGAATCTGGCACCCGACGCAATTGCTGTCGCCGATGCCGACGCCGGAAACGTGCAGGCTCGGATCGATGCCGCGGACGCCGAGATGGCCGGTCAGCAACCGGAGCAGGCCTTCGCTCGTCTGATCGACGGAATCAAGATCAGTGCAGGCGACGACCGAACTACGCTGCGCACCCGTCTGCTCGAGTTGTTCGAGTTGTTCGACTCGGCCGATCCGCTGGTCGTCTCTGCACGGCGCAAGCTCGCTTCGGCGCTGTACTGACCCGTCAGTTGTAGCGCGCGTCGCACCGTTCCTTGCCGCCGAGAACTCCCGAACGGAACGCATCGACCCGAGAGAACCCGGACGGCAGCGTCGTACCGTTGATGTCGCTGGCGGCGAGGCCGTCGCTGAGCAGTCCCGATACCGCTTCGTCGAGGTCGCCGGGGGACAGCACTATGTCGAGGCCGGTGTCACCGTTCTCGGCGCTCATCGCCGAGGTGATGACGCCGGACAGACACGCCGATCGTAAGGCGGTCTGTGGGTCGTCGAGCCGCTGGCCTGCTTCCTTCTGCACCGCGAGCGTGTAGCGCGAGGCGAAGAGCACGTAGGCGCTGTAGTCACCGGAGACGTTGAGCGGCAAGATATCTCCGCGTTGTGGGGTCTCGGGTTGTCCGATTTCGGCCAGGTCCTCGACGTCGACACCGATGGTATTGGTCGACGGGCAGTACGACACCGGCGCGGTCGCCTCGGCGTCGGAACATCCGGTGTCCGACCCGGAGTAGTCGACGGCCGGCGGATCGGCCACGGGCAGCACCGCTTCGAAGGACCGAGTGAACAACCCGAGGGTGTCCTCGGTGACCGGTAGCTCACCGGAGTCGTCCGGGTCACTGAACTTCTGCGGCAACGATGCTCGACGCGAATCTATCTCGGCCTCGTCGATGCCGATGCAGGCTGCCGCGCCGTCGGTGAACCCGATCTGCACTGCGGTGACGCGCTCGAAGGCCGAACCGTGCACCGATTCGGGATCGTTGGGATCGACGTCGCGCACGGCAACGGTTGCTGCGAGAACGCCGTTGAGCCCGTCGGAGGTGTTGATGGTGAAGTGCGGCGCATCGTCTTCGGCGACGTGGCGGATGAACGCACCGGCGAAACAGTCGGCCTGTTGTTCGGCAACGATGGTCGGGGTGTCGTCGCCGACGAGACCCGACTGGTGCTGAATGGCATGGCCGTATTCGTGGGCGATCACCATCACCACCGACATCGGCCCGAAGGCATCGACCAGAGCCGGCAGCAGAATGGTGCGATCCCAGCCGATCGAGTCGTCGCGGGTGCAGTACGCGGCGTTGGGAATACCGCCGGTGCGGTCTCCGCAGAATCGGACGCCCGATCCCTCGTCCTCGGACGCGTCCCACGAGACGATCTCGGACACCGGGGTGAACGAACCCTTGAACAGGTTCGGATACTGCTGTTCCCAGAATCGTTGGATGTCGTCGACCGCGTTCGTGGCGAGGATGTCGGAGTCGGTGCCCTCGGCGTTCTCGACTGTGATGGTCGAATCGGGGACACCGGGACGCGGTCCGCTCGGGCCGCTGGTGACGGGAAGTCCGGCGACGCTGAACGGATTCTCGTAGATCGATACGGCGTTTCCGCTGACGGTCTGCGCGCAGGCGGTCAGCACGAGCAGCCCTGCGGTGGCGGCCGCGGCCAGAAGTCGGGGTGTGCGGCCGCCACTCATCTACTGCTCCAGTTTGATCCAGATCGCCCCGTTGGCAGGTAGGGCGACCTGGCCTGACGCCGGTCGACCGTGCCACGAGTGCGATGTTGCCGTCACTTCACCCAGGTTGCCCACACCGGAGCCGCCGTATTCCGTTGCATCGGTGTTGAGAATCTCGATCCAACGGCCTGGTTCCGGTAGTCCCACACGATAGCTGCCGTGCTCGGTCCCGGAGAAGTTGAAAATACACGCGATGACCGAACCGTCGGACCCGTACCGCAGAAAGCTCAGCACGTTGTTCTCGGTGTCGTTGGCGTCGATCCACGAGTACCCGCTGGGGGAGGTGTCGAGTGTCCACAGTGCCGGATGTGACCGGTAGGTCGAGTTGAGATCGGACACAAGGGTTTTGACGCCGTTGTGCAGTGGCTCCTCGTCGATCTGGTACCAGTCCAGACCGCGTTCCTCGGACCACTCACGAGTCTGTCCGAACTCCTGTCCCATGAACAGCAGTTGCTTACCGGGGTGCGCCCACATGTAGGCGAGCATGCCGCGCAGACCGGCCGCCTTGGCGTAGTCGTCGCCGGGCATCCGAGTCCACAGCGTGCCCTTGCCGTGCACCACCTCGTCGTGGCTGATGGGAAGCAGATAGTTCTCGCTCCACGCGTAGACGAGCGAGAACGTGACCTCGTGGTGGTGGTAGCTGCGGTGGATGGGATCACGCCCGAGGAAGCCAAGGGTGTCGTGCATCCAACCCATGTTCCACTTCATGTTGAACCCGAGTCCGCCGACATTCGTCGGGCGGGTGACGCCGGGCCATGCCGTCGACTCCTCCGCCACAGTGACGACACCGCGGTGCTTCTTGTGCACCGTTGCGTTCATCTCCTGCAGGAAGGTGACGGCCTCGAGGTTTTCACGGCCCCCGTAGATGTTCGGCGACCAGCCGCCTTCGGGACGGGAGTAGTCCAGGTACAGCATCGACGCCACCGCGTCGACCCGCAGCCCGTCGATGTGGAACTCGTCGATCCAGTACAGCGCGTTCGCGACCAGGAAGTTGCGAACCTCGCGTCGTCCGAAATCGAAAACGAGTGTGCCCCAGTCGAGTTGCTCGCCGCGCTGCGGGTCGCCGTGCTCGTAGAGCGGGCCACCGTCGAACCGGGCCAGGGCCCATTCGTCCTTGGGGAAGTGCGCGGGCACCCAGTCGACGATCACGCCGATTCCGGCGCTGTGCAGGTGGTCGACGAAGTAGCGGAAATCGTCGGGGCTGCCGAACCGCGAAGTCGGTGCGTAGTACGACGTGACCTGGTAGCCCCAGGAGCCGCCGAACGGATGCTCGGCGACCGGGAGCAGCTCCACGTGGGTGAAGCCGGTCTCGGTGATGTACTCGGCCAGTTGCTCGGCGAGCTCGCGGTACCCGAGGCCCGGTCGCCAGGACGCCAGGTGGATCTCGTAGACGCTCATCGGAGCCTGCGTCGGCTCGATGCCGGCCCTGGTATCGAGCCAGGCGTCGTCGTTCCAGGTGTACGAGGATGCGGTGACGACCGAGGCCGTCGACGGGGGGATCTCGGTGGCGAAGGCCATCGGATCGGCCTTGTCCTTGACCGAGCCGTCGGAGCCGTGGACGCGGAACTTGTACAGCGCGCCCGGCGCGATGTCGGGAGCGAAGACTTCCCACACGCCGGTCGATCCGAGTGCTCGCATCGGCCAGCTTCGCCCGGTCCAGCCGTCGAAGTCGCCGACGAGCGTGACGCCCTGGGCAGCGGGAGCCCATACCGCGAACGACGTGCCGGTGACGGGGCCGTCCGGTGTCGCGTAGGACTGCTGATGTGCGCCGAGGATGTCCCAGAGCCGTTCGTGCCTGCCCTCGCCGAACAGGTGGAGATCGAGTTCGCCGAGAGTGGGCAGGAACCGATACCCGTCGGCGGACTCGGAGACGTGTCCACCGGGCCAGGTCACCACGAGCCGATAGTCGATCAGGTCCTCGAACGGCAACAGCACCGAAAAGAGCCCGTGCGCGACGTGGGTCAATTCGTGGTCGACGCCACCGATGCGGGCGACGACCTTCTCGGCGTCGGGTTTGAGCGCTCGAATCGCCGTGCCGCCCGGCATCGGGTGAGCGCCGAGTACGGAATGCGGGTTGTAGTGCCGCCCCGCGGCGATGAGTTCGAGATCGTTGTCGGACGGGGCTGCGACGGTGTCTTCGGGCGTCGTCGGATTCTCGGTCACGTTGAATCCCTTCACTTTCGGTTGCCGCGGTAGGCCAGTTCGATTCGTGCCGGGTATGGGATGTGGGGGAGCGTGAAGATGTGCGCCACCGACGTCCAGGGCTCGAGCCGGACGAAATTGGTGTGGCCCCAGTCGTAGTGGACGCCACTCACTTCGTCCTTGATCGTGAGGGTGTCCTGCCAGTCGTGCCCGAGGGCGGGCATGTCCAGGTGGATCGTGCCTTCCTCGGCCCCGAATGGATTGAGGTTGATCACCACCAGGATCGAGTCACCGGTCTGCGGGTCGAACTTGGAGTAACCGATCAACGCCTCGTTGTCGATGCTGTGGAAGTGGATGTTGCGTAGTTGCTGCAGCGCCGGATGTGCACGCCTGATCGCGTTCAGCGTGGTGATCCAGGGCTCGAGCGACTCGCCGCGGGCGAGTGCACCCTCGAAGTCGCGTGGACGCAACTGGTACTTCTCCGAGTCCAGGTATTCCTCGCTGCCTTCGCGCACGGCCTGGTGCTCGAACAGCTCGTAGCCGGAGTAGACGCCCCAGGTCGGAGCCATCGTTGCTGCGAGAGCTGCTCGGAGAGCGAACATTCCGGGCCCGCCGTGCTGCAGGCTCTCGTGCAGGATGTCCGGGGTGTTGACGAACAGGTTCGGACGTGCGTCGTCGGCGCGTCGTGCATGCTCTTCGGCGAACTCGGTCAGCTCCCATTTCGCAGTACGCCAGGTGAAGTACGTGTACGACTGGGTGAAGCCGCGCTGCGCCAAGCCGTACATCCGTACCGGACGGGTGAAGGCCTCGGCGAGGAACAATACGTCCGGGTCGGTCTTCTTGACCTCGGCGATGAGCCATTCCCAGAAGTCCGGCGGCTTGGTGTGCGGGTTGTCGACTCGGAAGACCTTGACACCCAGCGAGATCCAGTATCGGACCACGCGAAGCACTTCTTCGTAGATGCCACGGCGGTCGTTGTCGAAGTTGACCGGGTAGATGTCCTGGTACTTCTTCGGGGGGTTCTCGGCGTACGCGATAGTGCCGTCCGGCAGCACCGTGAACCACTCGGAATGCGTTGCAGCCCAGGGGTGGTCGGGAGCGGCCTGGAGGGCGAGGTCGAGTGCAACCTCCAGGTCGTGCTCCTGTGCGGCTGCGACGAAGGCGCGGAAATCGTCCTCGGTGCCCAGCTCGGGATGGATGGCGTCGTGTCCGCCGTCCTTCGATCCGATGGCCCACGGTGACCCGACGTCCTCCGGGCCCGGGGTCAACGTGTTGTTCGGGCCCTTGCGGTTGATGGTGCCGATCGGGTGGATCGGCGGCAGGTAGACGATGTCGAATCCCATGCGCGCGACGCGAGGCAACTGCTCGATCGACGTTGCGAACGTGCCGTGCCGCGGTGATCCGTCTTCGTTCCACCCCCCGGTCGACCGTGGGAAGAACTCGTACCAGGCACCGTTGAGAGCGAGATTGCGATCGACCCAGATGTTGACGGCACGCGAGCGGGTCACCAGCTCGCGCAGGGGGTGCGCGAACAACAGGTCGGCGACCGACGACGCGAACGCCGAGGACACGCGGGCCGGGAGCGGGCGGTCGGTGTCGCGCAGCGCGGCGGCGACGTCGGCCAGCAGTTGCCTGCTCTCGGCAGGAACTCCGGTGGCAGCGCGCAGGAACAGCCGTGCACCGATCTCCAGGTCGTTCGCGAGTTCGTGTGCACTCTGGCCCACTCCGAGCTTGGCTTCGACCGCATGGCGCCAAGTGCTGATCGGGTCGCTCCATGCTTCGATGCGGCAGATCCAGTAACCCGGCCGAGAGGGGACGAACACCGCGTCGAACGTGTCGGGTTCGCGGCCCGGTGTCATCGGGATGCGTTCGAGTTTGCCTCCCGGTCCCCGCACCGACAGTGTGGCGGCCACCGCGTCGTGACCCTCGCGCCAGACGTCGGCGGAGACCGGAAAGGTCTCGCCCACCACCGCTTTCGCGGGGTATTTCCCGGTCGTCGTATCTGGAAGGACATTGTCGATACCAAGTCGACCTGTCACTTCACACTCCATTCTTCGCTAGAGGTATGGCTGCGCGGGCGCAACCTCTTGTCGAACCGATATTGGTGTGCTTCTACTCGTCAACCGTAGTGCAGCAGCGGAGATGGCGCGTGCGCCGACGCATACTTTCCGCGCCCTACGCAGCAGAGCAGATTTCACGTAAGACACCCATCGACACCGGTGTCCGTGGGTAGGGTTCGACTCTGTGAAAGCTTTGCGCCGATTCACCGTCCGAGCCCATCTTCCCGCCCGCTTGAATGCCCTCGCCGAGCTGTCGACAAACCTCAGGTGGTCGTGGCACTCGTCGACGCAGGATCTGTTCGAGCACATCGATCCACTGTTGTGGACCGAACTCGAGCGCGATCCGGTGGCCGTACTGGGAGCCGTCGCACCTGCGCGCCTCGAAGAACTCGCGGTCGACGATCGCTTTCTGGCCGAGCTGGATGCCGCCGAGGCGGATCTGCACGACTACCTCGCCCGTCCGCTCTGGTACCAGAACGAGCTGTCCGAGGGTCGGGCTCTGCCGTCGGGTATCGGGTACTTCTCGATGGAGTTCGGCGTCACCGAGGTGTTGCCCAACTACTCCGGCGGCCTCGGAATCCTGGCCGGTGACCACCTCAAAGCCGCCTCCGATCTGGGTCTGCCGTTGATCGGCGTCGGGTTGCTCTACCGCTCGGGATACTTCCGCCAGTCCCTGACGGCCGACGGCTGGCAGGCCGAGCGCTATCCGTCCCTCGATCCACACGGTCTCCCGCTGCGGTTGCTCACCGACGACAGCGATTCTCCGGTGTTGATCCACGTGTCGATGCCGGGATCGAGGGTCCTGCGGGCGCGCGTGTGGATCGCCCAGGTGGGACGCGTCCCGCTGCTGTTGCTCGATTCCGACATCGCCGACAACGACCCGGAGCTGCGCGGGGTCACCGACCGGTTGTACGGCGGCGACCAGGATCACCGCATCAAGCAGGAGATACTCGCCGGTATCGGCGGAGTTCGTGCGATCCGGGCATACACGCGTGCGCACGGATTGCCCGACCCGGAGGTGTTCCACATGAACGAGGGCCACGCCGGTTTCCTCGGCGTCGAACGCATTCGCGAACTCGTCACCTCGGGCGCGCTGGACTTCGACGCGGCGCTGGCCGCGGTGCGAGCCGGAACTGTCTTCACCACCCACACCCCGGTCCCCGCCGGAATCGACCGGTTTCCGGCGGATCTGGTGCGGCACTACTTCGGTAGTACGGATGGAGGGCCAGACTCGGCGCTGCTGCCGGGGTTGCCGATGGACCGAATTCTCGCCCTCGGCGGCGAGAGCGACGCCTCGGTGTTCAACATGGCGCACATGGGATTGCGTCTGGGGCAACGCGCCAACGGAGTCTCGAAACTTCACGGCATCGTCAGCCGTGAGATGTTCAACGACCTGTGGCAGGGGTTCGACGCCTCCGAGGTGCCGATCGGGTCGGTGACCAACGGGGTGCACGCGCCGACGTGGTCTGCCCGGGAGTGGGCACAGGAGGGGGAGCTGTCCTCGGAGCGCGTGTGGTCGACACGTAACGCTCTGCGTGCGCAATTGGTGGACGAGGTGCGGCGTCGGGTGCGGCGCTCGGCACTCGAACGCGGCTCCACTCAGGCCGAGATCAGCTGGACCGCGAATGTTTTCGATCCGAACGTGCTGACCGTCGGGTTCGCTCGGCGCGTGCCGACGTACAAGCGCCTGACCTTGATGCTCCGCGAACCCGAGCGACTGCGCGCCATGTTGCTCGACCCGGTTCGCCCGGTCCAGTTGGTTGTCGCGGGCAAGTCGCACCCCGCAGACGACGGTGGAAAGGCGCTCATCCAGCAGATCGTCAAGTTTGCCGATCAAGCCGACGTACGGCACCGCATCGTGTTCCTGCCCGATTACGACATGTCCATGGCGCGCTTCCTGTATTGGGGATGCGATGTGTGGCTGAACAATCCGCTGCGACCGCTCGAAGCGTGCGGCACCTCGGGCATGAAGTCCGCACTCAACGGCGGTCTGAACCTGTCGATTCGCGACGGGTGGTGGGACGAGATGTACGACGGAGAGAACGGCTGGGCCATTCCCACTGCGGACGGCGTCACCGACGACAACCGCCGCGACGATCTCGAAGCCGCCGCGCTGTACGAACTGCTCGAACAGGCTGTGCTACCCAAGTTCTACGACCGCGGGGACGACGGGGTGCCGAGTCGCTGGATCGAAATGGTGCGGCACACCCTCGAACAGCTGGGCCCGAAAGTGTTGGCCTCGAGGATGGTTCAGGACTACACACTGGGCTACTACGCGCCTGCTGCCGAATCCGCCCGTGCAGCCTCGGCCGAGGATCATCGCGGTGCCACGGACGTCGCGTCGTACCGCCGCCGCGTCGAACAGGCTTGGGGCGCAGTGAAAGTCACCCGCGTCGACAGTGACGGCCTGCCGGACACCCCGGTGATCGGTGCGGAGCTTTCGCTGCGCGCCAACGTCGATCTCGGTGGACTGGACGCGTCGGACGTCGTGGTGCAGGCAGTGGTGGGCCGGGCCGATGACGAGGAGAACCTCACCGACATCAGGACGACGGCCATGGCGCACGTGGGAACCGAGGGCGGTGAGCACATCTATGCCGGGCAGACGTCGCTGCCGCACAGTGGCGCGGTGGGGTACACGGTGCGCGTGTTACCTCATCACCACGGTCTCGCCTCGGATGCCGAACTCGGGTTGGTGGCGACGCCGTAGAGGGCAGCTACTTTCCGGCCAGGCGGGTGAGCGCCTTGCGTACGACCTCCGGGTCCGAGGTCTCCCAGAACGGCGGCAGCGAGGCACGCAGGTACCCGCCGTAGCGGGCGGTGGCGAGCCGCGAATCGAGAACGGCCACAACACCTTTGTCGTCGACGCTACGGAGCAGTCGGCCGACACCCTGCGCCAGCAGCAGGGCCGCGTGGTTGGCGGCGACCGCGAGAAAGCCGTTACCGCCGCGGGATTCGACGGCCTGCTGTCGGGCCACCAGCAGTGGATCGTCGGGCCTCGGGAACGGAATACGGTCCAGGATGACCAAACTCAGCGACGGGCCAGGGACGTCGACGCCCTGCCACAGCGACAGCGTCCCGAACAGGGAGGTGGCCTCGTCGTCGGCGAACTTCTGCACCAGTGCGCCGGTGGAGTCGTCGCCCTGACACAGGATCGGTGTGTCGAGGCGTTCGCGCATCTCCTCGGCGGCGGCCTTGGCGGCGCGCATCGACGAGAAGAGTCCGAGTGTGCGGCCGCCTGCGGCGCTGACCAGGGACTCGATCTCGTCGAGGGATGACTTCGACAGGCCGTCACGTCCGGGCGGCGACAGATGCTTGGCGATGTATATGATGCCGGCCCGCGCGTGGTCGAACGGCGAGCCGACGTCGAGCGAATTCCACCTGATCGACCCGGTGTCGGACGGCGGTTCGACGCCGGACGCCATCGCGGTGTCACTGCGCGACGGCTTCTCTGCCGGCAGCCCCCAGTTGACGGCCAACCCGTCGAACGATCCACCGACGGTCAAGGTCGCGGAGGTGAGCACCACGGTGGACTCGGCGAACAAGCGCGCTCGCAGCAGTCCGCCCACCGACAGCGGAGCGATGCGGACGGTGCGTTTGACGTTGCCGCGGAAATCGTCGACGGCATGCCAGACGACGTCCTTGCGTTTGGCCGGATCGGGTTCGTCGAACGCCGTGAGAACACGGACAGCGCTGTCGTGCACCTCGTCGACCGCGACGAGTGCGGCGCTGCGGGCCGCGGCAGCCTCGGGATCGCTGGCCGCCATGCCCTGCTTGTTGGGGCCGATCGCGGTCCGCACCGCCCAGGCGGAGTCGCGGATGGAGGCGAGTGCGGGGCCGACGCCGTCGGGGAGGGACTGCCAGCGGCTCGGGGGTAACTCGTCCAGAATTGCGGCCCAGTTCTCGGCAGCTGCCTCGAGCTGGTCGACCGTCTCTTCTTCGATGAGTTTGGCGCTACGACGCGCCGCGGCGGTGACGGTTGCGGCCGACAGTTCCTCCGTGGCCACCCCGGTCACCCGATCGACCAGTTCGTGGGCCTCGTCGACGACCACGACGTCGTGCTCGGGCAGGATCTGGATGCCGGTGATCGCGTCGATCGCCAGCAGGGCATGGTTGGTCACGACCACGTCGACCTGGGCGGCCTCGGTGCGGGCGCGCTCGGCGAAGCAGTCCTCGCCGACCGGGCAACGTGATTTGCCCAGGCATTCTCGCGCGGTGACGCTGACCTGACGCCAGGCTTGATCGCTGACCCCTGGCACGACGTCGTCGCGGTCACCGGTCTCGGTCTCGGACGACCACTTCGTCAGCCGGACCACCTCTCGTCCCATGCGGGAGACGGCGAACGGGTCGAACAGTTCCGCGTCCGGTGCCTCCTGCGCGGCGCCGGTATGGATCTTGTTCATGCACAGATAGTTGTTGCGGCCCTTGAGGATTGCGAATTTAGGACGACGGCCGACTGCCTCGGTCAGGGCATCGGACAGGCGGGGTAGATCGCGGTCGACCAGCTGCCGCTGCAGCGCGATGGTGGCCGTCGAGACGATGACGGTCTTGCCGGATTCCACCGCGTGCCGAATGCTCGGCACCAGGTAGGCGAGGGACTTGCCGGTGCCGGTGCCCGCCTGCACCGCGAGATGCTCCCCGGTATCGATCGAGTGCGCTACCGCCGAGGCCATCGTCAGCTGATTGCTGCGTTCCTTGCCGCCGAGCGAGTGCACCGCGACCTGCAGTAGAGCGGGAACGGTTGGCAACTCGGTCTTCGACGGCACCGAAGCAGACTACTGCCGATCGCCCACCCGGTTCGGTATCGACACCGCAGTTACCCCTCGACGAAGCGGGTGGGGATCGCCGGCTCGCCCTGGGACAGTTTCAAGCCCTCCCACGGGAGGCTGACCAGCCGTCGGGCCAGCAGGTCACGGCCGTCGGTGAGGGTCGGAAGATCGGCGACCCGTTCTCCGCCGCGAACCAACGGGGTGGTCAACGTCTCCACCGTCAGATCGCTCTCGACGGTCGGGGGAGCGTCGAACGGATGCACGATCTCCTCGATCGCGGTGCCTGTGCTCCGCGCCGTCCGCACAGCGGCCTTGGTACCCCCACGCGATTCCTTGTGGCTGCTCCGCTTGGCGACGGGGATGCCGTCGACGGTGACCAGCTTGTAGACCATGCCCGCCGTCGGAGCACCGGAACCGGTGACCAGTGACGTGCCGACGCCGTAGGAGTCGACCGGCTCGGCCCGCAGTGCGGCGATTGCGTACTCGTCGAGGTCGCCGGAGACGACGATCCTGGTCTTCGGCGCACCCAGTGCGTCCAGTTGGTCGCGAACCTGGCGCGCGAGTACGCCGAGGTCGCCGGAGTCGATGCGCACACCGCCGAGTTCGGGCCCGGCCACCTCGATGGCGTTGGCGACGCCCTGGGTGATGTCGTAGGTGTCGACGAGCAGGGTGGTGCCCACGCCGAGCGCGCGCACCTGAGCCGCGAAAGCGGACCGTTCGTCCGGGCCGTCGGCGGTGGTGTGCAGCAGCGTGAAGGCGTGCGCCGACGTACCAGCGCCAGGGACGCCGTGGCGTCGGACGGCTTCGAGGTTGGATGTTGCGGTGAATCCGGCGAGATATGCCGCCCGCGAGGCAGCGACGGCGGCCTCCTCGTGGGTACGCCGCGATCCCATCTCGATGATCGGACGGGACTTGGCTGACGCCACCATCCGCGCAGCCGCGGAGGCGATCGCACTGTCGTGATTGAGGATGGAGAGCACGAGCGTTTCGAGGACGACGCACTCGGCGAAGGTGCCGCGGACGGTCAGGACGGGAGAGCCGGGAAAGTACAGTTCGCCCTCGCGATAGCCGTCGATGTCGCCCGTGAACCGGTAGTTGCGCAGCCATTCGACGGTGTCGGCGTCGAGGAATTCGGCGACGATCCGCAGCTCGTCCGGGCCGAACCGGAACCGCGTGATGGCGTCGAGAATGCGTCCGGTGCCCGCGAGAACTCCGTATCGCCTGCCACCAGGTAGGCGTCGCGCGAACACCTCGAAGCTGCAGATGCGATCGGCGTAGCCGCTGGCCAGAGCCGCGGACAGCATCGTGTACTCGTACTGATCGGTCAGCAGCGCGGTGCTGGCACCGTCGCTGGAATTCGTGTGATCCGTGGTCGCGTCGTTGCTCACCTCGCCCACACTACGAGCGAAGGGGCGAGCGTGGGAGGCTGGCCCGACACGCCGTACCCTGTTGCCATGCCTTGGTTGACGGTGGATGGAACGCTTCTGCCCGTGGACGGCTTCTCGGCAGGTGAGGTCGTCGCCGCGTCACCGCAGGCGGTTCCGGCGCAGTCCGAGGCCGTTGCAGCGGACGAATCGCACGACACCCCCTGGGTCACCATCGTGTGGGACGACCCGGTCAACCTGATGCACTACGTGACCTACGTGTTCCAGAAGCTGTTCGGCTACAGCAAGGCCAAGGCCACCGAGCTGATGATGCAGGTGCACTCGGAGGGCAAGGCCGTCGTGTCCAGTGGTGAGCGCGACGCGATGGAGAACGATGTTCGACGGCTGCATGCGGCGGGTCTGTGGGCCACCATGCAGCAGGACAAGTAGTAGCTCGCCCCCTCTTCGTCAGATAAGGACATCAGCAACAGTGCGCACGTGGACGAGACGTAATTCGTTGTCCGGGGTCAAGATCAAATCCGAGATCGATGCTCGCGAGGCCGCCGTGCTCCGGTCGCTCGTCGGCTCCGTTCTCGGATTGCTGCGCGACCGCTCCGCCGCCGCCCCCACCGACGAGCTCGCCGCGCTGACCGGTCTGCGTACGGGCCACAACAGTCCGCCCGAGGATGCCGCGCTGGCGCGGTTGCTGCCGGACTTCCATCGCGCCGACCCGGGCCGCGACGAAGAAGATCCGGCCGACCTCAACGGTGCGCTGCGCGGACTTCACGAACCCGAGATCATCGACGAGAAGATGGCCGCGGGATCGATGATCCTGGCCACGCTGCCCGAATCCGGTGGCAAGATCGTGCTGACCCAGGAGCAAGCGGACGCATGGTTGACCGGACTCAACGACGTGAGGCTGGCGCTCGGCACGACGCTGGGGATCAATGCGGACACACCCGACGTCCTCGACGAGGGTGATCCTCGTGCTCCACATCTCGATGTCTACCACTGGCTGACCTGGATGCAGGATTCACTCGTACAGGTCCTCACTCCCTAGGACGCCCGCGTGACTGCTGCCTTCCAGACGCCCGGACCACGGGACAGTTTGACCGACGTCGCAGGTCTGCTGGTCGGTCATCATCACGAACTCGACGACGCCACGATGGGATCCGGTTCGGCCACCGGGTGCACCGTGGTGCGCGCCCTCGGAGGTGCGACGGCCGCCGTCGACGTCCGCGGCGGCGGGCCGGGAACACGAGAGACCGACCTGCTCGATCCGAGCCATTCCGTCCAGCACGTCAACGCGATCCTGCTGACCGCGGGGAGCGCCTACGGGCTCGCGGCCGCCGACGGTGTCATGCGGTGGCTGGAAGAACACGGCCAGGGCATTCCGATGGGCAGTCCTGACCACGTCGTTCCGATAGTGCCGGCGGCGGTGATCTTCGACCTTCCGGTCGGCGACTGGGCAGCGCGTCCGACGGCGGAGTTCGGCTATCTTGCCGCGGCAGCGGCGGCGACCGAATTCGCGACGGGATCGGTCGGTGCAGGTGTCGGTGCCCGCGCCGGCGTGCTCAAGGGTGGTGTCGGTACCGCCAGCACGGTGATCGAGGGCGGCCCTGCCGACGGGGTGACCGTCGCTGCGCTGATGGTCGCCAATCCGGTCGGTGCAGTGTTCGACCCACGCACCGGTTTGCTGTGGGGTGTCGGCACGCTCGGGCCTGCGTCGTTCGGCATGCGCACGCCCGACGTGAACCAGCTGTGGGCCGCGCTGGCCCTCGAACCCAAGGGCACTGCCCTGAACACCACGATCGGGGTCGTCGCCACCGATGCCGCGTTGTCGTCGGCGTCGTGCAAGCGGATTGCCGTTGCCGGTCACGACGGTCTGGCACGGGCCATTCGACCCGCACACTCGCCACTCGACGGCGACACGATCTTCGCCGTGTCCACCGGCACCAGACCCGTCACCGCAGAGTCCACGGTGCCCGCGGCGTTCTCGGCGGAACTCCCGGTACTGGCCGCGGTCACCGAGGCCGCAGCGATCGTCGTCGAAAAAGCAATCGTCCGAGCCCTGCTCGACGCCACTTCGGTGGCCGGCATCCCCACGTACCGCCAGATCTTCACGTCCGCGTTCGGCGGATCGGGAGCCTGAGCGCAGCTCACTCGATACCTCTGCCCGGTACCGTGGAGGTACCGAATCCGGAGGCGATCATGAGCGAGATCAGTAACCGTCCAGCGCAGCGTGAGCGGCCGGTCTGGATGCAGGCCGCCATGCTGGTGGGAGCTTTCACCGTGCTGCTGTGGGTCATCGAGTTCATCGATGTGGCCAGCGGATCGAGACTCGAACGCAATGGCATCGAGCCGCGCTCGATCGAGGGGTTGTGGGGCATTCTGTTCGCGCCCGTGTTGCACGACGACTGGCAGCATCTGATCGCGAACACCGTGCCCATCGTCGTGCTCGGATTTCTGGTGTTGCTGTCCGGACTCGCGCGCGGTTTGGCCGCCACCGGGATCATCTGGGTGGTCGGCGGATTCGGCACCTGGCTCATCGCCGGTTCCTACACGAACACCATCGGCGCGTCGATTCTGATCTTCGGCTTCATCGCGTACCTACTGGTTCGAGGGTTCTTCACCCGCAAACTCGGGCAACTCGCGATCGGCGTCGTGGTGTTCGTGCTGTACGGCGGCGCGCTGTGGGGTGTGCTCCCCAGCGAACCGAACGTCTCGTGGCAGGGGCATCTGTTCGGCGCGGTGGGCGGAGTGGTTGCAGCTCGACTGCTCTCGGCCGACGCCAGAGCCGAGCGAGCGCGCGCGAAATCGCTCGATCGGCCCACTTCGTAGTCACGAGGTAACTGCAGACACATCTGTCGTCGGCGGTGAATTTCGCCGACTCGCGCTGTGAATACTGCCCGAACGTTTCGAGTGACGCACTCGGCGTGGCAGCATGGCTTTCATGCGAATTACCGTCCTGGGATGTTCGGGCAGTGTGTCCGGACCCGATTCGCCCGCGTCGGGCTACTTGCTGGAAGAAGAGGAGACCTCTCCGGTCGTCCTCGACTTCGGTCCGGGCGTTCTCGGGGCGTTGCAGCGCTACGCCGACCCGGGCGATGTGAGCGTTCTGCTCTCGCATCTACACGCCGATCATTGCCTCGACGTTCCGGGTCTGCTGGTGTGGCGTCGCTACCATCCCACTCCGCCGGAGGGGCGCGCGATCGTCTACGGACCGAAGGACACAGCGTTCCGGCTCGGAGTGGCCTCGGCCGAGTGCGGTGGCCAGATCGACGACATGTCCGACACGATCGATCTGCGTCGCTGGGTGGACGGGCGCACCGTCGAATTCGGCAAGCTGTCGATTCTGACTCGGCAGGTGTTTCACCCGCCGGAGTCGTACGGCATGCGAGTCACCACGGGCGCGGGCCGCACGTTCGCGTACAGCGGCGACACGGGAATGTGTCAGGCGGTGCGAGATCTGGCGCACGGGGCCGATGTGTTCCTGTGCGAGGCATCGTGGACCGACAGTCCCGAGCGGCCGGAGGGCGTGCACCTGTCCGGAACCGAGGCCGGCCGAATCGCTCGCGAGGCCGGAGTCGGGGAGTTGCTGCTCACCCACATTCCGCCCTGGACGTCCCGCGAGGACGTCATCGCCGAGGCCAAGGCGGAGTTCAGCGGACCGGTTCATGCCGTTCTTCCGGGGGACGTATTCACCGTCTGAGGACGCGCTAGGCTTCGAGTCGTGTCCAGACGAGAAGACGGCAGAGCGGACGACGAGCTCCGCAACATCAAGATCACCCGCGGATTCACCAGTCACCCGGCAGGGTCGGTGCTGGTCGAGTTCGGCAACACCAGGGTGATGTGCACGGCCAGCGTCGAGGAGGGCGTCCCGCGCTGGCGGAAGGGATCCGGCCTCGGTTGGCTCACCGCGGAGTACGCGATGCTCCCGGCCGCGACGCACACCCGCAACGGTCGCGAATCCGTCAAGGGCAAGGTCGGCGGACGAACGCAGGAAATCTCCCGCTTGGTAGGACGTTCGCTGCGTGCCTGCATCGACCTCGCCGCCATCGGTGAGAACACCATCGCACTCGACTGCGACGTGCTGCAGGCCGACGGTGGTACCCGAACCGCAGCTGTCACCGGGGCGTTCGTGGCGCTCAACGATGCGGTCACCTACTTGCGTGCAGCAGGACGACTGGCCGATCCGCAGCCCATCTCGTGCATGATCGCCGCGGTCAGCGTTGGCGTCGTCGACGGTCGAGTGCGTCTCGATCTGCCCTACGAAGAAGACTCACGCGCCGAGGTCGACATGAACGTCGTCGCCACCGACACCGGCACGCTGGTGGAAATCCAGGGAACCGGAGAGGGCGCGACGTTCCCACGCACCACCCTCGACAAACTGCTCGATTCGGCATTCGTCGGTATCGAGAAGTTGTTCGACGTGCAGAGGGAAGCTCTGGCGTTGCCGTACCCCGGCGATCTGCCCGAGCCCGCGGCCGCGGAATCGAAGAAGAAGTTCGGTGCCTGATACCAAGCTTCTGGTAGCAAGCCGGAACGCGAAGAAGCTGCGCGAACTCCGGCGGGTGCTCGATGCCGCCGGAGTGGTCGGAATCGAACTGGTCGGCCTCGACGAGGTGCCGCCGTTCCCGGAGGCTCCCGAGACCGGAGCGACCTTCGAGGACAATGCGTTGGCCAAGGCGCGCGACGGCGCGGCGGCCACCGGATTGCCCTGTGTGGCAGACGATTCCGGTATCGAAATCGATGCCCTGAACGCGATGCCCGGAGTGCTGTCGGCACGCTGGTCCGGTACACACGGGCAGGACGAGGCCAATACCGCGTTGGTTCTGGCGCAGCTGAGCGACACCCCCGACGAGCGCCGCGGAGCCGCCTTCGTCTCGGCGTGTGCCCTCGTGATTCCCGGCGGCACCGAGACCGTGGTCCGCGGCGAGTGGCGCGGTGCGGTTGCCCGAGAGCCGCAGGGGGAGAACGGCTTCGGCTACGACCCCATCTTCGTGCCCGAGGGGGACGGCCGCAGCGCAGCACAGCTGAGTCCCGAGGAGAAGGACGCCGCCTCGCATCGGGGTCGCGCGCTACGCACGCTGATTCCGGCGCTCGAAGAACTGGCAGGGACGTAGCTCGTGGATGCGCGCGTGATTCTGAGGCGTACTGCGGTGGTGCTCGCCGCCGCCGCGGTGTGCCTGGCGGGTACGCCTGCCTCGGCGGCACCTGTGTCAGGCTCCTTCGTCGAGGCTTTCGCCTACTCGATCGCGCACCCGGGAGTGACGCCTGCCGGCTCGAACGACTTCTCGTGCGTTCCGAGCGCGCAGCATCCCGAGCCGGTGGTGCTGGTGCACGGATTCCTGGAGAACTCCTATGCCAACTGGGCATCCCTGTCGCCGAAGCTGGCCGCTGCCGGATACTGCGTGTTCGCGATCGACTACGGCAAGACCGGACCGGTTCAGGCCCTCGGTGCGCTCGAACCCATCCCCGAGAGTGCTGCGGAACTGTCGACGTTCGTCGATTCCGTGCTCGCGGCGACGGGCGCGCAGAAGGTGTCGATCGTGGGCCACTCGAAGGGCGGCACGGTTCCGCGCTACTACGCCCGCTTCCTCGGTGGCGACCGCACCGTGGCGCGGATCGTGGCGTTGTCTCCGCCGAACTACCCGACGGCAGGTCCGCCGGTGCAGGACGACGTGCTCGAGCGACTGAACGAGGGGAGCGACACCGTCTCGGGAATCGACTACACCACGATCGTCACCCGATACGACCAGGTCGTCGTTCCGTACACGGCCTCCCTGCTCAGCGGAGCGGGAAACACGAACGTGGTGCTGCAGGACGTGTGTCCGTCCAATGCCGTCGAGCACACGGGAATCTCGTACGATCCGCTGGCTCAGCGGCTGGTGCAGAACGCATTGGATCCGGCGATCGCGCAGCCGATCGGCTGCTGACGTCAGACGGCGAAGTCGGCTTTGACCTGCTCGGTGCGCTTGTGCTCGACGTAGAAGGACAGGAACGGAATGGTCCCGGCGAGCAGTGTGCCGATCGTGCGGGCGGCAGGCCACCGAACCTTGATGGCGAGATCCACCGTGAGCACGAGGTACACGAGGTAGACCCAACCGTGCACGACGGCAATCCAATTGGGCACGTTCTCGACCTCGAAGATGTACTTCGCGACCATCTCGGTCACGAGAACGAGCAGCCAGATGCCAGTGGCGTAGGCCAGAACGCGGTAACGCAGCAGCGCGGACGCGATCTTCCGATTCTTGTCGGTGGACGGCTGTGTCTTGTCCGGTGCCGAACTCACGTGGTGCTCCTGTCGGTCCCGCGGGATTCGTTCAGCTCCGCGAGGTAGTTGTTGTACTCGAGTAGTTGCCTGGCCTCGGGATCGTCGAGGTCCGCAGCGTCGGTTGCCGGGGCGCCCCGCTGGGGGAGCAGGTCGAGCGGCACCTCGGTGGGCCCGTCGGGCCGAGCCGCCGCCGCCTCCTCGGGGTCCTCGTCCTCGAGGCGGACGAACTTGCGGTAGGCGTAGACCACGAACACAGCGAACAGGGGCCATTGGAACGCGTAGCCGAGGTTCTGGCCGTTGCCACCGACTGCCTCGAAGCGTTCCCATTGCCACCAGCCGAGGCCCAGGCACACCGCCGCGGACACGATGACCAGCGCGATCAGTGCTGGCCGACGGTTCGGGCGGGATGACGTCATCCCTCGACGGTACCGGAGGTACTACTACTGGAGGTAGTCGCGTGCTGCGGCCCGGCGGTGATTCTCACCATGGACGACTCGGGTGCGACTCATGCGCGACGACGGTTCGCCCGTGCTCGGGCGAGTTGCTCGGCACCGGGGCCGGTGACGTCGGCGAGAGCGCTGCTGCGCCCCGTCAGCACCAACGCCAGGGTGCCGGCGGATCCCTCGATGAGGGGTCCTTCGCCGCGGCTCCACTCCAGATCGGTTGCTCGCCACCGCAGTCGAAGTTCGGGGCCCTTGAACGGTGCGGCACCGCTCGCGGGCACCAGGAAATCGAGCATCGTGATCATGCGGTGGTCGGGAACGTGGTGCTCGATTCCCAGCGGCCTGCACACGTCGAGTCCGTGCACGATGACGTCGGACAAGGGGGCCAGCGGACCGTGGCCAGGCGGGGTGAATTTCTTGTCGGCGTGAGCTGTCAGGAGCGCGGGTAATTCGTCGCCGTGCTTGCGCCTCACACGCTGGGTCATCAGCTGATTGGCCCGGTCGAAGTTGCCTCGGGTACGTGCCATGGCAAGGCCGAACTGCCTGAGCGGGATGATCAACGGGACCACCAGATGGGCGGCGACGTCGCGCACCGTCCAGGCCTCGCACAGCGATGGGGTGTCCCATTGTTCGGGGGTGAGAGCCTCGAGAGTTCTTGCGAGAGAACGCCTCTCGTCTGAAATCTCGGCGAAGATCGCGTCGTTGTCGGGGTTTCTGGACATTCGAGCCGCCTTCACACGTCGGAACCTGCAGAAGTCTCGAGAAAAGCCGGGTCGAACGACCGTGGTGCGCGAGGGGGGACTTGAACCCCCACGTCCTGAGACACTGGAACCTAAATCCAGCGCGTCTGCCAATTCCGCCACTCGCGCGTGCCGGTGAAGTCTACAACCGATGCTCCGGTGCGCGCGACGCGGTTCTTCGAGCCAGGTCGACCTCCGATTAGGCTCGCCGGGTGGTGAAGAAGGAGAACTCGTTCGACCCAGCGCGCATCCTCGAGTTGCTGTGGCGAGTCGATGCCAAGCCGAGTCGAACCGGACTGAGCGTGGATGCGATCGTCGACGCCGCGATCGAACTGGCCGATGCGAGCGGTCTGGCCTCGGTATCGATGCGGAACGTGGCAGAGCATCTCGGTGTCGGTGCGATGTCGCTCTACACGCACGTGCCGGGCCGGGAAGAGTTGGCCGATCTGATGATCGATCGAGCACTCGCGGGCCTCTATTCGGACGTCGACGAGCCGTCCTCCGTCGCCGGCGGCTGGCGTCCTGCTCTGCGGTTCGTCGCCGAGCGCAATTGGTCTCTGTACCAACGGCATTCGTGGCTACTCGAAGCAGAGGGGGCACGCCCTGTGCTCGGTCCGCACACCAACGACAAGTACGAGGCAGAGTTGCGCGCCCTGGTCGGCATCGGCCTGGACGACGTCGAGATCGATTCCGTTCTCACGTTGGTTCTGACCCACGTCTCCGGTACCGCGCGAGCCCTTGCAGGCGTGAGGCGTGTGAAGGAGCAGTCGGGCCTGACCGATGCCCAGTGGTGGTCGGCCACGGCTCCGATCCTCGAACGGGTGATGGACCGTGATCGCTTTCCGGTGTCGTCTCGGGTCGGGACGGCCGCGGCGACGTCGTACGACGCCGCCAGCGACCCCGTGCACGCCTACCGGTTCGGGTTGGAGTGCATTCTCGACGGTGTGGAGGCGCTGATGTCGCGCACTCAGCCCACCGACCGGAGCGCTGCCCCGGAGTGACGCCGCTTGGGCCTGCGCAACTTGTGCTGGTATCGCCACACGGCATGCTCGAGTGAGGCGAGGTCGGTGCCGAGTGCGTTCGCTGCCGCGGTGAGAATGACGGGGGAGCGGTCTTCGGCGATTCCGGCGGCGAGGTTCTGATGGAGGGGTTCGAGTGCGTCGGCGACGAAGGAGTTCAGATGTGCGGCCGCTGTGTCGGTCCGCACCCCGAGATGCATGAGCATGCATTCCCAGGTGGTCTCGCCGAGACCGGGAATCGCGCAGAACGCCTCGAATTGTTGCTCGGTGTGCTGCTCGAAGTCGCTCGATCGGCTCAGTCCCACCGACACGAGCGTCTGTGCTGCCACGGCTGCAGCTGCTGCCTTGGTTCGGCTGTTGCCCGGAACGAACTGACGGTTGGACAGAATCTCGACGAGTACGTCAGGATCTGCATTCAGTTCGGCGAGCGTTGTCAAATCATCGAGTCGGTTGTCGCCACGATGCGATCGCCATCGCGCGAGCACTGCGCGGACCCCGCTGCTGGGTCCGCCGTAGGGTGCGCGAGCAGAGAAGATCGCATCCAGTAGCGCGACCTCGCTCTCGCCGCGCCACCCGGGCGTCCAGTGCGGCGAACGTGATTGTGACGCAACAGATTCGATATGCGTCAGCAGTGCGTTCAGTTCGTCTTGGGTGCAGATATCTGTAACCGATGAATACATGAATTCCCCCCGGAGTTCGTCGACCACTCTCCCGAGGAGTGGTTCGATCGCCCACGGTAGAGGGCGTCACCGACAAGCTCTGCGGATGACAAACTGTGCTCGACATCACATCACGAAAAGATAACGAAAAATGCGAGGGTTTCCTCATGTTTTTCGATACCGGGCGATGCTCTCGCCAGCGTGGATACGGGTTACCGGCGGGTCGGGTAAACAAAAAGTAAAGCCGCTTCCAGTGGCGTACTCGCTGGTAGCACTCGGACGTCCGAGCAAACCTGAGGATTTCCTCATGATTTTGTGTCAACCTTGAGCAGCGCGGAAGAGATCTGTCGACGAGGACCGGCTCACCGCTTCGCCCATGTAGCCCACGACGCACCCGGGCGGCCATTACAGCGAACGCCCCGACCCCCGAGGCGTCCACGAGAGGAATCTTCAGCCTTGACGATCAACGAGAGCACACCATCACACGGACGAGGCTCGCGAAGCACCGGCAACGCAGACAAATCCCCTAGAAGCAATGGCGGCTCTCGGACTCTGGCAGATCGTTTCGCCGCGGGCGAGCCGTACGCACTGGCCTTCGGTGGCCAGGGTGCACCGTGGCTCAGCTCCCTCGAAGAACTCGCTCGCGACTCCGCACTCGAGCCCGAACTGACCGATCTCGTCAACGAGGCTGCAGCCACTCTTGCGCCCGTTGCCGACGAGCTGCTGGTCGTCCGGTCTGTCGGCTTCGATCCGATCGGCTGGATGCTCGAGCAGGACCTCGCCGACGACGACACCGTCGGTTCGTACGGCCCGTCCGAGGCTGCACTGACCTCCGCTGCCGTCTCGCTTCCCGGAGTGTTCCTCACTCAGGTCGCAGCACTGCGCGCGCTGAAGCTGCAGGGACTCGATCCCGCCCAGACCCCGCCCGTCAAGGTCGTCGGACACTCGCAGGGGCTCATCGCCGCCGAATCCGTCGCAGCCGACGGAGCGCAGGACGCGAGCTTCCTCGCGATCGCCCAGCTCGTGGGTGCTGCTGCAGGCCTGGTCGGCCGCCGCCGCGGCATCATCGGTGCCGGAGACCGCGCGCCGATGGTCTCGGTCGCCAACGTCGAACCCGCGCGACTGCAGGCGATCATCGCCGATCTCGCAATCGATGGAGCGCCGGAGCGATCCGCCGCCCTCGCCATCCGCAACGGCCGTCGTCGCGTCGTACTCTCGGGCCCGCCTGCCCAGCTCGCCCGCGTGCAGGAGAAGTGCGAGCAGATCGCTGCCGAGGAAGAGCGCGACCGTGACGCGAAGAAGCGCGGCGGTGCCGTGTTCGCTCCGGTCTTCGAGCAACTTCCCGTCGAGATCGGTTTCCATCACCCAGCCCTGGAAGACGCGGTCGAACTCGTCAGCGCGTGGGCACAGCGGTGTGGACTCGACGTCGAGCTCGCTCGCGACCTCGCACAGAAGATCCTCGTGGACTCCGTGGATTGGGTCGACGCCATCGACGGTGTCGTCGACGCAGGTGCCGACTGGATCCTCGATCTCGGCCCGGGCGACCTGCTCACCCGCATGACCACTCCGGCGCTGCGTGGACAGGGCGTGGGCATCATCGCCGCGTCTTCTCGCGGGGGCCACCGGAATCTGCTCACCCCGGGAGCTGCACCCGAGGTTCAGCCCGCATGGTCGGCGTTCGCACCTACCCCGGTCACGTTGCCCGACGGCCGCGTCGTGGTCGAGACGTCCTTCACCAAGATGACCGGACGTTCACCGATCCTGCTGGCCGGCATGACGCCGACCACGGTCGACGCCAAGATCGTCGCCGCAGCTGCCAACGCAGGCCACTGGGCCGAGCTCGCCGGTGGCGGCCAGGTCACCGAGGACATCTTCACCGATCGCGTCGCCGAGCTCTCCACCCTCCTCGAGCCCGGCCGCGCCATCCAGTTCAACTCGCTGTTCCTCGATCCGTACCTGTGGAAGCTCCAGCTCGGCGGACGCCGCATCGTGCAGCGCGCTCGCGCAGCAGGTGCAGCCATCGACGGCGTCGTGGTCACCGCGGGCATCCCGGAACTCGACGAGGCAGTGGCCCTCATCGAGGAGCTGTCCGAGGCAGGCATCAGCTACGTCTCGTTCAAGCCCGGCACCGTGGCGCAGATTCGCGCCGTCATCCGCATCGCCAACGAGGTTCCGTCCTACCAGGTCAACGTGCACATCGAGGGCGGCCGCGCAGGCGGACACCACTCGTGGGAAGACCTCGACGACCTGCTGCTGACCACCTACGCGGAGCTGCGGTCACGGCCCAACCTCGTGGTCTGCGTCGGCGGCGGCATCGGCACCCCCGAGCGCGCAGCGGAATACCTCACCGGAACGTGGTCGGCAGTGCACGGCTACCCCAAGATGCCGCTCGACGGCATCCTCGTCGGCACCGCTGCCATGGCCACCCTCGAAGCCACCACGGCTCCCGAGGTCAAGCAGCTGCTCGTCGACACACCCGGAACCCCCGACTGGGTCGGTGCCGGTACCGCCAACGGCGGAATGGCCTCGGGCCGCAGCCAGCTCGGTGCCGACATCCACGAGATCGACAATGCGGCATCGCGGTGCGGTCGACTGCTCGACGAGGTCGCCGGCAACGCCGACGCCGTGGCCGAGCGTCGTGAGGAAATCATCGCCGCACTCGACGGCACCGCCAAGCCGTTCTTCGGTGACGTAGCCGAGATGACGTACCAGCAATGGCTCGCTCGCTACCTCGACCTCGCCATCGGAACCGACTCGCGCAGCGACTTCGATTGCGGTGGTGAGTTCACCGACGCCGTGTCCGAGGCACGCGAATCGGTGTGGCTCGATGTCACTTGGCGTACCCGCTATCTGGAGATGCTCCAGCGCGCCGAGGCTCGGCTGCACCCGGTCGATCGTGGCCCCATCCCCACCTTGTTCGCCGACGCCGAGGTTCTCGAGCGTCCGCGCGCAGCACTGAAGTCTCTGCTCGCGCAGTTCCCCGACGCCGCCGACGTGGTGCTGCACCCGGCCGACATCACCTTCTTCACCTCGCTGTGCCGCATGCCAGGCAAGCCGGTCAACTTCGTCCCCGTCGTCGACGGTGACGTGCGCCGCTGGTGGCGCAGCGACTCGCTGTGGCAGGCACACGACGCTCGTTACTCGGCCGATCAGGTCTGTGTCATCCCCGGAACCGTTGCCGTCGCAGGCATCACCCGCGTGGACGAGCCGGTCGGCGAACTGCTGAACCGATTCGAGAAGGCCACTGCGGACCAGCTTCTCGCCGAGGGCATCGAGCCCGCGGCCATCGCGAGCCGTCGCCACGCCGAGATCGCACCCGGACTGCTGGGCATCGTGCTGGCAGCTCCCGACGTCACCTGGGCCTCGCGGATGACGCAGAACCCCGTTGCACGCCTCGGCGATCCAGCCGACTGGACCGTCGATTCCGATTCGGTTGCCTCGCATCCGCAGACCGGCTCCTCGCTGACCGTGCTCGATGCCGAGCACGTGGAGCTGCTGGTTCCGCTCGCTCCGGGCAAGGAAGTGCGCATCCGTCTGACGGTGCCTTCCTCCACGATCGACGGCGGCGCTCCCGTCGTCACCGCACAGGACGCCCAGCAGGCCATGTCGGCTCTGCTCGGAGTTGCTGCCGGCCAAGAGCTTCCGGCCGTCAAGAGCGGTGTCGCACGGCTGAACATCGCGTGGATCCCCGACCTGATCGCCGACCACGCAGGCGTCACCGGATCCGGACTGCCGGACTCGCTGACCGTCAGCGGGAAGGCGGTTCCCGACGTTCTGGTCGGTGCCTGCTGGCCCGCCGTGTTCGCCGTCCTGGGTGCCACCCGCAACGCCGACGGCATCGACGTCATCGAAGGCATGCTCGATCTGGTGCACCTCGATCACAGCGTGAACCTGGTCGGCGAATTGCCCACCGACACCTCGATTCTCGTCGTCAAGGCGGCCGCCGGAGAGGTGCTCGACACCGACCTCGGTCGCGTCGTCGAGGTCACTGTCGAGATCGGTGCCATGCTCGGTGAGGGGCTCGATGCTCCCGCCGTCGCAACTCTCGTGGAGCGCTTCGCCATTCGTGGACGCACCGGCAAGGGCGAGCTCGTCGACCCGGCTCGTGCAGGCGGCTCCGTCGGTGCCGACGCCAAGGACACTCCGCGTCGTCGCCGTCGTCAGGCCACCATCGTGGCCCCGCGCAACATGGCTGCGTTCGCTCAGGTCTCGGGTGACCACAACCCGATTCACACCTCCGACGCCGCGGCGATGCTCGCCGGTCTCGGCAGCCCGATCGTGCACGGCATGTGGCTCTCGGCCGCAGCACAGCAGACGGTCACCGCAGTCGACCACGCGGACACCAAGATTCCGCCGCGTCGCCTCACCGCCTGGACGGCACGCTTCCTCGGCATGGTTCGACCCGGAGCCGAGATCGATGTTCGCGTCGATCGCACCGGATTCGACCAGGGTGCCGAGCTGGTCGAGGTCTCCTGCCGTGTCGCAGGCGAACTGGTCATGGTCGCCACTGCTCGCACCGCAGCGCCGAAGACCGTCTACGCCTTCCCCGGCCAGGGCATCCAACGTCCGGGTATGGGACTGGACGCACGGGCTCGGTCGAAGGCCGCTCGCAAGGTGTGGGAGCGTGCCGACAAGCACACCCGCAGCGCACTCGGATTCTCGATTCTCGCTGTGGTGCGCGACAATCCGACAACGCTCAAGGCGCGCGGTGTCACACACAAGCATCCCGACGGTGTGCTGCACCTGACCCAGTTCACCCAGGTCGCGATGGCCGTTCTCGGTGTCGCACAGGTTGCCGAACTGCGTGAATCCGGTGCGTTCGTGGAGAACTCCATCCTCGCCGGCCACTCGGTGGGTGAGTACAACGCACTCGCCGCCGTCGCCGGTGTGCTTCCACTCGAAGCCGTCCTCGAGGTCGTCTTCCAGCGTGGCTCGGCCATGCACGCACTCGTTCCCCGTGACGAGAACGGCCGAAGTGACTACCGCATGGCCGCCATTCGCCCGTCGCAGATCGGCCTGGCCGACGAGGACGTGCAGGGCTTCGTCGCCGGTGTCGCAGCAGAATCCGGTGAGTTCCTCGAAATCGTCAACCTCAACCTGCGCGGTTCGCAGTACGCCATCGCAGGTACGGTCGCCGGTCTCGGCGAGCTCGAGAAGAAGATCGCGATTCGCCGGGCAGAGTTCGGTGGCAAGGCCGCCTACATCATGGTTCCCGGCATCGACGTGCCGTTCCACTCCACGGTGCTGCGCGGGGGAGTCGACGACTTCCGCAACCGCCTCCAGACCTTGCTGCCCGAGCAGCTCGATCCGGCGATCCTGGTGGGGCGCTACATCCCCAACCTGGTGCCCAAGCCGTTCTCGCTGAAGCGCGAATTCGCGCAGGAGATCGCCGATCTCGTGCCGTCCGAGCCGCTGAACACCGTTCTCGCGGACTTCGATTCGTGGGCCGCACGGCCGAGCGATCTGTGTCGGGTGATTCTGACCGAGCTGCTGGCATGGCAGTTCGCCAGCCCGGTGCGCTGGATCGAGACCCAGGACCTGCTGTTCGCAGACGAGTCCGACGGCGGCATGGGCGTCGAGCGCTTCGTCGAGATCGGCCTCGGTGCAACGCCGACCGTCGCCAACCTCGCGTCGCAGACCCTCAAGCTGCCGGGTCGCTTCGGCCACCCGGTCGAGGTACTCAACCTCGAGCGTGAGGCCGCGATCGTCTACGGCACCGACACCGACCCGGCTCCGGCCGACGAGGAAGAGTCGACGCCCGTGGAATCTGCCGCTCCGGCAGCAGCTTCGGCACCTGCCGCGGCTCCCGCTCCGGCCGCAGCACCGTCCGGCGGACCTCGCCCCGACGACATCGCGTTCGTCGCGGCCGACGCGACCAAGATCCTCATCGGGCTGTGGACCAAACTGCAGCTCGATCAGATCGGGCCCGCCGACACCATCGAGGCACTGTGCGACGGCGTGTCCTCACGCCGTAATCAGCTGCTCGTCGACCTCGGTTCCGAGCTCTCGCTCGGTGCCATCGACGGCGCAGCCGATGCCGACATGGGCGCGCTCTCGGGCACGGTCAACAAGCTGGCTCGTACGTACAAGCCGTTCGGTCCGGTGCTCAGCGACTCCATCAACGACCACCTCCGCAAGGTCTTCGGCCCCTCGGGTCGACGCCCGGCCTCGATCGCCGATCGCGTCAAGAAGACCTGGGAACTGGGCGACGGCTGGGCGCACCACGTCACCGCCGAGGTCGCCCTCGGTACTCGTGACGGTGCTTCGGTTCGTGGTGGCGCGCTCGGCGGTCTGGCCGACGGCGCTCTCGCCGACGGCACTGCCGTCGACAACGTCATCGACGCAGCGGTTGCCTCGGTTGCCGCTCGTCGCGGAATCGCAGTGTCGATGCCGCAGGCAGGCGGTGGAGCCGGTGGAACCGTCGACGCTGCTGCTCTCGGTGAGTTCACCGAGCACATCACCGGCCGCGACGGCGTTCTCGCCTCCGCAGCCCGGTTGGTGCTCGAGCAGCTCGGACTTGCGGATGCACCGAACGCACTGCTGGCCGAGGATCCCGACGCGGCTCTGGTGGAGCTGGTCTCGGCCGAGCTGGGATCCGACTGGCCCCGCCTCGTCGCCCCCGCGTTCGACGCCAAGCGCGCCGTCCTGATCGACGACCGGTGGGCGACCGCCCGTGAGGACCTGGCCCGGTTGTGGCTCGGTACCGCAGGCGATATCGCTGTCGAGTCCTTCGCCGGCGCGGGCAATGCCGTTGCGTCGCAGGCACAGTGGTGGAAGGCCAAGGCCGACTACGAGAACAAGACTGTGCTGGCCGAAACCTTCGGACGCATCGCGGACATCGCGGTCGCATCCGAGGACAAGGGCCAGTGGACCGATCAGGTCGCAGTCGTCACCGGCGGCAGCAAGGGCTCCATCGCAGCTGCGGTGACGGCCAAGCTGCTGGCCGGGGGAGCGACGGTCTTCGTCACCACCTCCAGGCTCGACGACGAGCGGCTCGGCTTCTACCGCTCGCTGTACCGCGACAACGCACGCAGCGGAGCGTCGCTGTGGGTGGTTCCGGCCAACATCGCGTCGTACACCGACGTCGATGCACTCATCGAGTGGATCGGCAGCGACTTCATCGACACTGCCGGTGGCGCAAAGACTCTGGTCAAGGCCGGCGTCACACCGACAATGCTGTTCCCGTTCGCCGCACCTCGGGTCATGGGCGAGATGTCCGACGCCGGAGCTCGCGCCGAGATGGAAATGCGCGTGCTGCTCTGGTCGGTCGAGCGTCTCATCACCGGACTGTCGAAGGTCGGTTACGACACCGACATCGACACCCACCTGCACGTGGTGCTGCCGGGATCGCCGAACCGCGGAATGTTCGGTGGCGACGGTGCCTACGGCGAGTCCAAGGCTGCACTCGATGCGGTTGTCGCCAAGTGGGGCTCGGAGAAGAACTGGGCCGAGCGGGTGTCCATCGCCCACGCTCACATCGGGTGGGTGCGCGGCACCGGCCTGATGGGTGGCAACGATCCCATCGTCGAGGCCGTCGAGGCCGAGGGCGTACGCACCTGGTCGACCGAGGAGATGGCGACCGAGCTGCTCGAACTGTGCACACCTGCCGCTCGCCGTCAGGCCGCGCAGGAGCCCATCGTGGCCGATCTCACGGGCGGCTTGGCCAACACCAAGCTCAACCTCGTCGAGCTCGCTCGGGATGCAGCTGCGGCCGCTGCCGAGAAGACCGAAGAGGCAGTGGACAACTCGGTGATCGCGGCACTACCCGCACCGCCGCGGCTGTCGACGTCGACCACCGCTCCGGCGTGGCCGACACTCGATGTGGACCCGAAGGACCTGGTCGTCATCGTCGGTGCAGGCGAGCTCGGACCGTATGGTTCGGCGCGTACCCGCTTCGAGATGGAGGTCGACGAGCAGCTCTCTGCCGCAGGCGTTCTCGAACTCGCATGGAACACCGGTCTCATCGCCTGGGAGAACGATCCCAAGCCGGGTTGGTACGACATCGAGTCCGGTGACCTGGTGCCGGAGGAGGACATCGCCGACAAGTACCACGACATCGTGGTCGAGAAGTGCGGTATCCGCACCTACGGCGACGACGGCGCGATGGTCGGCAACACCGCTCCGCTGATGACCTCGATCTTCCTCGACAACGACCTCACGTTCGTGGTCGGAACCGAGATCGATGCCCGGTCGTTCGCAGCAGCGGATCCCGAGCACACGCTGATCACGCCGGTCCCGGATTCGAGCGACTGGCAGGTCACCCGCAAGGCTGGCACCGAGATTCGCGTTCCGCGCAAGATGAAGCTCACCCGCACCGTGGGTGGACAGATTCCGACCGGATTCGATCCCACCAAGTGGGGCATCTCGCCCGACATGGCCAGCTCGGTCGACCGAGTCGCCCTGTGGAACATCGTCACCACGGTCGACGCGTTCATCTCCTCGGGCTTCAACCCGTCGGAACTTATGCGCTGGGTGCACCCGACACTGGTCGCCAACACGCAGGGCACCGGCATGGGCGGCATGGAATCCATGCGCTCGCTGTACATCGACACCCTGCTCGGTGATGCTCGTGCGAACGACATCCTGCAGGAGGCTCTGCCGAACGTCGTTGCCGCGCATGTGGTCCAGTCGTACATCGGTAGCTACGGCGCGATGGTTCACCCCGTCGCTGCCTGTGCCACCGCTGCAGTCTCGGTCGAGGAAGGCGTCGACAAGATCAAGCTGGGCAAGGCACAGCTCGTGGTCGCCGGCGGATTCGACGACCTGAGCACCGAGGGCATCATCGGCTTCGGTGACATGTCGGCAACTGCCGACTCGGCAGCGATGACCGCCAAGGGCATCAGCGATCGCCGGTTCTCGCGAGCCAACGATCGCAGGCGCGGTGGATTCGTCGAATCCCACGGTGGCGGAACGATTCTGCTCGCTCGGGGCGATCTGGCACTCGAGATGGGCCTACCGGTCCTCGGAGTGGTGGCCTACGCACAGTCGTACGGCGACGGAGTGCACACGTCCATCCCGGCTCCGGGACTCGGCGCGCTCAGTGCCGGTCGCGGCGGCAAGGATTCGGCGCTCGCGCTCTCGCTCAACGCGCTCGGCGTCAGTGCAGACGATGTGGCCGTGATCTCCAAGCACGACACCTCCACCGCGGCGAACGACCCGAACGAGGCGGAACTGCACACCCGCCTCGCCAAGGCCATCGGCCGTTCGGACGGCGCTCCGCTGTTCGTCGTCTCGCAGAAGAGCCTCACCGGACACTCGAAGGGCGGAGCGGCTGCCTGGCAGCTGATCGGCCTGTGCCAGGTGCTGGCCAACGGAGTCATCCCGCCGAACCGCAGCCTGGACTGCGTCGACGACAAGATGACCGCGTTCGAGCACCTGGTGTGGGCACGGGAGCCGCTGCGCTTCGGCGACTCGGTACCGCTCAAGGCAGGTCTGCTCACCTCGCTGGGCTTCGGGCACGTGTCCGGACTCATCGCGCTGGTGCACCCGCAGGCATTCCTCGAGGCCGTTCCGGCGGATCGACGTGCCGCGTACATCGCCAAGGCGAACGAGCGGCGCATCGCCGGTCAGCGCAGGCTGATCTCCGCGATGGTGGGAGGAGATTCCCTCTACGAGCGGCCCGACGATCGACGGCTCGGACATGACGGGACGCCGTCCACGGCGTCACGCGAACTGGAGGCACACGTGTTGCTCAACGAGTCCGCTCGCCTCGGCGAGGACGATGTCTACTCCTCCGGTCTGCCGGGTGCCATCTGATGGCGATCCTGGGAGTGGGTTTCGACCTGGTGACGGTGTCCGACTTCGCCGAGCAGATGGAGAAGGTCGGCACGACGATGATCCGCGACAGCTTCACCGCGGGCGAGCGCCGTCATGCCGCAACGAAGAGTTCCGACCCGACCCGCCACTACGCAGCACGGTGGGCTGCCAAGGAAGCAGTGCTGAAGGCATGGGCGACATCGCGATTCGCTCGGCCGCCGCAGATCGGTGACAACCCGTATCCGTTGATCGAGGTCGTCAACGATGCGTGGGGCCGTCCGTCGATCAAGTTGCACGGCATGGCGCAGGAGTTCCTGCCGACGGTGAAGATTCATCTGTCACTGACCCACGACGGTGACATCGCCGCCGCGGTGGCGATCCTGGAGGAGTGAGTTCGCTCCGAAAACGAGTCAGGCCCGTCCGATCCAGGTGATCGGGCGGGCCTGTCGTTTGTGCGGGGTCGGGTTGGTCAGGCTCGCTCTGTATCGCTCGCCGAGCCGCCGGAGCGCCTGCTCTCTTTCTCGGCGACGAGCAGATACGCCATCATGATGCGTTTGAGCTCGGCGACGGCGTCCTCGTGGCTCTGGCCGTCCTGCACCGAGAAATTGAGCATCGAGTAGACGATGTGCACCAACACCTGAGCCATCAGGTTGCGTCGGTGCCGGGGTGTGCGCGGAGTCAGTGGACCGAGCATGCGGGAGACCTGATCGGCGAATTCTCGCTCATGGATCACTCCGGTCGCGCGTGTCGAGGGCGTCGACTGCATGGCGAGCCACACCTCACGGCGTGAGGGATCGGTCATCCACATGCCCGCCATGTGGTCGACGAAGTTGTTGAGGAACCGCACCCAGTCCAGCGATGGGACCTCACCGTCGAACTCGGCGAGCTCCTGCTGAACCCCGACAAGGTCTTGGCGATTGAGTTCGCAGACGATGACGTACTTGTTGGCGAAGAACTGGTAGAGCGTGCCGATCGGCAGTTCGGCTCGTGACGCCACCTCCTCGCAGGTGAACGACTCGAACCCCACGTCGCTGAGCAACTCGCGGGAAGCCTGCAGCAAAGCGTCGAACTTGCGTTGGCTGCGTTCCTGGGTGGGACGCCGTCGCGGCATGAGCTCCTGAGTCTGTGCCGTCGACTCGAGCGCGGCGTCGAGACGGCGCGAGGACTGGGCACGAGCAGAGGATTCCACCCGGTCAGGCTATCCGGCGCAGGTGCTCGGTATCCACAACTGGGTCCGACACGCGCGCCACGGCTGGAGGTCTCGGAAATAAACCTGGGTTCGACGACAATTTCTCGTTCCCCATACTGTGACAAACTCCAAGCCCGATCCGGACCGATTTAACCGTCAACAGGTATGGTTTGGTAGACAGAATCAAATTCCGTGCAGGGTGATCGTTATTCGGAACAACAGAATGGCGTTCATGGTCGGGTGCCTCCACCCTGAGCACAGGGAGACTGCCATGGCAACTATTGGTGTAGCGATCGAATCTGGCTCGATGCAGACAGTTCTACTCGAGCCGACCTCGGGCGTGGTGCTGGCCGATCGGACCGCCCCTCTCGACCCCGACGTGGCCTCCGTATTGGCGACAGCGATCGAGACCATGCGCGCCGAGGCAGCGGCGCTAGACACCGACGTGGACGCAGTAGGCGTGGTGTACCGAACCGAGGACGAGCGCGCCGAGTTCGCAGCCACGCTGGTCCACGAGCCCGTAGTTCTGTCCTCCGCGGCCGAGTCGTTCCTCGGTTGGCTCGAGCGCTCGAAGGAATTCGCCGACGCGAAGACCGTACTGCTGTATCACATGGGCGGCACGGGTGTCTCGATATCTCTCGCCGACGCAGCCGAAGCCTCGCTCACCCCGACCAAGACCACTGCGCTGGACTCGATGTCGCCCGAGCGCATCGGCAGCACCATCCCGCTGGCGTGGGAAGTGGTCGATCAATCCGGCAAGAAGCCCGAGTTCGTGGCCCTGTTCGGCGACTCGTCGAGCAATCGCGATCTCCTGGACATCCTGTCGCTCGGACTCGGCGTCCCCGTCGTGCGCGTGAGTCACGCGGACCAGGTCGCAGCGCGAGGAGCTGCGCTGCTGGCGCACGAGGGCGAGTCGGCACCGCTGGCCGTCGCGCCAGTGACGGCGGCCGCGGATTCGGAGCCGGTCGAGACCGTCGCCGCCGATGCCGGGCCCGAGGAGACCGTCGAGGTCGAGAAGGTTCCGGATCTCGTTGTGGTGCCAGCGCCGCTTCCGCCGTCTGCAGTGCCGCGCGTTGTGGGTGCACACCCGGCCCGGTCGGGAGGCTCTGGGCGCAAGCTCGTGTTCGCCGCTGTGCTGCTGGCCGGTGTGCTGTCGGCAGGTGTGGCTGTTGCTGCGACATTGCCGGGTGAATCCGAGACGACCGCCGAGCAGAGCGTGGATCGGCGCGATGCCGGGGCGGATCTGGTGGGGGCAACCCGGCCGGCGGATTCGACGACCCCGGACCCGGTTGCGATCGTGGTTCCGCCTGCACCGGTGATTGCGCCCCCGCCCGAGATAATTCCTCCGACAGTGGACCCATCGACAGTTGTCGAGTCTGCACCGACGACCGAGGCGTGGGCGACCCAGGATCCACCTCGCCAGGAGGTGGCGGCACCGGTACCAACACGGGTGGACCCGCCACAGTTCACCGTTCCCGTTCCCGTTCCGGAGCCGGGCAAGTCGCCCGAACAGCTCGAGCAGGAAGCGTGGGATCGGCACTGGCAGCAGACGGGTCAGTGGTTCGAGCAGGAGTTCTCCGGCCGCTGACGGTGACGAGTGATGACAGACTGGCGAGAGCCCGTCTGTCATTTTCTCGTTTGGAGGATTCATGCCCGCCGATGCTCGACCCGTCGACGTTCGATCTGCAATTGCATCGCAGATGCCCCGAGCGAAAGTTGAGTTGGCAGAGCTGGTCCGATTCACTTCGGTACACGATCCCCGGCAGTTTCCGGCCGAGCAATGCATCGGGGCAGCGCACTGGGTGCAGCAGGCTTTCCTGGATGCGGGCGTCCCCGACGTCCAGTTGATCGAGACGGTCGACGGCTCCCTGGCCGTTGTCGGTTCGCGTCCGGCACCCGCGGGAGCGCCGACCGTTCTGCTCTACTCGCACTACGACGTCCAGCCTCCAGGAGATGAAACGCTGTGGGACAGTGAGCCTTTCGAGCTGACCGAACGGGACGGCCGGTGGTACGGGCGGGGTTCGGCCGACTGCAAGGGCAACGTGATCATGCATCTGTTGGCGTTACGGGCGCTGGGGGAGTCGCTCGACGTCGGCGTGCGGATCGTCTGCGAGGGTTCGGAAGAGGTGGGTACCGGCGGGTTGGAAGCGCTCGTGGAGCAGCGACCGGAATTGTTCGCCGCAGACATGGTCGTCATCGCCGACACCGGCAACGCTCGCGTGGGTTCGCCGACGGTGACGACCACGCTCCGCGGTATCGCGAATGTCGTGGTGCACGTGGAAACCCTTGCCGGTGAGGTGCACTCGGGCATGTACGGTGGGTCGGCACCCGACGCGCTCGCCGCGTTGGTGCAGGTGCTCTCCACGTTGCGCAACGAGCAGGGCGACACCGTGGTCGACGGTCTCGACGGCACGCAGGCCTGGGACGGCGTCGAGTACGACGCCGAGCAGTTCCGCTCCGATGCCGGGGTGCTCGACGGCGTCGGGCTGGCGGGCTCGGGCTCGGTGGCCGAGGCGGTGTGGGCGCGGCCTGCTCTGACGATTCTGGGGATCGACTGCCCACCCGTCGTGGGGTCGGCAGCGGCGATCTCACCGCGTGCGTCGGCACGGCTCAATCTGCGGGTGCCGCCGGGAATGGATTCGCTGCGGGCTCAGGATGCGTTGGTGGCTCATCTGGAGGCGCGTACGCCATGGAATGCGCGGGTCACCGTCGAGCGTGAGGCGATCGGGTCGCCGTTTCGGGCCAGAACCGACGGGCCGGGTTACGCGGCGCTCTCCGAGGCGTTGGAGGAGGCATTCGGGCAACCGATGGGGACGGCTGGGCAGGGCGGGTCGATTCCGCTGTGCAACGCGCTGGCTCAGGTGTTGCCGAACGCCGAGATCGTGCTGATGGGCGTCGAGGAACCTCGGTGCCGGATCCACGCTCCCAACGAGAGCGTGGATCCGACGGAGATCGAGAAGATGGCCGTCGCCGAGGCGTTGTTCCTGCAGCGACTGGCCGGCTCGGGTAGTGGGGACTCAGACAGCTAGATCGCGACGGAGCTTGGCGACGTGGCCGGTGGCGCGGACGTTGTACTGCGCCACCTCGATCTTGCCGGCCTCGTCGACGAGGAACGTGGAGCGAATGACGCCCTCGTAGACCTTGCCGTAGTTCTTCTTCTCCCCGAATGCGCCCCACGCCTGCAGCGTCGACTTGTCTTCGTCGGAGAGCAAGGGGAACGTCAGCTCTTCTTTGTCGCGGAACTTGGCGAGCTTGGCGGGCTTGTCGGGGGAGATACCGATGACCTCCAGGCCTTCGCCGTTGAGCTCGGCGAGGCTGTCTCGGAAGTCGCACGCCTGCTTGGTGCAGCCCGGGGTGCTCGCAGCAGGGTAGAAGTACACGATCACCTTCTTGCCTGCGTAGTCGGCGAGAGAGACGTCGTTGCCGTCGGCATCGGGCAGGGTGAACGCCGGAGCGGTGTCGCCCGGCTCGAGCTTGCTGTATTCGGTCACCGCACGAGAGTATCGAAATGTCGTCGTGCTCTAGGCTCGACTGCGACCGAGACTATTTGCAACAAGTTGGAGGACACGTGGCCAAGGACACCGACCGAATCGAGCGCGAGATCGAGGCCGCTCGCAATCAGCTCGCCAGCACCCTGGACGAGCTGAGCGTCCGTGCCAGCCCCAAGAACATCGTCGCCAACACCAAGCAGTCCGTGGTGGCCAAGCTCAACGAGCCGGCAGTGAAATTCACCCTCCTCGGAGTCGGCGCAGTGGTGGCAGTTCTCGTGGTTCGCAGGATCTTCAACTGACGCAGCAGGTGCTCCGACCAGCCGATTTCACATCTGGCGGCATCTGCTGTTAATGTTTCTCCCGCACCGCAGAGAACACGCGGTGCGGATCGGCGCCATTAGCTCAGTTGGTTAGAGCAGCTGACTCTTAATCAGCGGGTCCGGGGTTCGAATCCCTGATGGCGCACACTGAAACACCCCGTCACCAGTTTGAAGCTGGAGGCGGGGTGTTTTGTTTTTCCTCGGCTTAGTCCCAGCTCATCACTTCGAGGGAAAAGCGGTGAGTTGAGTGCTCCTGGCCTGGTCGAAAAGACCGGGCACGTTGTGGACGGCGTGACAGCGACAGAAAGGGGAGATCGAAGTTCGCGACATCGATCGTCGACGACGGATGGTTGTTCCGCCGATTGGCGGAACGGCCGGCTTGCTGTGCTATTCCGAGCGTCGAGGCAAATACCTGACCTGGGTGTGGGTCGGCTTACAGGATTCGGTGCACCCCGGCGCGCTCCGCCTTCTGCGAACGGTCGACGGCGAGACTCGAGAAGTGGGGAAGCGCTTTTCGCCCGAAGTCAAGTCGCAACCGATGACCGAAACACTCGAAGTAACCACACTCCGGCCGGCCGCGGGTCGGACCCACGACATCATGGGTCACGCACGTTTCGGCGCGCCTGGATCGAGACGGTGAACGCCCCTCCGATCAGGCGATCGGGGTGAGTGGACCCATGAACCGACTCGCATCCCCGCCCAGCAGGTTGGGACGAATCTGTGCGTTGATCCAGTGGGGGACACCGAGTTCGACGGCGCTGACCGCGTCGAGCCGCGTGTACTGCTCATCGGTCAACGTGACGTCGAGCGCGCCGAGATACTCGTTCAGCTGAGCAACTGTGCGCGGTCCGACGATAGGAATCAGTGTGGCGGCGGATCGATCGCCCCGTTCCCGCAGCCAGGCCATCGATACCTGAGCGGCGCTCGCACCGGTCTGTTGTGCAATTGCCAGGACTTCGTCGATGACGGCCGTGCGCTGTGCAGAGTGTTCCGGAGTGACGAATCGGTCGGGATCCGTAGCGCGACCTTCGGCACCGGTTCGATATTTTCCGGTCAGTAGTCCGCCGGAGAGTGGCGACCACAGATTGACGGCCAATCCGAGGCTCTCGGCCATTGGCATCAGCTCACGGTCGGCGGTCCGCTCGACCAGGCTGTATTCGGTCTGGATTCCGACGATCGGTGCCCACCCACGCATGTCCGCCAGGGTCGCCGCGGCCGAGACCTGCCATGCCGGATAGTTCGAGAGGGCGACGTGATGGATTTTGCCCGAACGCACGAGATCGTCCATCCCGCGGACGATTTCGTCTATCGGTGTGACTCCGTCGGGAAAGTGCACCCACAGCAGGTCCAGGTAGTCGGTGCGGAGCCGGCGAAGGCTTGCTTCGACCGAAGAGATCATGTTCTTTCGTCCACTTCCTGTCGACGAGACGTGTGGCTCGGTTGTGTCGCTCGCACCGTATTTCGTCGAGACGACGAAATGATCGCGGTCTGCTGCAACGAGGTCTCCGAGAATGACCTCGGACTCTCCCGCTTGATACATGTTGGCGGTGTCCAGGAACGTACCGCCGGCCTGGGCGAACCGGTCAAAGATGATCCGGGCCTCCGCGGCGTCCGTACCGCTGGACCAGGAGGTCCCGAAATTGCCGGTGCCCAGAGCGAATTCCGAGACTCGCAGGCCTGAACGTCGTCCGAAGGTGGTGTAGCGCATTTTATTTCCTTTGTTGTAGTGATGTCAGAGATCGGTGATGTGGCTGTCGGCAATACTTGTGGCGAATCCGGGGCCGAATGCCGCGGACGGAGTCCGAAACCCTGCAGAGTGTTGGCCGGCAAGGACGCGGCGAGCCGCCTGAACGGCCGAGAGTTGGGTGTAGACGTAGCCGTTCGGAGTGTCGATGACCGACCGCACGACGGTGCCGTCCTCGTCGGTGACTTCGGCCAGTGCGCGATAGCGACCTTCGAGTCGTTCGGCCTCGGTCGGGCCGTCGGGGATGTGGTCACCCGGCGCGGGCATCCCGTTGGTCGACCGCATGAACACTGCAATGTTGCCGAGCCCGAGAGACCGTTGTGCTGTGATGAGATCACCCATCGGTACGGGTGCGAAGTCCTCTGGCCCTGAGCCGAAGTCGAAGGTTTCAGCGGTGGCGTTCGGCGTGCGTACCAGTCCACCATCGGCGCGGACCAGCCCGAGGAGGTCGCCGATTCCGGCCGAGCTCGAGATGGACCCCCGAGAGAAGCCGCCGGTGATCTCGAGTGCGATACGGAGCCGGACCGGTCGTGGTGTCCTCGAGGCCGCGTGCACGGCGACGGCGTCACTCGGAACGACGTCCCAGCCCACCCCGGGCACCAACATCACGCCGGCCGCTGCGGCAGCAGCCGACCGTTCCTCTGCCAGAGCGTAGGTCGCAAATTCGGCAGTCGTGTCGAGGTAGTGGATGCCCTCCGAGATGGCTGCGCGAATGAGCGGTTCGGCTGTCACGCCGAATGGACCCGCAACATTGAGTACGACGCGCGTGCCTTCGAGGTTGTCCAGGACGGTGATCGGGTCGTGCAGAGCGAAGACCCTACCGGGAACCCCGAGCCGTTCCGCCAGGGCCTCGACCTCGACCCGGTTACGTCCTGCCACCGCGAAGTCCAGTCCGATGCGGGCAGCTTCCTCGGCGATCAGGCGTCCGGTGTAGCCGGTTGCGCCGTAGATGAGGAGTGCGGGGGGCGCGCTGTGTTCCATAAAGACGAACGTAGCATAAACGGAGAGGTACGCTCCGATCGGAGGTAATGGCTCCGAGGGGAGAGATACTATCCGCGCTATGGTTGTCGGTATGACGAACGCAGCGGGTGCCGGCGAGGCTCCGAGAGAACGCGCGGACTCGCGCCGCAAACGCCTGCGCCTGATCGAGGCGGCACGCGCGGCTATTGCCGAACACGGACTTCAGGCGTCGACGACGGATATCACCGAACGCGCCGAGGTCGGAGTCGGAACGCTGTATCGACGGTTCGGGTCGAAGGAGGCCTTGGTGGCCGATGTGCTTCTCGATGGCGTGGCGGAGATCGAATCGTGGGCCGAGGCCGCTCTCGAGGACGCCGACGCGTGGGAAGGGCTCTCCCGCTTTCTCTATGCGTTCACCGAGGCGCAGATGAACAATCTCGGATTGGCCGAATTCACCAGCGGGACAAGTTATCAGCTGCCGAAAGAGCTGGTGGACCGTAACGCTGTGCTCGCGGAGATGGTCGACCGGCTCGTCCGTCGGGCGCAGGAGCAAGGGACGTTGCGCAGTGACGTGACGTGGCGGGATGTCGTTCTGCTGTCGCTGGCACCGATCGGCGGCAAGGAATGTCTGGGGGCCACCAGGGGAGAAGGGCAGTGGCGCAGAACGATTGCCATCGCACTGGACGGGCTACGTACCCCCGCAGGGACCGCCCTACCTGCTGAGTGATCGTCCCGGAACGGACTGGTCGCTGCCGGCTGTGACGGGTAGCGTCCAAGCTGCCCAACGAAGCGAGTGCGTCGGCGCTGGGTGACCCAACGGGGGCGGTGGCAACGCAACGCCGAGACACCGAGAGGGGGTGAGGGCGATGCCGTGGAACAGGCGACAACTGGCCGACCTGGTGGGCGCCACCGCGAATAACGTGCGCCTTTATCACCGTCTCGGACTGCTCGACGAGCCCCCGCGCCGACTCGACGGCCAACGACACTACGAGGTTCGGCACCTCGTGCGCCTGTTGCATGTGAGAAGGCTTGCGCACCTTGGAGTACTACTGCACGACATCGCCGAGATGGGTTCCGAAACACCGCCATCGACGATGCTTCGCTTGTTGGAGACGGAATTGACTGAATCGATCGCGCATCTGGGCACCGTGCGAGGAGATCTCGCGACCGCGATCGCTCTCGACGCGCCCTACGACGTGCCCGCGGAGTTCGGCGATATCGCAGGCCGGTTGACGGCCGCGAACCGCGCGCTCAACCTGATCTGCTCGCGACTGATCCCCGCGAGCGCCCTGGACGTGATTCGAGAACAGTTCACGACCGAACGCACCGAACCGCAGGTCGAGTTCGATTCACTGCCCTCACTTGTCGACGATGTGACCCTAGGACACCTCGCGGAGGCAGTGCCACCGCATCCCGTTCTCGTCTACATCGAGGGCGTGTTTGCCGGGGCCGACGCGAACACGCGGCTGGGTGACGATCGCACTCGGGACATCCTGCTGGATGCGGTTGTCGGCGTGCACAACGCGGCCCAGTCCGAGGTGCTTCGCCGTCTGCATCCGCTGCTCGACAGTTGGCTCGACTGGTCCGAGCTCGAACTGTCATCCGGCGAGAAGACCCGCTCGCCGGATGACCTCGATCTGGGCGCTGTTGTAGAGCTCGAAAACGCCTCCACCGTCGTCGATTGCGCGAACGCCGCGGAGACGGCGCCCAAGCGGGCCGTGTTCGACGCCGCGCCGTTCATCGACCCCGGCATTGCGGTCGAGAACTCGCGAAACGGCTGCGAGAACTGGCCGGTCGATCCCACGCTCAACCCGCTCCTGGCCGACGAGGTCGACGGCCTCGCCGACACTCTGGTGGTCTCGGTGACCGGCGACGGTATTCCTCCGCACGCCGGCGGCATCGCCCTCGCCGAGGCGCTCGGCGGCAGCCTGCTCACGGTCGAAGGTGAACAGCACGGTGCCTCTCTCGCGGGTAATGCGTGCGTAGACGCAATCGTCTCGGCCTATCTGGTGGACCTCGAGTCGCCCGCACCCGACGCGCGGTGCAACCTCGCCCTTCGGCCCACACCCTGATCGCATGCAGGGTTTGGGCCGGAGATGTTGTGGCAGAGGGTGGTTCGTCTACCGCGGGTGCATGGAATCCCAGAACGTCATCATTGCCGAGACCGATGCCTGAAGTTCATCGGCGGGCACACCGTCTCTGGCCAGGGGTGACAATCCGAGTAGAAAGCCGTGAAACAGTGTCGCTGTTGCGTCGATCGGGATGCTCGGGTCGAGTTGACCTCGATCGACAGCCCGTTCGACCAGCGCGGCAATGTTGCGGCGATCAACAGACCTCCGGGCTGCCAGGGCAGAGTGCTTTCCGGCGTCCGGACCCTCGATGATTCCGCCCAGGCCGACCAGGCATCCGAGGGGATGCGTCGCATCGGTCTGCATGGTCACCGAGCCACGCAATGTCTTCTCCAGAGCGGCTCGAGGGTCCATGGATTCGTCTGCCAGTGGGGCGGTCGCACGGCCGTAGCTGTCGATGTACCGCTGGACCACGGCGGCGAACAATCCATCCTTGGATCCGAACGCACCGTAGAAGCTGGCCGAAGACATACCCATGCTGCTTCGTAATTGCGTCAATGACGTTGCCTCGTAGCCGTTCTCCCAGAAAAGGACCATGGCCGCTTCGAGAGCGCGGTCCTCGTCGAACTTTCGCGGTCTCCCGGTTCTGCTCATCGCGGTTCCATTCCGTGTTTCGGTGTTCAGTGGATTACAGACTAATCAATCCAATAATTTGGCAACAGGGGTGTCGGTGGTGTTGACTTACGGAATGATCAATCCAGAAGTCATTCAGGGCACCACCGACAGCTCGACAATTCCGATGCCGGCCGGGGGCGGAAGTAAACAGCGACTTCCATGGTCAGCGCTGCTGGCGATGTCAGCGACCGCATTCATCGTCATCATGACCGAGACACTTCCTGCCGGGCTTCTACCTCAGCTCTCCGCGGGTTTGAGCGTCGGGGAGGCCGCGGCAGGGCAGTTGATCAGCGCATACGCACTCGGAGCGGTGCTCTTCGCGATTCCTGCGATCACGTTCACGCGAAGTTGGCGACGCAAACCGATCCTGCTCGTCGCAGTCGGCGGATTCGTGGTGGCCAATACGATCACAGCGTTGGCACCGGGGTTCGAGATTGCACTGTTGGCGCGTTTCGTTGCGGGGGCTTTCTCCGGGGTGGTCTGGGGGATGCTCGCCGGGTACGCCCGCAAAATAGCCCCGCCCGCGTTGGCCGGGAAGGCGCTGACCGTGGCGATGGCGGGTACGCCTGTTGCGTTCGCTATCGGCACGCCTCTTGCGACGTATCTCGGAACGCTGGTCGGGTGGCGCTGGACCTTCGGTCTGATGTCTGTGATTGCCCTTGGTTTGATCGCGTGGGTGGTCGTATCAGTTCCCGATTCCGACGGCCAGAATTCCACTGCGCAAACGCCATTGAATCGCGTCTTTCTGCTCTCCGGTGTCGCGCCGATCATCGCCGTGGTGCTCGGATGGTTCCTTGCCCACAACCTGCTCTATACCTACATCGCACCCATCATCGACGATATGGACGTAGGGCTCAGAGTCGATGTGGTGCTAGCGGTGTTCGGGGTGGCTGCGATGGCCAGTATCGCCGTTGTCGGGGCGCTGGCGGACCGCATCCTGCGAAGGCTGGTCCTGATCTACTTGGCCGCGTTCGCCTTGGCGGCCACCTCGCTGGCGATCGCGGGAAGCACTCCAGTGATGTTCTTGCTAGCAGTGATCCTGTGGGGCATGTCGTTCGGTGGCGCTGCACCGTTGTTGCAGACCGCACTGGCGGACGCATCGGGCCCCGATGCCGATGTTGCCAATTCGATACTGACGACCGTCGCGAACGCGGCAATCTTTCTGGGAAGCGCTCTGGGTGGGGTACTTCTCACTGCTGCAGGACCAGGGTCGTTTCCCGCCGTCACCCTCGGTCTGGTCGCATGCACCTTGCTCGCCGCAGCTGCTGCCCGCCGCCATGGTCTTCCTCCCGGCGCGCGGCAGTAGGCGACTCGCCGACAAACTCGAGGCATCGTTCGCCGCAGTCGATCGGCTCGGACGACACGTGACCAGAAGACACCGCGACTCGATAACCCATTGCCGACACCCGCCAGGATCGAATCTGTCGACGACGTCCTACTGAAGCAGGTTCGTCTCGTCTCCAGCGAGATCCGAGGAAAGACCCGCGCTATCGAGGCTTCGTGGGCACGCCCAGCACATCAGTCAATGAGAAAGCATCCTGAGTGTTCGCTTCCCCGACACAGCTCTCAGTTTTTCCGTCGGTCGGGAAGCCGGCCGACGGATCAACAGCCGCTATGGGTGTCGAGGTCGCGACGTACCCGACGACGATCGATGCTGTGGTCGGCGCTCAGCTGATACCGAGGGCGGAAAAGATCTGCCGGTACCGTTCTTTCGGGTCGAGCGGGAGGCCGGCTTTCACGAACTCCGCCCAGTCGTCGCCCAGCACTTCTTGCGCCCCCGACTCGATTGCGTCGAGACCTGCATTCGCGAGGTCGGCCGGTGCGACTTTCACCGCGTCCACTCCTTTTGCCATGTCGGTGTCGACCAGCCCCATGTGCACGCCGACCACATGTGTGCCCTGCGATGAGAGCTCGAGGCGCGTGCTGTCCGTCAACATCCAGGCCGCGGCCTTCGACGCGGCATAGGCACCCGCGCCCGGCGCAGTGAACCACGACAGTGCGGAGACGACGTTGAGGATCGCACCGCCTCCGTTGGCCCCCAGGATCGGGGCGAAGGCGCGGGTCATCTGCAGCGGACCGTAGAAGTTGGTGTCCATTTCCCGCCTGATGTCCGCCATATCTCCGCTCAGCAGGGCAGTGCCTGTCGATATTCCTGCATTGTTGATCAAAACCTGCATGTCGCCGGCAGCGCGAGCCGCGGCTTCGATGTGCCCGGCATTCGTGATGTCCAGCTCGATCGGCTCGACGCCGTCGGCTTCGACCGCGCTCGCGTCGCGGGCAGCCGCGTAGATCTTCGCTGCCCCACGTGTTTTGAGCTGTTTCGCGAACTCGGCACCGATGCCTCGGTTCGCTCCGGTGACGAGCACAACTGCACCTTCGAGCTTCATACGGATCCTTTGTGTAGTGATCACTATCGATTGCCCAGCGAGCGTAGCACGTTATGTAGTGATCGATATGTTATTCTTCCGGCATGGCTGGCCGACCACGTGGTTTCGATCGTGACGCGGCATTGGCGGTGGCTACCGAACTGTTCTGGCGCAGGGGCTTCACCGACACCTCGGTCGCGACACTCACTGCAGCCATGGGTGTGACGCCACCGAGCCTCTATGCCGCGTTCGGCGACAAGCAGAGTCTCTTCGAGGAAGCCTCAGCCGAGTACTTTCGCCGCACGTGCGAGGCCGTGGACGAGGCGGCCGAACTACCCACGGTCCGTGAAGCCCTGGGCCGAATGCTCGACGACACAGCACGAGCTCACACCGATACCGCGACGCCCCCGGGCTGTCTGATGCTGACCGAGCCACGGCTGGCCTCGCAGCGAGAGATCCTGCGAATACGGCTTCGAGATCGGCTCGATCGCGGTGTCCATGCCGGTGAGCTGGCTACGACCACCCACACCGATCACCTGGCTTCGTTTCTCCTGGCAGTCATGCGTGGCATGTCCGGCTGCGCCCGCGACGGCGGAACTACCGAAGACCTTCTTGCGATCGCCGATGCTGCTATGACGGTGCTACAAACCCCGCCCACGGAATAGTTCCGCGAGAAGGCCGGCGTACAGATAGCTGAGTCGAAGTGGTGGGGCCGACGCAATGGGTCGACTCGATCCGACTATCTCGTGGTCCTTGGCCGGCTGGTAAGCGGCGAAAGGCGAGTCGACCGTCTGGATGCCTTCTTGTCGATCGATCGTATGCAGATCGGATCTTGGCGTCGGATCCGATGCGCCGCCTCCGCGGCCTGATATCGGCATCTCAGGTGCCGGGACTGTTCGACCATCCCTGAGGGGTTCGGACGTTTGACCCTGTTGCGGGAACACGGAATAGCTTTGTCATGCACACATCAACGCACGCACATCTTGCCGTGCGCCGGGCTGGACCGACTGATGATCGATGAGGAGGAGCTCACGTGCCGTTGGACAAGAGTGTGCTCAGTACGGCACCGCGCGGGCGGAGGTACTTGCTCCCGGCTGCGATCGCTGCCGGTGTCATCGGATTGACCGGCGTCGTCGTGATGGCTGCCATGGCGTCACCGCCACCAAGCGCCCCGACTGCGAGTGGCGACGAATCCGGTGATGGAACACCGGATATCGCTGCGCTCGCAGGGTCGTTGGCCGGCCAGCAACTCAGCTGGGAGACATGTGAGTTCAACGACGACGGACCGCCCATCCCTGGTGCCGACGTCTCTAACGTCGAGTGCGCAACTATCAAGGTTCCACGCGATTGGAACGATCCTGATCCACAGCAGACGTGGGATGTACGAATCTCTCAGGCACACAACATCGATCGCACCGATCCTGACTACCACACCACGGTGATCACCCACCCGGGTGGACCGTACGCGTCGGGGTTGTCTTACAGCTCGACCGTTCAGATGTACACCCCGGAATTGCGGCAGACCACGAATTACGTGAGCTTCGATCAGCGTGGTCTCGGTCAGTCCAGTCATGCGCAGTGCGAGTACCAATACGATCCGGCGGATGGACCCGACGCGGAGACGCGCGCGATCGGCGAGTCGTGCTCGGTCGATCCCGAGGTCGCGACCATGACGACCGAACAGACCGCGTTCGACATGGATTTCATCCGTCACCTTCTCGGGCTCGAATCGGTGACCTATATGGGCTACTCCTACGGCACGTGGCTCGGTGCCTGGTACGGCGGCCTGTTTTCGGACAACATCGAGCGCATGGTTCTCGATTCGGCCACGGACCCGACACAGGACTCGATCCAGGGCCTGTACGACCTGGCCCACGAGGGCCGCGATCGGCAGTTCCGGCTCCACATGATGAACTGGATTGCGCGCAACGACGCCACGTATGGGCTGGGCGGCGACCCTGAGGTGATCTGGAATCGCTACTTCACAGCTACCGGAAGTGCGGAGCAGTCGTTGGCTGCTCGGTACGCGTGGGCGTCGACGAACCTCAACGTTGCGTTCTCCAGTTCGGTGGTCTATCCGTTTGCTGGACAGCTCGTTTCGCTGATCATCGCCGAAGGTGAACGTGCCGTGACCCCTACGACTCCTGTTGCCTCCGCGAGCCGCATCGTCGACGGGATGGACACCCTCACCGGGGAGCAACGCACCGCGGCCCACGACGTGCTGGCGGCGCTGTCCGCGGCACCGGAAGACGATTCCAGTGGGTTGGTTCGCGGTACCTACGACGAGGTCATCGACTTCACGAAATGCACCGACGGACAGTGGGTTCAGGGCCTCGAATACTGGAACGAGTTCAACGAGCGAACGGCGCTCGCTGCGCCCTTCTCGGCGCAGAGTGGACTGCTCGACGGGCCACAGGCCTGTGCATTCTGGCCGACGGACTCGGCGATGCCTCCGTTGACCGAGGACTTCCCGGAAAGCATTGTTCTGCAGAGCGAACTCGATTCGATGACGCCGTGGGAGGCGGGTCAGGTTGCGGGCACGCAGCTGCCGAACACGAGCCTGATCGCGGTCGACAACGAGAGCGTCCACGGCGTCTTCCCCTACGGCACGGACGAGGTCGATCGTCCGGTGATCGACTTCCTGCTCGGCGGAGATCGGCCACCACGGACGATCGTGGCACATGCCAAACCCATGCCCCTGGAGGAATTCACCTATGAGTCCTGGACGCCGATCGACGGGAGCTCCGAGCATGACGGTCCGGTACCCAGGTTCACCGATCCGACCATCCGTGCGGAATCGGGCGAGTGAGAACCGTTGAACCGGTCGAATCGTTGGGCTTGACCCTGTCCTTGGGGCGCACTGGTTTCGGTCCACGGCGCGTGCGAGCGAAGGACACAGACGTCGCCTCTGACAGAGCAACCTTGGAGAGATTGACATGAAGTTCACGACATCGACGGCGATACTGACAGGCCTGTCCATGCTGGTCATAGTCTCCTGTGGCAGCGCCACTTCCGACTCGCAGAGTGCGAGCCCGGCTGCACAGTCGGTAGGCAGGGACCACGAGGTCACGTTCGAAAATGGGGCGTTGACGGTTCATGGAAGCTTACGAATGCCCGACGACACCGGCGTAGCTGTTCCGGCTGTACTGCTGATTGCAGGTTCCGGGCCGACGGATAGGAATGGCGACAACATCCACGTCGAAGGAGCCATCGGCACGTTGAGCTACTTTGCCGACGTCTTGGCGCGCCGCGGCATTGCCAGCCTGAGGTACGACAAATCCGGCACCGGTGCAACGGAACTGGACCCAGAGACAAACCCGTCGAAACTCGGACACGATGTATACCTGCACGAGGCCGCCGCGGCGGCGAACTTTCTCGCGGATCGCCCGGGTATCGACAAATCGGGAGTCGGACTGGTCGGACACAGTCAAGGTGCCCTTGTGGCGTTGGCGCTGGCCACCGACAAGGCCGGCGGGGTGCCGCCGATAACATCGTTGGGCCTGGTGCAACCACAGACGGCACGAACGTTGGACATCATGATGCGTCAGGTCGCCGGACTGGTGGAATCCGGACAACTGGTGGATGCCGATGGTGCCGACCTCGTATCGTCGTTGAACCGCGCGGTGGACCAGATCCGGACTTCGGGGACGATTCCGAACGATCTCCCGGAACCTTTGCGTTCGATAGGGATGGTTCCGGCAGGCGCCACCATGCTGGCCACTCAGGACGAACTCGATCCGATCGCCATGGCGGCGTCCCTGCCGTCCTCGATGGCAGTATTCACAAGCTGTTCGGACAAGGACATGCAAATTCGTTGCGTCGACGTTGCCGGTCTCAACGACGTCTTGGCGCAAACGCAGCTGAGTACAACGCATCTCGACACGGCGAACCATGTGCTCAAGGATGTAGGCGACCAGCCGTCGACCGGTGCCGAGTACGGAGAGCCGTTGCCCTTCTCGCAGCAGTTCACCGACGCGTTCGAGTCATGGCTTTCCGTCCGTTGATGTGCGGGCGGCCCCGGTCGAACCTCGGAGGAAGGTGAACACGTGACATCCATTGCACAGCAGTCTGTTTCGGTAACCGGTGTCAGCAGAATCGCCACTCTCGATGTGATTCGTGGTGTTGCATTGTGCGGCATCATCTTTGTCAACATCGGGCCACTCACCGGCTTCCGCACCGCACCGGGCCTCTACGAGCGTCCTTCGCTCGACAACACAGGCGGCTGGTTGCACCTTCTCGTGCAACAACGCTTCTTCCCGATCTTCGCTCTGCTCTTCGGCATCGGATTTGCGATGTTCTACGAGTCCGCTGCCCGCCGAGTGGTACGTCCCCGGCTACTACTGCTCCGGCGACTGCTGCTCCTGCTCGCCATCGGAATCCCGTTCAACGTGCTCCAACCCGGATCTGCGTTGCTACCGCTGGCGGTGGTCGGCCTGGTCATCTTGCTTCCGAGCACGTGGATGTCGCGGCGGGTCTCCGCGGTTGTGGCACTGGCGCTCATCGTGGGGAGCCTTGTCCTCGCGGGCGGTGGAATCAGCCTGACTCCGGGGATGCTCCTTCTGGGTGCGGTCCTCACCCGGTACGGTGTCATGCCGGCCATCGGTCGGTCGCGCCGTGGTGCGACGATCGTGCTGATCGTCGGTGCAGTTGCCGCGGTCCCGCTGATCTTCCTGCAGACCAAAACAATCGAGATGTCGAATTACAGTACAGAGTCCGCTGCAGCGGGTCTGGCTGTCGCAGGGGTGTACGTTTCGTCGCTCGCCTTGCTGATGACAACCGGTATGTCTCGAATTCTGGAAGCGGCCTTCGGTCCGTTGGGCAGGATGGCCTTGACCAATTACGTCGGTGCCGCACCGTTGATGCTGGCGGCGGGGTGGGTGTTGAACTTCTCCGACAGCTCCTCGTGGGCAACACTGTTGGGCACGGCAGGCGCGATACTCCTCGCACAATGGGTCGCCAGCGTGTTGTGGCTAAGGCGCTTCACTCGAGGACCGCTCGAATGGTTGTGGCGGTGGGGCACGTGGGGACATCGGCAGCCCGTTCGCCGGCACATCACCACGACCCACTGATTGCGCGGACCCTATCGTTCTTGACTGTGTGCCGACGACATAGTGCGTAATGGACGTATGCGTACTCACCGAGGACTGAAAGCGGGTGCGGCTGTGGCAGCATTGGTGTTGCTCGCGTCCTGCAGCCAGAACACCACACCCCAGGACAGCGAGCCCCAAGCCGGACCTCTCGACACGTTCTACAGCCAGCAATTGAACTTCGTGGATTGTGCCCCGCCTGCCTCGAACCTCTCGCCTGGCGAAACTGGTAGGTCACCAATGGAATTCGAGTGCGCACGCATGGATGTGCCACTCGACTACACGAATCCCGACGGGGAGATTGCCGAGATCGCGCTCTCCCGGGTTCCTGCACGTTCGGCTGATCCGATCGGTTCCATCGTGCTGAACCCAGGTGGGCCCGGGTTCTCGGGGACCGAGTTCGCGGCAACCACCGCAGGCGCGTGGGCGCAGAGCGACCTCACCGACAGGTTCGACCTGGTCGGGTTCGATCCGCGTGGTGTGGGTGCGTCGACACCCGCGGTGAACTGCTTCGACGACGACGAGCGTGAATCCGACGCGATCAGCGCTGCGATCAGCGTTCTGCCGCATGCGAAGTCCGAAGAATCGACCCGCGAATTCTATGAGAACTGCGCCGCAGGGTCCGGGGGAGAGGACGCGCTGGCCCACCTGGGCACCCGTGATGTCGCACGCGACATGGATGTCATGCGCGCTGCGCTGGGCGACGACGAGCTCACCTACGCGGGTGCGAGTTACGGAACCCGACTGGGCGCCGTGTACGCAGAGATGTTCCCGGGGAACGTCAGGGCGCTCGTTCTCGATGGTGCGATGGATCCATTCGCCGGAACGAAGGAGCGACGCGTTCAGCAGGCCGACGGTATGCAACGTGCGTTCGACGAGCTCGCAAAGTTCTGTGCCGCACAACCCGATTGCGCGCTGGGACCGGATCCGGCACAGGCAACCGAGGTCTTCCACAGCCTCGTGCGGCCCCTGGTCGACGCACCACTGCCGGCGGCAGACGGTCGTGAACTGACATTCACCAAAGCAATCGGGGGCGTCGTCCTCGGCCTGTATTCGCAGGAGGCGTGGCAGCCCGTCGTCATGAGTCTTGCCCAACTGCGTGACGGCCGAGGAGACTCACTGATTGCGCTGAACGATATCTACCAGGGACGCAACAGCACGAACGGAACCTACGCGAACACACTCGAAGCGACGGGTGCGATCAACTGCATCGACGAGGAACGCCACAGTCCGGTTCAGGAATCGGCGCTCATTCGCGTAGTGTTCGATGCGAGTCCGTTCGTCGATTCGGGACGGTCGGCAGAGAGCGCGCGGGATACATGCGAGCAATGGCCTGTCGAGCCCACATTGGGCTACCCCTACGCGACCGAAATCGAAGGATTACCAGACACTTTGACGGTCTCCGTGACCGGTGACGCGTTGACTCCGCACCAGGGTGCCATCAACCTTGCGGACGCACTCGGTGGAAGCCTGTTGACCGTCGAGGGTGAGCAGCACGGATCGATCATCGCGGGGAACGCCTGCACAGACGACATCGTTGCCGACTACCTCATCGACCTCGTGACGCCCCCCGACGACTCACGCTGCGTCCTGTGACGGGAGACCGGTCACCGGTGTCGCTGACGAGCGATGACGGTGGCACGAAGCAGTACGTCGAGTTGGGCAGTGTTGTAGAACTCTCGGATGGTCTCGGCGATGGCCTCTCCCGCCAACGACGGGCTTCCCATCAGACGGGAATTCGGTTCGCTCATCCACGGGTACTCGACCAATGCTTTGGCGATGGTGTCCGCGAACTCGTCGGCGAGGCGTGTACGCGTGTCCTCATCAGCGTCCGCGGGCAAAGCTTCGAACGCGATTGTCGCCGCGTCGTCGTCGGATTCGATGATGTCTCGGACATCGTCCATAGCTTCGGTGTCGTATACCTGCGAGTAGACCAGCGCCATGGATCGCTCGGCCGGAGTCATGCCCAGTGCGGTGCGCTCGAGGCCGGCCGGGACCTCGGTGATCGATCCGTGCTCAAGCAACAACGCGATTTGGGCGCGAGTGCGAAGGCTGCTTGCAATGACGTCGGCAAGATTCGCGTCGATGGCGGTGAGTACGTCGGCCGAGGTTCCGACGCCCGAACCGGTGGCCTGGATCTCCGCGAGTGGTACGCCGATGTCGCGTAGCCGTCTGATTTGCAGGAGTCGCACCAGGTGCGTGACGCCGTATTGCTTGTAACCGTTGGAGCGACGATATGGCTCGTCCAGCAATCCGCACCGATGGTAGTGCCGGACGGTGTTGACGGTGGTCGTCGCCAACTCTGCAAGCTCACTGGTGCTCCATGTCATGGGCACCCCTTTGCTCGAATCGATCGGAGCCCAACCCTAGCGCCGAAGTGGCAAGAAGCGGTACGAGCCGACCCAGCGTCGGGACACTCACCTGGCCCATTCCGCACGGCCCTGGCGCATTGTGCGCCGTACCCCATCAGTTCGGCGCGGTTCGCGGCCGGACAAGAGAAAGGCACATATGACACACACCTTCGAGGTCACTTGGATGCTGGATGGCATCACCATGGAAGGCACGGTGGTCTGCCCCGAAGGTGACGGGCCTTTTTCTGCAGTGGTTTTCGTGGCCGGTAGCGGGCCGACCGACCGCGATTGGTGTTCGCCCCTGCTGCCCGGCGAAAATGGGAGCGCTCGGCTCATGGCAGAGGCGTTCGCCGATGCGGGTATCGCCTCTCTTCGTTACGACAAGCGGGCATCCGGTGCACACGCGATGGACAACGTCGAGACGCTGACCGGCAAAATGAGTATGCAATCGCATCTGGACGAGCTGGTCGATGCCGTCACGGTGCTCTCCGGGCTGGAGTGCGTCGATTCCGCGAGGATCGTGGGGTTCGGGAACAGTGAAGGAACTCTGCACGTGCTCCATTACGCCACGACAACCCATGACGTCCCCTTTGCGGGAATCGTCCTCGCGGCACCACCTGGTCGGCCGATACGGGAATTGCTGCTTGCGCAATTGGGGCAGCAGACCAACCAGATTTCTGGTGGCAGCGAGCTGATGGCGAAAGTTCGGGAAGCCGCTGAGAACTTCACAGTCGGTCGACCGATGAATGCTGACCCGAGCTTGCCGGACAGCGTGAAGACAGTGCTCGCCGGATTCGAAGAACCGGCGAATCTGCCGTTCATCCGCGAGCTGTGGGTCGAGTCTGCGGCCGATTCGCTCGGGAAGGTGCAGATCCCTGCGCTGGTGCTGATCGGCGCCAAAGACGTCCAGATCGATATGCACGCCGATGGCGTTCCTCTCGAAGAGGTCGCCGCTGGGATGGCGAACGTGACCTTCGCCTTCCCGGCCAATGCGAATCATGTGTTCAAAGAAGACCTGCGCACGCCTGCGGACATCGCCGCGTCGCCAGGGAGCGGATACAACGAGCCGGGCACGCATCTCGACCCTGAAAGTATGCAGACGGTTCTCGCCTGGCTTGCGCAGCACATCCTCTCGACAGAGATGGCGACGTGAACGTGAAGTCGTTTGCGGGAAAGGGCTTTCTGGTCGTTGCTCTCGCAGCGACGCTGGGGAGCTCGACCCTGACTGCGGCGACAGCAGGGGCGTGGTCCGGTGACCGTGACGAATACGGTCAGTTCGTCGGCGACGCAGGTGTGCTCGACTATCAGGTGCATCTTCCGACCGGTTACGATCCGTCCTCGCCGACACCGATCATGGTTGCCCTTCACGGTTGTGGCATGACGGGGTACGGGATCAATTCGATGAAGGACACGACCCGGTTCGACGTCGTCGCGAACGAGGAGGACTTCATTGTCGTCTACCCGACGCAGACCTTCGACCGAAGCCCTCAACTGTGTTGGAATGCAATCGAACCGGCCCATCAACGTCGGGGCAGTGGGGAACCGGCATTGATTGCAGGAGTGACGGAATCGGTGATCGCGAAGTACAACGGTGACCGGTCGAATGTGCACGTGTCCGGTGCGTCGTCGGGCGCGGGTCTTGCTGTCGCGATGGCCGTGACATATCCCGATGTGTTCGCGACGGTGACGTCGACGGCCGGGGGCGAGTACAGCTACGACAAGGCCCAGCACGATCTGGACCGTGTCACCCCTGATTACACCGCAAGCCTGGCCGTTGCCGAAATGGGTGATCGCGCGAGATATGTTCCGCTGCTGGTGGTTCAGGGGGACCGTGACGACGTCGTACGGCCGGTCATGGCCGAACGGTTGACTGCGCAGTGGCTGGCGATCGGTGACGCACTGGGTGAACCGGCGTCGATGATCGAATCCGCTCGGGTCGAAGGACAAGACAAGTATCCGTACACGTACACCCGCTACGGCGACGAGGGCGGGCGGCCGTCGGCCATCGAGTCCTACCTCGTCGAAGGTATGGGTCATGTCTGGCCCGGTCCCGGCACGGGCTTGTTCACCGACGCTGCGGGCATAGATGCCTCGCGTGTGTCGTGGCAATTCGCGGAGGCGCACACCACGCCTATCTAGCGGGCTGTGTGCACTGCGGGAATCGCATTGCTATCCAGAGAAAATGGCCGGTCGATGACATCGGTCATGGTTCGGACGTGCAGATAGCGGTGTGTTTCGATGTTCGGGTGCACTGGTGGCCGCTGCTCCGTTCGGACAGGCTTCTAGTCATGAACAGAACAGGAATGAACCATCCGCACACTCCTCCCGATCGTCGCGAAACAAGCTCGCAGGGAATCACTCTCGGCACCTTCATCGCAGACGGAATGCGTCTCGGTCCCGCCCCCACTCGTGGCCGGGAGGCTGTTGCTGCGATCGGCGCGGTCGTTGCGTTGGGCATCGTGTTGGGTGTGCTGCAGCCCGGAGTCATCGTCTCCGCGGTCGCGGCCGGAGCCGGTGTGGCAATCTTCGCAGTCCGTTGGATCGTCGGAACCCGCAAGTGGGGCCAGCGATGAGCGCGGTGATCGCGGCCCGCGGGTTGCGTCGGGTGTACGGAACGGGAGACGACGCATTCGAGGCAGTGAAGGGCATCGACATCGACGTCGCAGAGGGGGAGGTCTTCGCGCTACTCGGTACGAACGGGGCAGGCAAGACCTCGACCTTCGACCTGTTGGAAGGCCTGCTGGCACCGACGTCGGGGGAGGTGGAAGTCTTCGGACACGATCCTCGGTTGGAGCGCAAGAAGGTCCGTCCGCAGATCGGCATCATGTTGCAGTCCGGCGGATTGCCGGCCGAGTTGACGATCGCCGAGACGCTGGAGATGTGGCGCGGTACCTGCAGCAATCCCACCACAACGGCAGCGGTCCTGGCGCAGGTCGACCTCACGGACCGGGCTGATGTTCGGGTGGGATCGCTGTCGGGCGGCGAGAAGCGTCGAGTCGACCTCGCATGCGCTTTGCTCGGCCAGCCGCGGTTGCTGTTTCTGGACGAGCCGACCACGGGCCTCGATCCCGAAAGTCGCCGAGCCACATGGAAGTTGCTGGCCGGACTCAAAGCATCCGGCGTGACAATCCTTCTCACGACGCACTACCTCGATGAGGCCGAAGCCCTCGCCGACACTATCGCGATCATGCACAAGGGTGAGATCGCGCGCCGCGGAACGCTTCGGAACATCGTCGACGAGCATCCTGCCCGGATCGTCTTCGATCACCCCGGTTTGATGTTGCCGTCGTGGGACGGCGCGACCGTCGACGCCGGGGCGAGGGTCACGGTCTACACCCACCACTTGCAACGACATCTGTCCGAGCTGCTGGCCTGGGCCGGTGCCCACGGCGTTCAGCTGACCGGTCTCGAAGCGCGAGCCGCATCACTCGAATCCGTATTCCTCGACATTGCCGCCGACCATTCCGCGTCGCCGACGTCCACCCCCGAATTGATCGGAGCATCATGACCACCACGACCACCGCGCCGCCCTCCGTGGGGTTCGGCCGGCGCCCGCTGTCCTCCCTGGCCGTCGCTGAATATCGACAGTTCATCCGCAACAAGACTCTCGTCGTCATGGGCACTCTGTTTCCGGTGGCGATTCCCCTCGCGACCTTCTTCATCGCGCGCAACAACTCCGGGGCTACCGTCGGTGTGGCCACCACCGGACTGGAAATGTTCGCCCTGATGGCGCTGCTGTTCGTGATGTACTACTCGGTTCTCTCGATGGTCACGACCCGGCGCGGTGAGGGCGTACTGAAGCGGCTACGAACGGGCGAGGCTGCCGACTGGCAGATTCAGGTGGCACCCGCTGTGCCAGGGGCGTTACTCACCCTCATCGGTGCCGTCATCGTAGGAGGGGTGATCTACGGAGCCGGCTCGCCGGTCCCCGTCAATGCCATCGTCCTCGTTCTCGCGCTGCTCGGCGGAATAATCGTGTTCTCGCTGCTGGCACTGGCGACCAGCGCGGTCACCAAGAACGCCGAGGCTGCCCAGATCACGTCACTGCCGGTGATGATCATCGCGATGGTCGGTCAGGATTCCATCCGGACTCTACTGCCCGATCGTCTCGGTTCTGTGGTCGATTGGACACCGTTCGCCGCGTTGTCCGACCTGATCTCGCTGGGCTCGGCAGGGCTGCCGGCAACAGCCCCCGAGGGAGCGGTTGCCGCGAACTTCATGGGAACTTTCGCCGAGGTGGGCCAGCCGCTCGCCACTCTGGGGCTGTGGACCCTGCTGACGCTCTGGATTGTCAAGACAAGCTTTCGTTGGGACGACCGAGGATGACACAGATGGCCATCGGGTGGCGTGAGTTGTCGGAGCCGGCCAAGTACCGGCTCTACGCACAGGTCACGCTCCTGGCGGCTATCGCGTCGGTCACGGTTTTCGCGGGCATCACCGCCGCCGGCGCCCCTTGGGCGTCGGCGACGGTCGTGATGTCAGGGCTTGCCTCGCTTGCCGCCTTGCTCAGCCGGGCCGATCTGTTCGCCGGGTCGAACCCCGCGCTGCGACGCTGGGGATTGCCGGTAGGAGCGGTAGCCCTGGCTGTGGTGTGGGCATCCTGCGCCATTGCAGCAGAGCTGGCCACCGACACGTCGGGCGTAGCTGCCGTTCGCGCAACGGGTTTCGCGGCGACGCTCTTCGCAGCGCAGTCGATAGTCCCGTTCATTCGGTATCGGTGGTGGGTCGTCCTTGGGATGAGTGTCGCCACCGGAGCGGTCTTCGGAGCAACTACCGGCAAGGCGGTGCAAATGATGGCGCTTACCGGTCTGATCTCGGGTGTCCTGTTCTCCAGCACCCTTCTGACGCGGTGGGGGCTCCGGATAGTGGAAGAGCTCGAGCGCGCAAAGACTGTCGAGGCGCGGTTACAGGTAGCGGAAGAACGACTTCGTTTTGCTCGTGACCTCCACGACGTCGTTGGGCGCAGTTTCTCGGCCATCGCGGTGAAAAGTGAACTCGCCTCCACATTGGCCAAAGCCGGCGCACACGACCGTGCTCGCATCGAGATGGACGAGGTCAAAACCGTAGCGGTCGAGTCCATGAACCGGATGCGAGCACTCGTTCGGGGGTACCGTGACATCAACCTGGACGGAGAAGTGGCCGGCGCTCGCTCGTTGCTCGCGGCGGCAGGATGCCTGCTCGACATCGAGGGCGACCCGTCGAACGTCCCGGCGCGCTTCCATGAGGTATCCGCCTGGGTAGTGCGAGAAGGGACGACGAACATCGTGAAGCACTCCACGGCGACCTCGGCGACGATGACTCTCGGGAAGGCTGGAATGTCACTGCGTAACAACGGAGTTCTCGCGTCAGCCCAGACGCCGCGGGATCACGCCCAGCAGACGGGCCTCCGTGGGCTGACCGAACGGCTGACGTCGGTCGATGCCGGTCTGGACACGACCTCGAATCGGAACGAATTCCTGCTCGAAGTCCATTGGGAAACAACGTGATACCGGTACTGCTGGCCGACGACGAGAACCTGGTGCGAACGGCAATGGCGGCCATGCTCGATCTCGAAACGGACATCGACGTGATCGCCGACGTCGAGTCGGGCGAAGATCTGATTGCGATCTGGCGGCGTCGCGTCGACCGTGGGGAGAGCGCTGCCGTCGCTGTGATCGATCTGCAGATGCCGGGAATCGACGGGATCGACACGGCAATCGAGCTGCTGGCGATCACTCCCAAGGCCGGCATCGTGATCGTCACCAGCCATGGTCGGCCCGGATATCTCAAGCGTGCTCTCACAGCCGGAGTGCGAGGATTTCTACCGAAGACCATTTCGTCGGCAACGCTGGCCGAGGTGATCCATACGATTGCGGCGGGCGGACGCCACGTCGATCCGCAACTGGCGGCGGAGGCGATCAGCACCGGTGACACCGTCCTGACCGGCCGCGAAGCGGATGTGCTGGAGTACGCCATCGACGGTGCATCGATCGACGAAATCGCTGTTCGCGCACATTTGTCGACCGGGACGACTCGCAATTACCTGTCGGCAGCGATGGGCAAACTGGGTGCGTCCAACCGATACGAGGCTGCGTTGAAGGCACGCAGGTTCGGCTGGATCTGACTCGCCTCCGCCTCCTGCTGTCCATGGCACTATTCTCGTTTCGTTCCCGGCGGTGCTCTCGGCGTGCAGGAACCTGTCGGTAGGAGGCGAACGCACGTTGCTTCGGTGATGCGCGTACGGTCACCTGTGCCCGTCGGGGGTCGTAGTTGCTGAGTTTCTCGCGCACGTCAACAAGTGTGAACGTTGCACAGTCAGGGACCCGTTTCCCATGATCGACCCTTCTGGAATTGCACTGGAATCGGCAGCGGCCACAAAGTTCGATGCCGAGGTGTCGGCTGCAGTGTCGGCACCGACTCGAACGCTGCTACAGCCGATAGTCCCGCCGCGCTACTATCCCGACAGCGCCCTCGAGTCGGTCGAGACGTTCCGGGAACTGCTGCTCTCGCACAGCTCCATCGAGAGCCTCCTACAGGGCCTGTGCGAGCGGGTAGCGGCAGTCGTTCCGGGTACGGACATGGTCGGGGTGACCCTCCTGCACAATCGATCACGAGGTCCGGCGACGGTCGCGTGCACCGATTCTCGGGTCGTGGCCATCGAATCCGATCAATATCTGACGGACGAAGGTCCAGGCTTGGAGGCAGCGCGAACCGGCCGGATCGTGTGCGTTCGTGTCGGCGACGCCTGGACTCGCTGGCCGAAGTTCGCTTCCGAGGCAGCTGATGTCGGGGTGCGAAGCTACCTGTCCGCACCACTGGCAGTCGATTCCGAGCACGCCGGCTCACTCAACCTGTACAGCTTCGACGAGCACGGGTTCAACGATATCGACGAAGTGCTGGTGATGATGTTCGTGACCGCGGCGCAAACGACGGTATACAACTCCAGGCTGCTAGTTGAAGCTCTGTCCGAGGTCGAGGGACTGCGCACTGCCATGCTGACCCGTTCTACCATCGACCAGGCCAAGGGAATTCTGATGGCGGTGCGGGCAATATCCCCGGACGCTGCGTTCGCCGCGCTGTCGGAACAGTCGCAACGCGAAAACACCCGGATCAAGGATCTCGCGGCCCGACTGGTCGACACCGTCGTGGGCGGTCACCGCGAGCTGTGACAACCAAACACAATCCGTTGAACAGCGCAGGTCGTCAGCGCAGCTACGGGATCCCCGAGCGAGACATCAGTGGGCTGCTTTGTATGCCTCTTTGATTTCCGACGAGATTCGGCCGCGGCGGCTGATGTCGTACCCGCCAGCGGCTGCCCATTGCCGAACCGCCTTGCCCCGACCCGGTTCGATTTCTACAACGATCGTCGGTGTAGGGGTCCGTGCGCCGGCCGAGAACGTTTTGCGTCTGCGACCGCCCACTCGGGTGGCGTATTTGATGTAGCGATCGAGTTTCCGGTGGAACTCGGTCGCGTTCGAGCTCTTGAGATCGATGACGTAGTCGACCCCGGAGACTGAGAATTCAACTGTCTCCCCTGATTCGTCGGCGATGCGGGACCCGTCCATATCATCGACAAACTCGATCGACACAATCTTGGCCATGATGTCGCGTCACCTCAGGTTCGAAAAAATTTTGTGCGCCAGCGCAACTGTAGACGAAATGTCAAGGAAATCTCGTATGTCCGGATGAATGTGCATTGCCTGAGCTGCCGAATGCCTGCAGTTTGTCGGCTCGGGTAGACGCGGTAGGAAAGGGCAGTCCTGACAATGAGTTTGCCGCATCGATGACTCCGGTCACTGGGCACCGGGCGTCGTCATGCACTGGCGTGGAGCGGCAACAATTCACGGCCGAAGGAACCCTGCAGAGGAAGTCGGCAAATCTAAGGGCGGGATTGACGTAGCTCGAACCCGTTCGGTAGAACTGCATCGATTCCCTCTCCAGGCTCTGAGGGTAAGATCGCGGATATGGCTGCGCCGAAACGTGTTCCGATCCTGAGGTGAGATTCGGCATCGGGATGCAGTCCGTCGGGCAGCGGCAGATCGGCGAAGTCGTCCTCGCCGTACAGGTCGAGTCCGTCGAGGTAGTACAAGTTGGGGTCCGTTGTCGAACGTCGTCGGACAACCTCTGCCAGCGCGCTCCGGACAACGGTCAGAGTCAGCTTCCCTGCGCCAGGACTTCCGGTCGCTATGAAACGGACTTCGCCGACCGCGAGCGCTACGGGATCGAAAGCGCCTGGGCCTGGGATGTTCTCGTGGATTGCACAGTAGAGCGGCGATACGACGACAACAGGAGTAGTTGGATGTCCGTCACGGATCGTGTCCAGGAAACCCTCTACCGCAGGGACGAAGGCGCGAAGGCTCATGGCATCGGTGTTGACAAGGTTGATGCCGATTTCGAGGCTGATGAGATCGGCCGCTGTGTCGCGTACGACGCGTGCGACGAACGGATCGAGGAGGGCGCTTCCCGCGAATCCCAGGTTCACCAGATCGAGACCGAGGGTCGACGCCGCGAGAGCCGGGAACGTCGCGCTCGGTCCTGATGCGTTGGAACCTTGGCTGATCGAGCTTCCGTAGTGCAGCCATGTTCTCGGGGGTGCAGGGTCCGGTTCCACCGGAGCGTCGGTGGACAGTCCGATCAGGGTGACTCTTTCGTTGTGCGGCAGCCAGATCTGAATGCTCTTCTCGACGCTTATATCGCCGGGTTCGAACGCTATGGTGCTGGGGCTTCCGGGCTGAAACTCTTCGGCTCCTGTGCTCACATCGATCGTGATCGTGTCGCCCCCGATCGCGACGGCCCGTTCGCGGAATTCCCCGTTCACCACCATGTCGTATGCGCCGTCGGGCCGTGCAGGTAATCCGAGATACACCCGTTTGGTGGGGAGTACGGCGAGTTCGATGTGAGCGGCGGCCGTACGAAACATCAGACGAACACCGGACGGATGTGCCTGTGCCAACGAGAATTGCACGTCGGGAAGGCGTTCACGTGCCCATGCCGGGAGCCGATGCGGCACCAACCCGTCGGAGGTGCGTTCGTGGTCGAGGGCGCCGCGCAGCAAATCGGGGGTGATGGGTGTTGCTGTCATGCTCATGGGCGCACCCTACGCCTTTCCGAATCCCACTCCGTCCCCAATCTCGTAGTGACACAATGAAGATGACACCATTCGTAGTGAGAATGGCCGGTAGGTGACTTGGCGGCCACTGGGGCAACACAAGCGAGCTGGATGATTGTTCAGAGTGTGCAACGAGTGTCCTCACCCTGTTCCTTTACGTCACCGCACTACGCGAACGAGCCGCAGCAGGAACGCAACTCACCGAGCCTGCGGCTGCGGTCGGCTGACGTGCATACCGAACTTTGTGCGGACAAGGGTTCCCAGCGCCCAATATGGTTGTCATGCGAGACGTGCAGCGGTGGTGAAGTCTTCCATGAGCTCGCCACCTGGCACCGAATGTAATTAGGCAGTTGCCTAAAGGTGTTAGGTAGCTGTACGGTTCTCCTCAACCGACTAGGAGGCCGACATGGCACGCGCTGGATCGAACGTCGATCGCATCGTTCGCGCTGGAGCGGATCTGGCCGACGAAGTCGGTTTCGATCGGGTGACTGCGAGCGAGGTCGCACGGCGTTTCGACGTCAAGGTTGCCAGTTTGTATTCGCATCTGAAGAGCGCGCACGAGTTGAACGTCGGCATCGCATTGTTGGCGCTGGACGAACTCGCCGACCGGGTTTCGGAAGCGTTGGCGGGCCGGGCCGGCAAGGATGCGTTGATCGCTGTGGCGAATGTGTACCTCGACTACTCGCGTGAGTATCCCGGCCGGTACACGGCAACCCAATTCCCACTCGATCACGAGACTGCGATCAACAGTGCCGGCGTACGCCATTCGGCGATGATGACGGCAATTCTGCGGGGATACGACCTCGACGAAACCGATCGGGTCCATGCGATCAGATTGTTGGGCAGCATCTTTCATGGATACGCCACTCTGGATGCATCCGGCGCATTCAGCCACAGTAGTCCGGACTCGCAGCAGTCGTGGACACGCATCCTCGACGGAATCGACACTCTCCTACAGCAGTGGAGGCAGAAACAATGAAACGCTTGTCCGGCCCCGACATCAGAACGTCGTTCATCAACTCGACCAAGGGCGACGCCACCCGGCTCACTCTCCCTGCCGCACTCGAGTCGGTTCCGTGGGACGATATGGATTTCCTCGGCTGGATCGACCCCAAGCTATTGGGCAAATCCTATCTTGTTGTACCGCAAAAAGATCGGCTGCTCGGTATAGCGATGCGCTTCAAGGCCGGTGGTCCACGTAAGGCGCAGATGTGCAGCATCTGCCTCACCACACACGCCAACGGCGGAGTATCCCTGATGGCCGCAGCGAAAGCCGGGGAATCAGGGCGGCGCGGCAACTCCGTCGGGACGTACATCTGCTCGGATCTCGCCTGCTCGCTCTATGCACGTAAAAAGAAGACCCCCGCGCTGGGGCGACAGTTCAAGGAAGACTTCGACGTCGAGAGCCGCACCGCGACGCTCCGAGACAACGTCGACGCATTCGTAGGCCGCGTTCTGAGCTGATGGCACGTGCCGTCGCCACGAGCGGCCCTCGCCGCACTCGCAGAGTCCATCGGTCCGCCAACAGGTTTCGATCCATGGTCCTTGCCGCCACAAAGGTCGATAGTCGATGCGCTCAACTTTCCCCCTTCGGTTGGTACACACGGCGAGTGTTGTGCGGAGTTGGCGGCACGGCCGCTCACCGACCGACAGATTCGCTGGTCGAGGTGGGTCCGCTGCCGGTCCACTTCGACAACGCTCCTGAACACCTCGGTGTGAAACCAATTCAGGTTCTCGATACCTGAATCAGTGAGGTCGCAGACCATCCCTCTGTTCGACGTCCACCGGACGTCGAACAGAGGCCGCGAAGCGATAGCGGCTCGAACCCGCACTGTCACGTCGAGCGCCGGATGGTCTCTTATCTGCGTGCACACGGCGCGCACCCTTCACCCATTTCCGCAACAAGCCCTATGGAGGACCACAGCATGTCGACACCAACATCCGAGGCCAGCCGTACACGGACAGTCGATACCAGCCTGGTGGTCGCCGTGCTTGCCCTCACCGGAATCGTCGTCTCGTTGATGCAGACGTTGATCATTCCGCTGATTCCGCAACTTCCTGCCCTGCTCGACGCGTCAGCTGCTGACACCGCATGGTCCGTCACCGCTACCCTCCTCGCCGGTGCCGTTGCGGTGCCCGTCGTCGGCCGACTCGGCGACATGTTCGGCAAACGTCTGATGCTTCTCATCAGCCTCGCACTCTTGATCGCTGGATCGATTACCGGTGCTCTCAGCGAATCACTGATCCCTCTGATCATCGGCCGCGCCCTACAAGGCCTAGCAGCAGGTGTCATTCCCCTGGGGCTCAGCATCATTCGCGACGTTCTCCCGCGTGAGAAAGTCGCGGGTGCAACCGCCACCATGGGTGCATCACTCGGGGTAGGTGGTGCACTCGGCTTGCCCGCTGCCGCTCTGATCGCCCAATACGCCGACTGGCACATCCTCTTCTGGATCTCGGCGGGGCTCGGGCTCGTAGTGGCCGGCTTGGTCGTTGTCACGGTTCCAGAATCCGAGGTGCGAACAGGGGGAGTGTTCGACGCGGTCGGAGCTGTCGGCCTCGCTGTCGCGCTCGTCGCGTTGCTACTCGCCATCTCCAAGGGATCTGTGTGGGGCTGGAGCAGTTCGACAACGCTGGGATTGATAGCCCTTGCAGGGGTTTCGCTTTTCTTCTGGGGTTGGTGGGAACTGCGCACCAGACAGCCACTCGTCGACCTGCGTGTGTCCTCCCGTCGTCAGGTCTTGTTGACCAACCTCGCCTCGGTCGTGTTCGGATTCTCGATGTTCGCAATGACTTTGGTGTTCCCGCAGGTCCTTCAGATGCCGACCGAGACAGGTTTCGGTCTCGGCCGGTCGATGCTGGTCACCGGGCTGGTGATGGCACCGTCGGGAATCGTCATGATGTTGATCGCACCGCTGTCGTCGCGAATTACGACCACCCGCGGTCCCAAGACGACGCTGATGATCGCCGCGGTTGTCGTCGCGGCCGGGTACATCTTCGGCGTCGTCACGATGAGCGCTGTCTGGCATCTCGTCGCGATCTCGTGCATCATCGGCGCCGGAATAGGAATGGCGTACGGCGCGATGCCCGCCCTGATCATGGGAGCCGTACCGCCGTCGGAGTCCGCTGCCGCGAACGGCCTCAATGCTTTGATGCGTTCGCTCGGCACCTCGATGGCCAGCGCTGTCGCAGGCGTGATACTCGCGCAGATGACCATCACGCTCGAATCGACCGAATTGCCTGCACAGGAGGGGTTCCGGGTCATCATGGCTCTGGCCGCGCTTGCAGCGATCATTGCACTGGCGCTCGCGGCGTTCCTTCCGCCTTCTGTAGCTACCGGATCGACTGTCGCCACTGGGCAGGGGATGAAGAAGAAGGATCCGGCACCGCAGCGCAATTGATTCGAGAAGCAAGGGAATCCGCCGACGTTGTCGAAGTATGCGTCGATCTCGCGTTGGCTACGTCTGCGAGGAGGCCGTCCAGTCACCGTCGTGGTAGTCGACCGTCGAATGTCCGAACCGTGGTGCATGATCGGCGGACATCGGATGCTTCGGTCGAAAGGACTTACGTCATGCCAGTTGGACCAGAGGCGGTACCCGGCGTCACCGTCGTCGTCTCGCACAAGACCCTGCCGAATCAACGCGACGCCGTTCGGGCTCTGTGGGAAAAGCGCATGGCACCGGCCGTACTCGACAATTCCGGGCATCTCGCCTACTACTACGGCCTCGATTCCGACGATCCGGATGGCATCACAGCGTTTCAGCACTACAGAACCGCCGAGGACGCGCTCGAGTTTCTCCGGCATCCCACTTATCTTGCGTACGAACGCGAAGTGGCTCCACTGCTGGCCGCCGCACCTGAGGTACGCAGGCTCATTCCGACGTGGATCAAGAAGGAGTCATAGGGGGCGATCGGCGTCGCACAGCCGCCGTATCGGCCGTGGCGTGATGCGGATCGTCACCCGGAGCCGCATACTTGCTCGCGAGATGAGATTCCCTTCCGTCACCTTGGCCATGTCCGTGCTTGTCGCGTCCTGCGCGCTGACGGTCGCACCCGCCTCGGCCGCTCCCGGCAGCGCAGATTTCTACACTGCTCCTGTCGCCGACCTCGAGGCCTTCGTGCCCGGGGACATCCTGCGTCGAGAGCCTGTGCGACAGCTCGACGTTCTGGGCTCACGCACCGAGCGCATCCTGTACCGATCGGCCGACCCCCGGGAGCGGGCTGTTGCCGTGTCGGGCCTTCTGATCACACCCGCCCTCGCGTGGCGGGGTCCTGGGACACGGCCCGTGATCGCTTATGCGCCGGGCAGCTACGGGACAGCCGATCGCTGCTCGGGTTCGTCCGAGCTGGGGCTGACAACCACGATGCCGGCATTACTGCCGCTACTGGCACAGGGCTATCAGGTGGTCACGACGGATTACCAGGGGCTAGGAACCCCCGGCGAATACGAGTTCCTGGGTAGAGTCGCCAGCGCGCGTGCACTGCTGGACTCGGCTCGGGCCGCGGCGAGCCGAACCGACGCGCCGATCGTGCTCTACGGATACTCGGCCGGCGGGGTCGCGTCGGCCGCCGCTGCGGAGCTCGCCTCCACGTACGCGCCCGACTTGTCGGTGGTCGGTGCCTTCGTCGGTGCCGCGCCGACCGATCCGGTGGTCCGCGTCGATGGCCAGGACGGTTCCGCGTGGGCCGCGACGATGCTGTACACGATCGACGGCATGATCGGAGCGCACCCCGAGCGGGCCGACCGGATCCGCGCCCTGTTCAACGAACGCGGTCGGGCAGCTCTGGATGCGGCGCAGGATTTCTGTACGACCGACGCGCTTGCGTACGGATCATTTCGATCCGAGGACTTGACTGCCGACGGCGAGTCGCTGGGCGCATCGATGACGGGTCCCGTGCTGGGGTCTCTGACGGCCGCGAACACCATCGGCTTCACGGCACCCGATCTGCCCGTGATGATCGTGCACGGCGTGAACGACAGCTCCGTCGACATCGAGCAGAGTCGACTCCTGGCGCAGCGTTGGCGCGCTGCAGGTGCCGTGGACATCACCGTCCGCGAGTTCGATTTCGGAACCGATCTGATACCTGCGTTCGACCACACGGCCTCGAACGTCGCTGCCTATCCAGAGTCGCTCGAGTGGATCGACCGACTGGTCGCGCGGGCGTAACTCGATGCCCGGCACATTGCCAGTGATGTAGATCACGCGTGACCGATGTGTGTTTGCTCCTGCTCGATTCGACTCATAAGGCGCAGCTAGCAGGTACACGTTCGTACCGAAATGCCCTGCTGCCTACGAGAAAGGATCAAGCCAATATGAACAGCGCTGAGAACGAGGTCACCGCATGAGCGGCCGCAGGAGTCTTTCCAGCCGACTCTTCGAGGGTCTGGGCCGCATCACATGGGGTTACGGCAAGCGAAAGCTGGAGGAACGGCGCGCAAACAAGCGCGGACGGCGATAAGCCGAACGGTGGGCGTCCGATTTCGGCACCCTCGATCGGTACGGTGCAGGGATGGACGGATTCGAGGTAGGCGACGGAGTCACACCGCTGAGCGGGCCCATGGCAGGTATGTACGGAACCGTGGTCTGGTTCTACGAGGAGAAGCAGCAGTTGCTCGTTCGTTTCGGCGCGTCGCAGCAGATGTACTACGCGGCCGGCGAGTTGAAGCGCTGGGGGGAGTAGCCCGCGCCCTGTGTCCCGTGCATCGGAATAATCGAATCTTCATCGATGCTGATGGAGGCGACCATCCCGAATCGAAAGGCCCCACCATGCATCTGGGCGTAGACAGCTTCGTCTCTTCCGTGACCGATCCGACCGACAACCGGGTGATCGCTCCCGAGGAGCGAATGGGCCATCTGCTGGAGGAGATCGCCCTCGCGGATCAGGTCGGGCTGTACTCGTTCGGCATCGGCGAGCATCATCGCAGCGAGTACTACGACTCGGCCCCGTCGATAATTTTGGCCGCCGCAGCCGCGCGCACCGAGAACATCCGACTCGGCAGCGCGGTCAAGGTACTCAGCGCAGACGATCCGGTCCGGGTGTTCCAAGAGTTCGCCACCCTCGATCTGATCTCCAAGGGCCGGATCGACCTGGTCGTGGGCCGCGGATCGTTCACCGAGTCGTTCCCACTGTTCGGCCTGGATCTGGCCGATTACGACTCGCTCTTCGCCGAGAAACTCGACCTTCTGCTCCAGATCCGCGACAACGTCGAGGTCACCTGGTCGGGTCGACACCGCCCGGCACTGAACCGTCAGGGTATCTACCCGCGTCCGCTGCAGGATCCGTTGCCGATCTGGGTCGGCGTCGGTGGGACGCCCGAATCCTTCGCTCGCGCAGGGCTTCTGGGGCTGCCCCTGATGATTGCCATCATCGGCGGAGAGCCGCGCCAGTTCGCCCCGCTCGTCGATCTGTACCGTCGCGCCGGAGCGCAGGCGGGACATCCGCCGGAGCAGCTGAAGGTGGGCCTGCACGTGTTCGGCTTCGTCGCCGAGACCACCACGGCCGCAGCAGACACTATCTACCCCGGCTGGAACGAGATGTTCACCAAGATCTCTCGGGAGCGTGGCTTCGCTCGGCCCAGCCGCCAGCAGTTCGACGCCACCTCCGGTCCCAACGGTGCGTTCTTCATGGGAGATCCGAAGACGGTGGCCGACAAGATTATGCGAGTGAGCGAACAACTGGGCGGCGTGGACCGATTGTCGCTGCAGATGACCAATCCGCGGCTCGCCCACAGCGACCTGCTGCGCGGGATCGAACTCCTCGGCACCGAAGTTGCACCTCTGGTGGCTCGGGCGTAGTTCACAAGCCCGAACTACCCGTCACACCGGTGGCCAAATGCCCTAGTGGTGTGCCGAGGAAGCGGCGATCGTAGAAGACGACGCAGAAACCGTCTTCGGCCAACGGAGGAACGATGGACCACACGATCGCGGCAACCACATTCGACGGACCGCTAGCGGTCGTGGTCGACGGTTCACCCACGGACAAGGGGGTGGCCGAGTGGGCGGCGCACTTCGCTCGAGCGGCATCGACATCGGTGCACCTCGTTCACGGTGCACCGAAAGACGAGTGGAGTACAGCGGTCGCCGCCGAGCTCGACACCACCGACTTCCCGACGCGGCTGCGGCAGGAGAGCGAAGGCGTACTCGCCCGCGCCGTAGACGTCGTGCACGGGGTCGATCCCCAGGTGACAGTGGAATCGGAGGTGTCCGAGCTGTCGGCTGCGCGGATGGCGAAGGCGCTGTCTGCGGACTCGGCGATGCTCGTCGTGGGCGCGTGCGAGTCGGGTCCGTTGCGCGACATCGTCTTCGGGTACTCGACGACGGCAATTGTCAATGCCGCGACCTGCCCCGTGCTCGTGTGGCACGAACGTGGCGATTCCGGGGGCGTGCCGGCCCCCGTCGCGGTGGGGGTGGATGGATCCGAACCGTCGAAGCGCGCACTGTCGGCAGCATTCGAACTGGCGAAAATTCTCGGTGCAGAGCTACTCGCCGTCCACGTGGGTGCCGTGCACGAAACCGACCAACTCGACTACGGCACGCCGGTCGACTGGCAGCACCTTCGTGAGGCAGAACGACAGTGGTTGCAGGCCAACGTTGATACCTACCGGGACAAGTATCCGTCGGTGCCGGTTCGGGCAGTGTCCGTCGGTGCTTCGGCGGCACACGAACTCCGGTCGATCTCCGCGACGTCCCGGGTGTTGGTAGTGGGCAGTCGCGGTCGAAACCGTTTCACCGCAGCGATTTTGGGATCGGTGAGCCAGAACCTGGTGCATCACGCCGAATGTCCGGTCCTGGTGGTGCACTGACAGCACCGCCTAGTTCGAGACCCATTCCATCTCGTCGACGCCTGCGACAGGCGTCAGCAGCGAGCGAATCTCACTCGCGTACATGGTGCGTTTGATGTCGCCCAGAACATCACCGCGCGTACCGACCAACGCGGCTGCGCGGGCGAGGGCGTCGTCGCGCAGACGCTCCGCAGTCGACACCGCGTCCACCAGTCCGAGCGCCATGGCGTCGCCACCGCCGTAGCGACGCCCGGTCGTCAGCGCCTCGTGGAAGGCATGCGGAGCCAATCTCGCCCGCACCATGTCGACGGTTCCCGGGCTGTAGGTCGCGCCGATGTTGACGCCGGGGAAGCACAGGAATCCGCGATCCGATCGCATGATGCGGTGGTCGTGTGCCATCACGAAGAATGCAGCACCGCCGTAGGTGTGCCCCTGCATGGCTGCGACGGTCTGCATCGGGAAGGTCAGAAAGCGCACCAACAGCTCCTGTACCGTGCCGATGAACCGGTTGATCTGATCGAGGTTCTCGGCCCCCCACGACAGGTCGACGCCCGTGGAGAAGTACTTGCCCGTTGCGGTGGTCACCAATGCGGCCGGTCCTGAGGACGCCTCGACCTCGTCCAGAAGCGCGTTCATTTCGGCAATCCAGTTCGGACCGATGCGGTTCTCGGTGTCGTCGACCCCTCGATTGCCGAGACTCAACACGAATACGTCGTCAACGCGATCCAGATATGGCATGTACCGAACGTACCCAGCTTTTCTTGTTCTCACTCACAACGGGAGAGGTCCGAAGGAGCGTCACGACGACGACGTGGCCGACTGCCGACGAATCAGTTCACGGTGACCGTAGGTGGCATCGAGTATGTCCTCACGATCGGCGACCGACGAACCCACCGCGCCGGCAACCGTACCGAGCGACGCGGCCAGCCAGGCGAGGGAGAAGTAGTCGCCCATCGACGCCGGACGACCGATCTGCTCGGTCAGGAACTCCGGTGAAATCACGACCGCCGCCGAGCCGAGTACCACCGCGAACAGCAGCGCGTACATGCACAGCGCGCCGGTGATGACCGTTCCCACGGTGGCTGCGTTGTACATCCAACGATCGACCGTGGAGCGGCGGAACGTCCGCTTCTCCCACAGGCCGTTGGGAAGAATCACCCACACCGTCATGGCGATCACAGCCGTGACTCCGATCATCGCCAGTCGACCCAGACTCATCGATGCCGCCATCTGCCAGATGCTCGCGTAGAACACGCCGAAGGCGGAGGCGGCACTGGCTGCAGCAAGCGCACTCGACAGAGTCGGCACCAATCGCCACGGTCGATTACATCGAATCATCCCCGACACCAACCTGGTTCGGCCGAAGATGCTCGACGTCAGCAGCACTTCGTCACCCTCGCCGGAGTCACTGGACGCCCAACGGGACTTGAAGTACCTCCTCGGAAGACGAGACGAGTCGTCGGCTTCGATCAACTCGTGCAGTACGGCCAACGCAGCCGCGACAGCGCGTCGCCGCACCGCCAGGGTGCCGAAGGAGGGTACGTACAGCGCTCCGGTCGTGCCGTCCCGGGTCTCGGCGATCACCGGGCGTGAACCCTGGCGGCGAGGTACCTCCGACACACACAACACGATGTCGTAATTGGCATCTGCTTTCACGGATGCAAGCCACTGTCCCAGCGGGGCCGCACCTGTCGCGGTAGGCGGAAGTGGAACCGATGCCCCTGATACGCGTATCTCGCGGCGCTCCCCGTCGATCATCGCGTGATCGGGCAACTTGGCGACGATGGCAGACGCGACCGTCGACGCAAATCCGTCATCGCTGACCACACCGACCGAGAGCGGCTCACCTTCCGCCTCGGTGTTGTCGCGGTCGTCGGGTGCATCCCGGTCCGCTGGTTGCGATCGATCGGATTTCATCCCGGTCGCATACCCGATGACGCTCGATGCACACCAACTCGCGTGCCTCGGGGAGCGAGATTAGTCGTCGCGCAGACCGGGTAGCGCTCACAACATCGAAGTAGTCCAGCTATGGGAGTTCCGATGCCGTCGAAGAAGAACGAGACCGAGGACCAGCCGCAGTTGAAGGACCAGGGCTTGTACGAGAAGCTCCGCGAGGAAGGCAACTCCAAGGAGAAGGCTGCTCGCATCTCCAACGCGGCCGCGAACAAGGGGAGGGGGCAGGTCGGAAAGAAGGGCGGAGAGTCCGGATCCTACGAGGACTGGACGGTCGACGAATTGACAGACCGAGCCAAAGAATTGGGCCTCGAGGGCTACTCGAAGCTGAAGAAGGACGAGCTGATCGACGAGCTTCGCAACCACTGACTCAATTCGGGCGCAGTGATGCGTAGTACTGCTGTTGTGATGGGTAGTAGTCGTCGAAGCTCGGCAACGGAGTGCCGTCTCTGGACGCGACGAGCATGTCCAGGTAGTACTCCCACCCCGGGCCGATATCGCCCAGGCCTTGGGTGCTCTCGCAATTGTGTACCAGGATCAGGACCGTCGACCCATCCTTCTCGTCGAGGCGAACCTCGAGCTGCCACTGCATCTCGTCGATCGTTCGCACGGCCAGTCGGCTGGGCCGCTCGCATGCTTCGACGGCCATGTCCGAGGCCGGCTCGCCCTCCTCGAAGCGCATCGTGACGCGAACGGTGTTGTCCGAGATACGCTCCCACGGCCCGAACCACAGCGCCGTTCGAGGCGATTCGGTGAGGCTGGCCCACACGTCCTCGCGCGGAGCGGCGATGGTCCTGGTCAATTCCAGAGCGAAGCCGCTGTCGCTGCTGCGCAGCGTGCCCGTGGGTGTCGGTTCCATCGACTGATTATGCGACTCCGGCGTGGCTGCCGTCGAGTAGGACTTTGTTCGTCGAAGGTCGGTGATCAACTCGGGTCGTAGAGCTTCTCCACCAACTCGAGGGTCCACAGCGCGGTCAGTGGTCCGCCGTCGTTGGTGAACTTGTCCGTCCTGACGATGCGGTCGTTGCGCACAGCCGGTAATCCGGTCCAGAGCGGATTGGCGTTCATCGCCTGCAGATCCTCCACCGACGTGATTGCGGCAATAATCGCCACGGCGTCGGATGCGGCGGTGACGTTCTCCGGTCCGTAGTCGATTTCCGGAGTGGCGGCGGTCCAGGCGGATCCGAAGCGGGCTCCCACATCCTCGAGCGCGATGGACGTCACCCGGTCACGTCCGATCGAGATCCCGCCGTTCTCCGATGTGCTGACCGGCAGGACGGCGGTATTGGCAATCTCAGCGGCGTACTGCGTCGTGAGTTCATCCACGCGCGTGGTGTATTCGTCGACTATTGCTCGTGCTTCGTCCTGGCGATTCAGTGCTGCACCGATCGATGCGACATCCTGCTGCCAGCTGACCCCGGTGCCGGTGGAGCCGACCGGCAACACCGGCGCGATCGCACTCAGCTGGTCGTAGATTTCTTCGACCACCTCGTCGCGGCCGATGATCAGGTCAGGATCGACGCGTGCAATGGCTTCGAGGTCGACGGTGTTCCGCGGATACAGCTCGGGCACTCCGGCTGCGAGCAGGATCCCCGTGGGCTCGGTCAGCGGGCCGGGAATTTCGGGCGGGGCCTCGGTTTCCACCGGAATCCCGACGATGGGCAAATCGAACGCGAGGGCGATGTCGAGGTCGCGTCGGCCGTCGATCACGACGACCGACTCGATTCGATCGGGTACCGCGACGGTGCCGAACTGCGTGGTGACCGAATGCGTCGCCGAGTTCGTCGCCGCCGGTTCTGTGCCGGCACCGCAGGACGAGACCAGGGTTGCGACAAGGACCGCGCCGAGGGTGACCGACAAGTGGGGGAGCGTCTTCACAACTTAAGTAAAGCAAACCTAATTTTTGGGCAACATCCAGGTCAGACGTCGAACTCCACCCGAACCGAGATCGGGTCGGTCTGCAACGCGCGGAAGCCGGCTTCGATCAAACGTCCGAGAACCGGATTGTTCGAGAAGGTTCGCGCTCGGAGGGCGACGTCGTCGTCGGGCACGAAAGTCGCTGTGCCGGTTAGCCATCGGGTGCCCGCACGTAGTCGGATCCTGGGTTCGTCGGTGATGTTCGCTCCCCAGCCGGATCGGGTTCCGTGCTGGGAGATCAGCCAGGCTCCGGTGTCGTCGAACACTGCCGACACCGGTACCTGCCGACGTAGGCCGGACTTGCGGCCGACGGTCTCGATATCGGTGACCAGAGAGGTTCGGACACCGATCGATGTGAGTCCATTGACGATCGGATTCGCAATGTGCTTGCCGATCCAGCGCTCGCGGCGGAATTTTGCCACTGCAGCGGAGGTGTCGGTCCGAGCGGCGCTTCGGCGGTTGCGGAACGCGTCCCAGCCGTTGCGCTGCATCATCGTTGCCGCAGTCTTCCATGCCGGACGGCTCGAATTCGGTTGCTGCCCAGCTCCGATGAGCTGCAGTTGGTCGGTGTGCCATTGCAGATCGAGAGCGCCGTTGATCTGCTTGAACGCGCCGGCCATCGACGGGACGCGCAGGGCCACGCGAGGAGATTCGACCCGATCCAGCGTGCCGTCGACCAGCGAGCTCGCGACGGCCGGGGCGAGGGCAGTCGGACGGCCCAGGCCGACCATGTCGCACTCGCCCGATCGCACTGCCGAACTCATCACCGAGCGGGTGCGGAAGCCCCCGGTGACCGCAAGTGGCACCGCTCCAGCCGCGTCGCGCACCGTTCGCGCGTACTCCAGGAATTACGCCTCACGATCGCGGGTGCTCGCGGTACCCATCATTGCGGGTGATTCGTAACTGCCACCGCTTATTTCGATCAGATCGATCGATTCTCGAACGAGATGCTCGACGGTGATGCGCGATTCTTCCTCGCTGAACCCGCCGCGCTGGAAGTCCGCCGAATTCAGTTTGATTCCCACCGCAAAACTCGGAGACACCGCTGCTCTGATTGCGCGGACCACTTCGAGGACGAATCGCATCCGTCCGTCTAGGTCGCCGCCCCAGGTGTCGTCGCGCCGATTGGACAGAGGCGACAGGAACTGCGACACCAGGTAGCCGTGCGCCCCGTGAATCTGGACGCCGTCGAAGCCGGCCGTCTCGGCCACGGCCGCTGCGGTGGCGAATCGTCCGATGATCTCGTGAATCTCGTTCTCGCTCAATGCCCGAGGTGCAGGAATTCCCGGGATATTGGGGGCGATGGCAGACGGTGCAACGGGCTTGGAGCGGGTGACGAGCGGGTTGGCCTGCCGACCGGGGTGATTGAGCTGCATCCAGATGGGGGCACCGCCGTCGGATGTTGCCTTCGCCCAACGGGCCAGCGCATCGCGGTCGCGGTCGTCCTCGATGACGACATTGCCCGGTTCGCCGAGATGGGACCGGTCGACCATCACGTTGCCGGTCACCACCAGGCCGTAGCCGCCCGCGCCCCACTGGCGGTACAGCGTTTCCAGGCGGGAGTCCGGGCCGTGCTCGGCGGTGGACAGTCCTTCGCTGAGAGCGGCCTTCATCACCCGATTCGGCAGGATCTGCCCGCAGGCGAGAGTGAGCGGGCTGTGCAGATCGATCACGTCGGTGTCGAGGGACATGGCGTTTCTCCGGTCTCGGGACTGCTGTTCCAGCTATGCTCAACAGCATAGCTACAGGGTGACTGTAGATGTAACGCGACGTCACGTCAACGATAGTGATGTTCTCACGGGAGGTTCGGATGGCGAGTCGAAGCAGCGCTCGGGACGACATGCTGCGCAGCGCTGCGTATCTGTTTCGCAGACGCGGCGTGGAAGCGACGTCGCTGGCCGACGTCATCGATCACGCGGGCGCGCCCCGTGGCTCGATCTACCACCACTTTCCGCGCGGCAAGCCCCAGCTCGTGGAAGAGGCGACGCGCACTGCGGGAGCCACCATGGGTGCGATGATCTCGGCCGGCCTCACCGCGGCAGGCCCCGCTGCCACCGTCCGGGCCATCATCGAAGGGTTTCGCGGAGAATTGCTGGCCACCGACTTCGTAGCGGGGTGTCCGGTCGCTCCCGCCGCGCTCGAGGGGCTCAATGCTCCCGGTGCCGTGACGGCGGCGGGTGAGTCGTTCTCCTCCTGGGAAGACACCATCGCAGCGTCGCTGTGGCAGCGTGGTGTCGCCCGCGAGCGATCTCACGCGTTGGCCACCTTTGCGATCGCGGCCATCGAAGGCGCGTTGATCGTGGCCAAGGCGCAGCGATCGATCACCGCACTCGATCGGACGGAGCAGGAGCTGCTGGCCCTGCTCGAGGCGGTCGTGGAGGTGTCGGCCGGCCGCTGACGCAGGCAGTGATGCGGCCATTGGTATTGCTATAACTACGAGTAACAGCTAACTTCCTCATCGGAACTATGCCGAACGTCATAGCCGAAGGGGAGTGTCATGTCGTCACTTACTACCTCGCGTCATCGAACAGGCAAGCCGCAGTTTCGTCGGCGATACCTCGCACTGCTCGTGATCTGTGTGGCCGAGTTGCTCGTCGTGCTGGACAACACCGTCGTCAACGTTGCACTGCCTTCCATGGGACTGCAGCTCCGTGCCGACATCAGCGGGCTTCAATGGGTGGTCGACGCCTACACGCTGACGTTCGCGGGGCTGCTGCTGGCATTCGGGCACCTCGGTGATCGCTACGGCCGCAAGAAGGTCATGGTCGTCGGGCTTGCCGGTATCGCGGTGATGTCGATCGGCGGTGCTGTCGCTGCCGATCTGGGGCAGGTGGTCGCGGCCCGAGCGGCAATGGGCGTGTGTGCGGCTGCGGTCTTCCCGGCGACCCTTGCCCTGATCATCAACATCTTCACCGACGCCAAGGAGCGGGCGCTGGCCATCGCGGCCTGGACGGCCATGGCCGGGTTCGCCATCGCCATCGGCCCCACCGCGGGCGGATTTCTGCTCGAGCACTTCTCGTGGCACTCGGTGTTCTGGATCAATGTTCCTGTGGCACTGCTCGTTCTGGTGGCCGCACTGGCCTGTGTTCCGGAATCGAAAGCGGAGCATGTCGGCAAGTACGACCCCGTCGGTATCGCATTGTCGCTGGCCGGCATCACCGTGCTGGTCTGGGCGATCATCGAAGCGCCGCACAACGGTTGGCTGTCTGCCATCAGCATCGGTGCGTACGCGGCCGGCTCGGCAGCCGTCGTTGCATTCGTCTGGTGGGAGCTGCGAACACCGTCTCCGGTGTTGGACCTGAATCTGTTCCGAAACCGGAGATTCTCACTGCCCGCATTGGCCATTGCTGTGGCGTACTTCAGTATGTTCGGCTTCCTCTTCATGATCACCCAGTACTTCCAGGGAGTGATGGAGCTGACTCCGCTGCAGTTCGGGGTGCACTCGCTGCCTTTCGCGATATCCATCGCAATCGGTGCACCGCTGGCCACGATCATCGCGCAACGCATCGGAACCACGGCCGTGATCGTCTTCGGGCTCGTGGTGATGAGTATCGGCATGTTCATCGCAGGTCAGGTGAAGGTCGAAACGCCTTATCTGGGGCCGGTTCTCGTGTCGATGATTCTGATGGGCCTCGGCCTGGCGATCGTGCAGGGCCCTGCCACCGAGTCGATCATGTCCTCGGTGACGCTCGACGAAGCAGGGGCGGGCTCGGCGGTGAACGACACCACCCGCGAGGTCGGCGGAACCCTCGGAGTTGCGGTGCTCGGATCGATCGTCGCGTCGATCTACACCGCGCAGGTCGGTCCGAAGATCGACGCGATACCCGACGCGATCATGGAGCCGTACCAAAAAGCGTTTGCTCGCGAAACTGTCGTCAGCGTCATCGAGATCGTGAAAGCGCCCACCAATCCGATCTTCGCGTCGCAGAAGGCCGACCTCGTCTACGCGATGAAGGCGGCCTCACTCGAAGGCTTTCAGCTCGCGTCGTTCGTCACCGTCGGGGCCGCTATGGCATGTGCGCTGACCGTCGCGCTGTTTCTGCCGTGGCGACGCCCCGAAGGAGACGGCGTGCTTCTCGCGTGGCGCGGATCGGAGAACGGCGACACGATCAGTTGAATGGCGTTCCGCCGGTGACGGCGATGGTCTCGCCGGTGATGTAGCTCGATTCGTTCGATGCCAGGAACACATAGGACGGAGCCAACTCCGCCGGCTGGCCGGCTCGTCCGAGCGGAACGGTCTCACCGAACTTCTCGTACTTCTCGGCTGGCATCGTCGCGGGAATGAGCGGCGTCCAGATCGGGCCGGGTGCAACAGCATTGACGCGAATGCCGCGCTCTGCAAGATCGCCGGCGAGGCCCTTGGTGAAGGCGACGATTCCCGCTTTGGTGGTCGCGTAGTCCATCAATTCCGGAGACGGATTCGACGCCTGAATCGAAGTCGTGTTGATGATCGTCGATCCTGCGTCCATGATTTCGGCGGCGCGTTTCGAGATCCAGAACAAGGCGTACAGGTTGGTCTTGAGCACCCGATCGAACTGCTCGGTGGTGATGTCGGCGATCCCGCCCATCTGAGCCATCTGGAATGCGGCGTTGTTGACGACGATGTCGAGACCGCCGAGTACCTCGGATGCGGTGTCGACCAGCTTCACGCACTGTGACTCGTCGGTGAGATCGCAGGCGATGGCTCTACCCGCGCGGCCTGCTCCCTCGATGAGGTCGACGGTGGCCTGCGCGTCGGGACCTTCGGATTCGAGGTGTGCGATGACGACGTCGGCACCCTCGCGGGCGAACGCAAGTGCAACAGCACGGCCGATGCCCGAATCGCCGCCGGTGATCAATGCCTTGCGGCCGTGCAGTCGATCCGATCCGCGGTATGAATTCTCGCCGTGATCGGGTGCAGTGACCATGTCGCGTGTCAGGCCCGGGTGGACGAGGCGACCCTGCTCGGCCCGATCTGGCAGTGGAAAAGCGGTGGTCGGGTCGGCTTTGCTGAACTGGTCGGACATTGTCGATCCTTGCCTCGGTGTGCGTGAGATGCTCCACGCGGCAAGTCGAACGAGCCGCTTCGGTCCAGTGGAGGCGGCTCGCGGCAGAACTTGCCGTCGGGAGTCGCTGTCCATCCGGGGTTTTCCGAATCGGGCGGCCCGTAAACCTCTAGCGGTCAGGCAGCGCGCGGATCCGCCACGATGGTGGCCGCGCCCAAGGCCTCTAGCACGCGACGAGCGGGCCGCGTCGGCGCGAAGACCTCGAGACGTCCTGCACTGTGCGCGGCTGCGTCGAGAACCACGTACCCAGCGCCCGAGTACATGAAGGTGACATCCGACAAGTCAAGCAGCACAACCGTTTTCGTGGCCAGGGCGTCGTCGAGCACCTGCGCGAGAACGGAGCGAGACCTCAGATCGAGATCACCCGTGACGCGGACGACGGTCAGGTGAGGTGAGTAGAGCTCGGTGGACATCGAGTAGTGAGCGTTGCCGCGCCCGACGGGTGCGAAGCGGGAATCGAGGTGGTCGGTGACAGTCACGATGCGAACCTCTCAGTTCGGATGGCCTAACGACCGACATGCACTGGGTAGAACCCGAGGGCTACAGGTTCCGTTGCATGCCGTGCGGTAATCCTGACAGCGCAACGTCACCGTATCGAGGCCTGTTCATCACGGAGTGATAGCTAGTCGATAACGATGAGGTAACGGCAGATGTGACGCGCCTGAGCATCGTTCACGGCAGTGTGTGGCCGGCAGTCCGGAACAGTCGGTACCACTCCTGCCTGGTCAGGCGGATCTCCGAACCGCGGGCGGCGTCGGCCACACGATCGGGATTCGTGGTGCCGAGCACTACCTGGATGTTCGCCGGGTGTCGGGTGATCCACGCCGTCGCCACCGCGGACGGGGTGGTGCCGTGTGCATCGGCGATCTCGTCCAACGCGACATTGAGGTCGGCGTAATTCTCGCGGTCACCGACGAAGACGCCGGAGGACGTACCGCTCTGGAACGGCGACCACGCCTGCAGGGTGATGCCGTGCGTTCTCGCGTAGTCCAGCAACCCGTTGTCGCGGTCGATCGATTGGTCCTCGGTGCTCATGTTGGCGGTCAGGCCGGCCGCGATCAAGGGCGAATGCACGATGCTCAGCTGTACTTGATCGAAGAGAACAGGTTGAGTGACAGCAGTTTTCAGCAATTCGATCTGGCCAGGAGTGTGATTGGAAACGCCGAAGCCCAGCACCTTGCCCGACGCGTGCAACCGGTCGAAGGCCGCCGCGACTTCCTCCGGTTCGACAAGGGTGTCCGGGCGGTGCAGAAGAAGTGTGTCCAGGTGATCGATACCGAGTGCGCGGAGTGACCCTTCGACCGTCGTGACGATGTGATCCTCGGAGAAGTCGAACCAGCCCTCGCGAATACCGACCTTGCTCTGAATGGCGATGCTCTCGCGCTGCGACGGGGTCAGTGTCACTGCGTCACCGAATCGCTTCTCGCACGTATGCGGGGCTCCGCCGTAGATGTCCGCATGGTCGAACACCGTGACGCCGACGTCGAGGGCGGTGTACACCAACCGCCGTATCCGGTCGTCGTCGAGATCGGTGATGCGCATGAACCCCAGCACGATGCTCGAGACGTCCGTCCCGATGTGGGGGAGGGGAAATGTGCGCACGGTGAATCTCCTGTTCGTCCGCCGACGGTTCGCTCGATGTTGCACCCGTCATCACAGCGGACTACCCAGTCGTGCAGGCGCTCGATGCGTTCGCACTCGTCGCCGATGCGTCCCGGTCGAGCAAAGTCCTGCTGACGTTCTGACGGAACCTGTTGGGTACTACTCGAATTCCGTTCGAATCGACTGTGTCGTCAGTTGCAACATCAACACGAAACCGGTCAGTGTCACGACGATCGGGGCCCACAGAACCACCGCGACGAAGGTGTCGACGTCCCGCTCCAGCACTATGTACACCGCGACGATGGACGTTCCCAGCAGGCACGCGGCGATGTGAGCAGCCAGTCGCCACTTGTCGAAGAAGAATCCGGCCAGCATTCCCATCGGGATGAGAAAAGTGCACTTGCCGAGGGTGACTTCCGGCGCGAAGTTCGCGGTGATGGTGGCACCGAAAATCGCCAGATCGGCGATGATGACGAAGGCGAACGCTTGCCCCAGCGTCGGCCACGGACCGAACCACCAGAACGCGCCCATGATGTAGGCGGCGATCATGCAGGTCCACTGGACGATCGAGGGGATGGGTGTGGTCGCGCCGTAACCGAACGCGAGCTCGAGGGTGACCACGACGGCCATGGCCAGAGCGGCGGCCGAGACGATTCGCTTGACGAGGGTGGTGACAGCGAGTGACGTCATCACGCCCATGCCCCATTGGTAATGCTCGTTCGACCTCGTCAGTGCGCGAGTCACAGTGCCCCCTCGTTCCAGTCGGGACACGATTGAAACACAGCCGTGCTCGTCGATGTTCGAATATCACCGAGTTGGAGCCGCCGGTGGGGTGCGCTCAGCTGGTCAATCGATGCAGCAGCTCCGGCAGCGTGTCGCCGATGTCGTGTCGGCTGGCCACCCGGTATCTGGCAGTCTCGCCGAGTAGGCGTCGTCGGTCGTCGTCGTCGATGACGGCCGACACAGCAGCGGCGAGCGCCGCGGAGTTACCCGGCTCGACCAGAACCCCGGCACCGTCGGCGAGAAACTCGTGTGTACCGCCGTGGTCGGTTCCTATCACCGGCAGCCCGTGCGACATCGCTTCCAGGACCGACAACGGGCCGGCTTCCGGAGACGTACTTGCCGAGACGACGATGTCCCATCTGCGTAGAGCGGACTCGGCGTCGATGTGCCCGAGAAACTCGACACGGCCGGCGAGATCCGGTTCGGCGGCGCGCGCATGGAGTTCGTCGACGTAGTCGCGATCGCCGGGGAAGCTACCCCCGGCCAGTTCGACCCGGACATCGGGAAGTGTGGCGACGGCGTCGAGCAGAACGCGATGTCCCTTCCACGGCGTCAACAACGCCAGCATCCCCACGACCGGCGGAGAGTGCAGCGCACCGCCGAACCGCGGAACCGGCCACGGCACTCCGTTGTGTGACACCACCACAGGGAGGCCGGCTCTACGAAGAGGTACTGCGGTGGCCTCGGACACCGAGACTGCGACGCGAACGGCCGGGCGGGCGAACCGGACCACCACGCGCTGCTTGAGAGACGTCATCGTGTCGTGTACGAGCCACGACGCCCCGCGGGCGGGTCGCGCAAACCGTGCCACAGGGAGCGCGAACAGTGAGTTGACGACAGTGGCGGTGCCCGGTGCGCGGGCAATCGTGCGCACCGCGCGTGCCGCACCGACCCAATGAGCGATCATCCGGATCGCCGCGACACCGCGAGCGGCACCACGTTGTCCACCCAATCCGAGCTCGTCGATGCGGACGTGCCGCGTCGTGTCGGGTAGACGATCTGCCAATGGGCCTGCAGGGCAGGCGATCACGGTGGCATGGCCGCGACGGGTGGCCTCGTCGATCAAATCCAGCAGCACCTTCTCGGCACCCGACACCTGGCCGGTGTGTGCAAGGAAGAGAACTGTCGACTCGTCGGTCATGTGTCGGCCCGTCTGTGCGGCAAAGGTGGTTCCGGCGGATCAGTGCGCATCGCGGAGGAGTGCCACTGGGTCTTCACACATTCTGCGTAGCGCTGCATCCATGACGGCGACCTCGACCATCTTGCTGCAGAACGAGGCCGTATAGGTACGCCCACCGGCGATTTCGGCGATGAGCATCGTGCAGCCGTCCGGACCGTCCGGTTCGAGCGACGCGGCCATTTGCGGGGGCCTGCCGTCGTCGACCCAGTCGAGGTGGTCGAACACCCGCACTCTCCCGAGGTCGCTCACGGCCAACCGCAAGGTCTCGGGTACCTCGACGACCGAATTCTTTTCCTGCGACTGTGCCGAAGACCGAATGCGTGACGCCACATCGCGAAGTTGCGACATGCCCAGTACTGCGATGGGCCAACCGGATTCGATCACCTCACGCATCGTTGTGGTGATTGCGACGGGTGTCGTGTCGGCTGGGAGGTGAAGTGGAATGCCCACGGCGAAATTTCCGTGCGCACTCTGCTGGGCCGGGTCGAGGTAGCGTCTGCTGTTGAACAACACCATGATGTGATCGTCGACGTCGACGGATTCTGCTCGTAGCGCGGCGCTCCAGAGGGCAATGGATACCGACGCGGCGGTCGCTCCGGGCAGGTTCTCGGCCGTCCAGTGCTTGAGCTCGTCGACTCGGGCTCTGCTCATGTACCCGGCTCGGCTGACTTTTCCGGCTTCCCAGTTCTCGATCCGGCGACGTGGACCGGAGGTGTCCCGTTCGGTCCGATGGCGCGAGCGCAGTGTCCAGAAGTCCGCCAATGTCTTCGGACTTCGAGAATAGTGACGCCACAGGGCTTTCCATGTCGTGCTCGGAGGTAAGCCTGCGGCGAGTCCGGGAACCAGAGACCCGTCGGCATCGTCGCAGAACGCCGCCAACATCATCACGCCGATCTGACCGTCACCGATTCCGTGCGAGTAGTCGATGGCGAGATGCTCGTCGAACACGACCACGTCGAGTGGACCGCGCGCGCCGTTCCTCGATCGAATGTCGGTGAGCATCTGTCCCAGATCGTCGGTGGGACCGGTATCGGAGGTGACATTATCGCCGGCGATGCCGGTGCGGTATCGCCATCGTCGAGCATCCGAGCGTGGTTCCAGCGCGATGTGCGGTGACGCATCGACGTGTTCGGCGGCGGTGAGGGTGTGTCGCGTGCGCTCGATGTCGAGGCCACGAACGGGACCGACCGCGGTCACTATCCGGGTGTCGGCGAAGACGCGGTCCAGCGCAGTCGAGCGGTACCTGCGCTCAGCGGACGGCATCGACGATCTCCTGCATTCGACTGCGGAAGTTGGCTCGTGAGAAGCCCTCCGCCCACGTGCGAATGGCGACGCGATCGTAGTCGGCGGGATCCAACGAGCGCATGGCCTCGGCGAACCCGGCGACGACTTCTTCGTCCGAGCCAGGGCTCACATGCAGGCCGGTCCTACCGGGAACCACGGAGTCCATGGCGCCACCGTCTCCCAAGGCGATGACCGGTGTCCCGGTCGCCATCGACTCGACGGGGACGATGCCGAAGTCCTCTACTCCCGGCATCAGCAATGCACGCGTCGTTCTGTGCAGTTCGAGGAGCTTCTCGTGTGAAACCCGTCCGAGGAAGGTCGTTTTCGGTCCGGCCAGTTCCCGGCAGGCGTTCATGGCACGACCGTCTCCTGCGACCACGAGGGGAACGTCGGCCTCGGCGGCAGCGCGTACCGCGATGTCCGGCCGCTTGTAGGGAACCAGACGCCCCGCGAGCAGGAAGAAGTTCTCCCGCTCGACGGACGGATCCGGAGTGAAGCCCTCGGTGTCGACGGGAGGATGGACCACCACGGCGTCGTCTCGACCCCACCAGTCGTCGATCCGACGTGCGACTGCAGACGAGTTGGCCACCACCGTGGTCAGTTTCGGTGCGGCAGCGATTTCGCACCGACGGGCAACGGCGGACAGCGCCGTCAGTATGGCCGCTCCGGCTCGGCCGCCGCCTTCGCCTGCGCGGAGTTCGGGGTCCCAGGCCCACCGTGCGGGGCTGTGCACGTAGGCGATCACCGGGGAGTCCGTGGCGAACACGGCCTGGGTCGCGAATGCGTGGTGGCTCACCACAACAGCATCGAAACCGCGGAGCGGCATGCGGCGAAAGGCCAACGGCATCATCGGAAGAACGGGCGCGTACGACCGTTGGCCCAACGCCTTGTACACCCGATCGAGGCCGGACGTGTGCGGCCCATGGCTGATTCCCGCCGGAACCCCGGACTGCCTGGCGATGGGCGCGAACACCTCGGCCGCGGGCCAGTGCAGTGCGAGTTGTTCGACGACATGCTCGGAACCGGCGATCTCGGTGAATCTTTCGTGTACGACGGCAATTCTGTCAGCTGGCATCGCGTTGGCCTTCCGGCGCGATCGTCTGCGCGGTCTGTTCCACTCGTCGGGTCGAGTTCTTGTTCTGCAGTACCAGGTGTACGGGAATGTCGAAGTCGTTCAGCCGCCGCAGCGCCGTGGTTGCGGCTTTCTTGTCCCGTCCACGTTTCGACACCAGCACCACGACGGTCTCGACGTCGCCGACGTCGGTGTAGTGCCACCACTGTTCCGACAGGCCGAATTCGGCGGTGGCTCTGTGATGTCCGGCTGTCGGGCCCGGCCCGCGAGTCGACTCGAAGTCCGCACCTTCCCCGACCAACAGCAGAACGACGCTCTCGCCTTTGGGAGCAGCGTGTCGTGCACCCCTGGACGCGGGTCGGTCGCCGCGTTCGAGGGCGGCGATTCGTGACGCAACAGCGGGTGGCATCGTGTCGCCGGTCGCGGGGTCGAAGTGTGCACCGTATTTGCGCGAGACTCGGCGGGCCCAGGAGCGAGAGGGCCTGCGGCCGAATCGGCCTCGGAGCAGCACGATTAGTTCGGCCGCGACGATCAGAGCGGCGAGTGCTGCGACCAGTGCCTCCGAGACCGGTTTCGGTGAGACCGGAGTGGTGCTCTGCTCGGGGTTCGACAGCACCACCAGTCGATCTCCGCTCGCAGTGGCCTCGAGTTCGCTCTGCCGGGTGCGTAGTTCGGCGAGCTCGGACAGAGCGGCAGGCCGACTCGGATCGTCGGCGGGGAGAGCGTCCACCCGCGACTGTTGCGCGTCGATGGCGGACTGTCCCTCGTCCGTTCGCTCCTGCGAGTCACGGATCGCATTGGCAGAGGAGGTAGTGGCCATGGTCGACACCAGCGTTTCGGCCAGATCTGCTGCCAATTCGGGAGATCGGGTCGTCACCGTCACGGTCAAGAGCGCCGGTGAGGTACCGGGTGAGAGCTCTACGCTCGAGGCGAGTTCCGCGGCGTCCATCCCGGCGTCGACCTGTGAGAGAACTTGATCGAGCACTACGCGATCGGTGGCCAATTCGATGAACGGTGCGCGCATCTGTTCGATGAACGCGTCACCGGGAACGAGGGTTTGGACAGGTTCGATCTCGGTGACGATCGACGCGGCGTACTGCTTCTCGGTGAGTTCGCTTCTGAGGTAGAACACGCCCGCACCGACCAGGGCGGCAATGATCACGGCAGGGAGAAGAGCTCGGCCCAGTTCACGCATGTGGCCCGCGAGGTCGATCGGTGGGGGCACGTCGCCCCGGTGGACGGCATCGTGGACGGACATCAACCGCGTACCTTTCCGTCGTCGATGCGAGCGGACGTACCGCTTCGGTGTTCAGTGGAGCCAACGGTCTCGATGATAGCGGGGTGAGCGCGCTGTTCGCGTAGCCGTGCCGTTCGTGAATGGAACTGTATGTCAACAACATTGGAATAACATGTGCATCGGTCCGTAATGATTGCGAAACCGAACTTCGACTCCGCCGGGTGGGGCTCGAATCGGGCGATATGTCCGTTCGTTCCGTAGTCCTCACTGGGTGCGTGCACGGTGTCGTCCTTTCTCGGCTGATCCCGGAAACGGTGACTCGACGAGTCCGATCGCGACGAACGCATACAGCAAGGCCGCGACCGTCAGGGCCGCCGCAACGGACACGAGCAGCCACACGCCGGGATAGTGCTGCACCAGGAACCAGCCGCCGACCGTCGTGCCCGCGGTGATGACGAAGATCACCGAAATGGATTGCAGCGGAAACAGTCTGGAGACGGGCATGCTCCTCGCGATCACGATCCACAACAGGACGAGGGTGGTTCCGATCGTCACGACGGTGGACACTGCAGCTCCGTCGTACGACATCCGCGGGATCAGAACGAGGTTCAACCCGATGTTCAGGACCAGACCGACCATCGCCACCAAGGGGTAGTGACGCTGCATTCCGGCCGAGGCGAGCAGGAAGATACCCAGCATCACCAACGACATGAGCGCTGCGCCGATCACCAGCAGACGGGCTGCATGAGCTCCGTCGACGAAGCTGTCGCCGTAGAGCAGGCCGATCAACGGCTCCGCCGAAGGTACGAACGCCGCGACAGCCATTGCACCGAAGAGCGCGAACAGCAGTGCGGCCGAACGTGAGCGTGCGCGAAATGCTGTGGTGTCATGGGGCCACGACGCGACGAGCAGGGTGCTGATCGGGGCCACCGCAGCCAACACGAAGGTGTCGATCATGTCCGAGAACTTGTAGCCGATGGAATACAGTCCCACGGCCTCGAAGGTGTCGAGCAGGCTGAGCATCAACATGTCGATCTTGAGCATGGCAATGGTGAGGGCGAAGCCGATCGCGAGTGGCACGGCCTCCTTCAGGTAGGGCCCCCAGCGGCGAATTTCGATGTGCTTCGACGGTCGCAGGCCGATGGAACGGTTGCCGATGCCGAAACCCTTGGTGATCAGCTTGAACACTTCGTTGGCCACGGCGGGGAGGACGAAGATCAACAGGGTGGGGGCCAGCACGGCAGCTAGCACGGTCAACGCCAATTGGATTGCCTGACCGGCGCTTTCGGCAACGGCCACGAGTACCAGACGGTGACGGCTCTGGAAGAGCACGCTCAAGGCGTGCCCCGGCGTCGCGAACACGACCACCAGTCCGCCCACCACCGTCGCCAGGACCACCTCGCTCGGATACTGCAGCAGGAGAACGTATGCCACGGCCAGCACGTACCCCACCAATCCGAGTACGGTACGCAGAGCCAGAAACGACGACGCAGTTCGACCGATCTCGTCGGGGTCGTCGTCCATCAACTTCGCCAGCACGACGCGTCCGACTCCGAGATCGGTCACGACGGACATCAAGCCGAGCAGTGCGAAGACGAAGCTGAACTGGCCCCAGTCATCGGGTCCGAGGGATCTCGCGACGATGACGCTGCCCACCCAGCCCAGCGCCGCGATGACGACTCTGCTGATCAGAACGGCAATCGTCGCTTTGGCCGCGGCCTTCGGATCCGCTGCGACAGCGCGGTAGTCCGGGGGCTGCTCGGTGCCGTCCAGCGCGAGCTCCTCGGCCATCAGGTCACGCCCGCAGCGCGATACGCCTCGGCGGTGAGCTCCGCTGTTCGACGCCAGCTGATCTCACGGGTGGCAACGGCCGCCGAGGCGACGAGAGCCGCGCGCGCGTCCGCGTCGAACACCATGGGTTTCATCGCCTGCACCCAGTCGTCCACGTTCTCCGATCCGACGAGTACGGCACCGTCGCCTACGACGTCCGGGAGTGCACCGACGGCACTGGCGACCACCGCACCGCCCGAGGCCATGGCCTCGACCGGTGGTAGCCCATAGCCCTCGTAGCGAGAGGCGTAAGCGGTGACGGTCGCGGCAGCATAGAGAGCGGGCAGATCCTCGACATCGACGTACCCGAGACCCCGGGAGTTGTGTGGCGCGTCGCGGCCGGTCGAGCCGGCTCCGGCCAGCAGGCAAGGGATGCCGAGACTCTCGGCCGCGTCGGCCACCAGCTGAACGTTCTTGCGCGGCTCCACCGTTCCGACCTGCATCACGAAACGTTCCGGTAAGTCGTACTTGGACCGAACACCGTCTATTCGGCCTGCGGTCGGCACGGTCGCCCACGCTGCCGGTGCCAGTCCGACCACGGTGGCGTCGCGCCCGCTGACAGCCTTGATTCGATCGGCGGTGAACTGCGAGACCGCGATGAGCAGATCGGCACGGCGGAGGGCACGCCGCACCAGTCTCTGTTCACCCAGTGCGCGAAATCTGCTGGAGGCCGACGGCATGTCGATCACCGAAAGGTCGTGCACTGTCGCAACGGTGAAGGCCTTGGTGAACAGTGGGAGGTCGACATCGAGGCCGTGCACCACGTCGCAGTCTCCGACGGGGAGGGCACCGAGCAGCGCGCGAACAGCACCGCCGGCGACCGGCCGCTTCACAGCGCGAACCGAGGGCGGGAGCTCGCCGACGGCGTCGCGCTGCACCACCGCGGCGAGATCGGCATCGGTCAGACAGTCCGGTAGTTCGTTCAGGAGCTCGCGAATGTAGGTCTGTACTCCGCTTCCGCCCGGCCGGAGGGCGAGCGCCCCGAAGACGATTCGTGTTGCGCTGCTGCGCATCCCACCACTCCTAACAAGAGCCAGAAATAGACATCGATCGGAAAGATCTCGAAATATGTGGAGACGAGACTGGCGAACATGGCTGCGACGATCGACGCGCCGACGCCGAGGGCAAGCGCGCCGTCGTCACCTCGCAGTGCACGTGCGAGGCGCGTGCACCACAGCAACGACGTCACCAGCAGTGCCACCACCGCCCAGAGCCCGATCGGCCCCAGTTCGAGCAGGGCCTTCACGTAATAGTTGTCGGGCTGGTAGTTGGTCGAGAGTCCCGATTCCGTGAACGCGGCACCCTCGGCGGTGGAGATACGGTCCGCCGCCGAACCACTCGATCCCAGGCCCGTCCCGAACGGATGGATCAGGATACTGGCAATGATGTTGGCCCAGCCGTCGCCGCGTTGGCCCAGGCTGCTCGACGAGAAGAAGACCGAGGTGACCTTGGGTACGAAGGGAATGGCAACCGCAACCGCGACCGCAGCAAGCGCGAGCGGCGCGGCGAGGTAGCGGAAGCGCACAGCGATCAAGTAGATGGCTCCGACCGCGAGCCCCAGAATTGCTCCTCGCACGATCGAGCTGGACATGGCGACCACCATCATCGGAGTCGCGCACAGGAACAACATGTTTCGACGACGGCGTGGGTCGGCCAGCGCGACCGCACCACCGACGAGCAACGCCAACATCACGTACAGCCCGAACGGGAACGGCAAGTTGAACGTGCTGAACGTACGGAGCAATCCACCCGAGGTCCGGACCTGCGTGTCGTATTCGTACCCCAGCGCCACCAGTGCTGCGGGTCCTGCCACGAGTTGCGCAATGCCCACCACCGAGGTGAACACACCCATACCCATGAGAACGGAGACGAGGTGGTCGCGGTCCTCGGCGTCGAAGGGCGCAAGCCACATGACGACCACCAGCAGGATGTAGAAGAAGGTCACCTTGATGCCGAACACACCGACGATCCCGAACGTGGCGAAGGCCGACACGGTGCCGAACACGACGTAGACGACGGCCGCGGGCCACCACGGCACGAACACCCGAGGTGTCGAGCCACGGACGTGCCGGGGTCGGCGTAGCCACGCACACAGAACCGTGAACACGACGAGGCCTTCCTTCCAGCCGGACACCACGCCGGGCAGAGGCACCAGAACCAGAAGGCCGTGCAGCGGAACGAGTGCAGCGAGCAACAGCACTCCGCGCTGCGGGCGGCGGTAGATCGCCGACGCCACCGCGCAGCCCAGCGCAAGCACCACCGCCGCACCGAAAGCGAGTGCTACGTACGTGATCACGGGGTGACCCGAACGTGGCCGCGTTCGGCGTAGATCACGATCAGTCCTCGGCGCGCTTCAGCACGGCCAGGACTGTGAGGAACAGGATCTTGACATCGAGCCACACGGACCAGTTCTCGATGTAGTAGTTGTCCCATTCGGCGCGGTCCGCGATGGACGTCTGGCCGCGAAGGCCGTGAACCTGAGCCCATCCCGTCACACCGGCCTTGACGCGGTGTCTCTCTCCGTACCGACGGATCTGCATCTCGAACAGGTCGACGTACTCGGGACGCTCGGGGCGCGGACCGACCAAACTCATGTCGCCGCGAAGTACGTTGAGCAACTGTGGAAGTTCGTCCATCGAGGTCTGGCGCATGATCTTTCCGATGCGCGTTCGTCGATCCACACCTTCGACACCGCCGGGTGCGTCACCGGCCTTGCGCTCGAATTCGGCGTCGGACGCCCGCGGCGGTCGCATGGAGCGGAACTTCAGGCAATCGAACGGCAGTCCGTCGCGGCCGATTCGCTCCTGCTTGAAGAAGATCGGGCCGGGGGAGCTCAGGCGTACGAGCAGCATCAGCGTCAGGAAGACGGGGGAGAGCAGGAGGAGTCCGAATGCGGTCAGGACTCGATCGAGAAGTCCCTTGAGGGCGAATTGCCACCCCTTGGGGTTCACGTGCGGAAGCACCATCAACGGCAGACCGCCGATGTGCTCGACGCGAGTGTTGACGCCCACGGCGTCGTACAGCCTGGGTACCACCCACACGCGCATTCCGAGTCGGTGGGCAGTCCTGATGGCACCGAGCAGCTCTCGGTCCTCGGTCGGTGCGAATGCGACTATCAGCTCCTCCGCTCCGGTTCTCCGTGCAACTGCCTCGAAACCGCTCGGGAGCCCCAGGTGCGGGAGATCGGGCACCTCGCCGGCCGGGGAGACGTCTGCGACCGGTGCCGCACCGATGTAGCCGACCGGTGCGAGACCGTACTCGGGGAACTGGCGTGTCCTCGAAACCAGTTGGTGCGCAATGGGATCGTTGCCCAGCACGATGGTCGGCGCGGCAGATCCGAACTTGGTGCGAAGCGTGCGCTGGACGACGACGCGGATCAAGCGGGCGAGCGCGACCGTGATGCAGGCCAGCAACCACAGGCGTAGTACGACTGTGCTGGGCCGATAGTCTGTGTCGGCCAGAAACATTGCGACCAACAGCGCGAGCGACGCGAAGGCGACAGCAGTTTCGGCCGGACCGATCTCGTCGAGGAAGTTACGCCGAAGGCCGCGTCGGTACATCGACTTGCCGGCAAGGATTACGATCAGCAGCGGCAGGAACAGCCATGGGAGCCAGCCGGTATCGGTGAGACTGCCCGAATACCAGAGCAAGGCTCCGATCAACGCGACGGCTGCAGCAAGCACATCCACCGCGACGGTGATCACGGTGTTGAGGGGATCGACTCGAAGACGATCGACAAGGGGGCGACGGGCGGCAACGGTGTCGGCCTCGGCAGCCTGCGGGCGAGTGCGCGGTGAATCCAGTGTCTTCGGCACAGCTACTTCCGGTGACTAGTTCGGATCGGTTGGTCCTATAAATCCCATTCAATGTATACCGGCACGAAAGGGACTACCCGGTCGACATATCGAAAAAGACCTGAAGTCGGTTGTGGGTTGAAAATGCTTATTTTCGTCGGGTAAAAGCCCTCTTATTCGAAAACACGCTCGCGAATTATCCACGCCAGATCTTGCAGTATCTGTACGTGGCCGGTCGTCCACTGGCGCGGCTGCTGATCCCATACACACAGGGTGCCCACGGAGTGCCCGGCGTCGTCGGTGAGCGGAACTCCGAGGTATGAGACGAGAAGGTTGCCCTGTACGGAGGGGTGATCCTTGAGGATGTCGTTGAGTCGAGCGTCCTCGACCACCAAGGGTTGACCGAGATCGATCGCATAGCGGCAGATGGACCCGTCGAGGGGCACCTCCTGCGCGCCGCCGAGTTCCGCGGGAAGCCCGAGGGCGCTCTTGAAGTACTGACGCTTGTCGTCGAGAAGAGAGAACGCAGCCGACGGGGCGTTCAGTGCATCGGCCACCATGGTGACGATCCGGTCGTATCCCGCGTCGGATCCGGTGTCCATCAGTCCAGTTCGAGCGACGGCGGCCAGCCTGTCGGGATCGTCGATCGGGGTGCCGAACGCTCGCGTGACCTCGGCGGGGCCGACGCCTTTCTCCGAACCCTCCTGCAGAGCGCGAAGCAATGCGCCCACTTCGGATTCCTGATCCTCGGACAGTTCCCGTACGAGCCGGTCGACCACCGCACCGCGAACGAATTCGTCGGTGGAAAGACCGGATTTCTCCGCCTGCCTGGCGAGCAGCTCGTTCAGGCGGTCGTCGAAACCGGGAAATCCTGTCGTCATTGTGCAGATGGTAGTACAGGCCGAGTTCTCGTACCGACGCTCGGGCGGTGCATTTTGCATTCTCGCGCCTGTCGTGAGTTATTCGGGTTCGGTGAGACAAAGCAGGAAACAACGGGGTAATGGCGATACACCGATATCGCGTTCCCGGTCGTTGCTAGCATCTGCCGATGAGAATGAATCCGACGCGACGAGCGAGTGCAGCACTGTTGGTCGTGCTGTTGTCGTTCGCGGCCGGGGCGGTACCCGCAACTGCATCTGCTCTGCGAACGCAGCAGGCACCCGCAGGAGATCCAGGATGTTCGCGGCAATCGGATGCCATGCGGATCGGAGTCTCACCCGGAGCGACGATCGGTGCGCTGTCTCCTGCGGATCTGGATCGGGAGCTCACTCTTGCCCGTGACGCCGGATCTTTCGCGGTGCGTCTCGACATCGATTGGTCTGCCATCGAGTCGACACGGGGCAGATTCGATTGGAGCCGCACCGACCAAGTGATCGATGCCGTTGTCGCACAAGGGATGTGCGTGCACGGCATCATCGCGTACACCCCGAGATGGGCACGAGTGGCCGGTGCCGTCGACGATTCGCACTCACGACCTGCGAACCCATCCACCTTTGCGGCGTTCGCCAAGACCGTGGTTCAGCGGTATAAGAGCCGAATCAAGATCTGGGAGGTGTGGAACGAGCCGAACATCGTGACGTTCTTCAAGCCCGTTCCCGATGTGGCGGCGTACTCGGCGCTGCTCAGAGCGACCTATACGGTGATCAAGCAGGTGCAACCCGATTCCACCGTGCTCGCCGGCGGGATGGCCCCCGCCGAGGACGCGAACGGCAACATCGCGGGTACGACGTTCCTGTCGAAGATGTACGCGCAAGGATCGAACAGGTACTTCGACGCCTTCAACGTTCACCCGTATACGTGGCCGTACCTACCCAACGACCCGGACACGGCGTCGTGGAACACCGCCATGAAGATGTGGTCCATGCGAGACACCATGGTTGCCGGCGGTGACAGCGGCAAACAGATTTGGATCACCGAGTTCGGAGCCCCCACCGGCACGGCCCCCAACAGTGTCAGCGAACAGGTGCAGTCGGACAGCATAGGGATCGTGCTCGATGCTGTCCTCGGCAGCGACTGGCTGGGGCCGGCCTACGTCTACAGCCTCCGCGACGCCGGCTCGAACACCGCAGACACCGAACAGAACTTCGGGTTGGTACGCCGAGACTGGACGCCCAAGATCGCCTATGGACGCGTCGACGCCTATGCCGCGGAGCATTCCGGTCGGTAGTCGACCTGTTCCACCGTCGGCCGGGATGGGCTACTGTCTGCGCATGAATTCGCAGCCGGGGGGCTCGAGCCCAGATCGCATCGATGTCACGTTCGATTCTCACGGAGACGCCTGCGCGGCGTGGCTCTATCTCCCGACAGGTTCCGGTCCCGCTCCGGTGATCGTCATGGGACATGGCCTCGGCGGAACTCGGGAAATGCGGCTCGACGCCTATGCAGAGCGCTTCCGGGCTGCAGGGTATGCCTGCCTGGTGTTCGACTATCGCTACTTCGGGGCCAGTGGAGGCGAGCCCCGACAGCTGCTCGACATCACAGCACAGCTGCAGGACTGGGCATCGGCCATCGCCCACGCCCGCTCGCGTACGGATGTGGACAACTCCCGAATCGTGTTGTGGGGCTCGTCTTTCGGCGGTGGTCACGTCATCGTCGCTGCCGCCCGAGACCAGCAGGTCGCGGCCGTGATCTCGCAGTGCCCGTTCACCGACGGGATTGCGTCGGGACTCGCGTCGAACACCTGGACGTCGGTGAAGCTGTCCGGCCGGGCACTGGGTGACCTGGCGGGATCGGTGATCGGACGACCGCCGCTGATGGTGAACACGGCCGGGCGACCAGGGACGACCGCGCTGATGACCTCACCCGACAGCTACGACGGCTATCTGGCGCTCGCGCCGGACGCCGACGAGACGTTCCACAACCGAGTCGCCGCCAGAGTCGCGCTGCACATCGTGCGGCACCGGCCCGGGCGTCGGGCGAAGGACGTTCGCTGCCCCATCCTGTTCGTCGTCTGCGAGACCGACTCGGTCGCGCCTGCCAAGGCCACCCTGCGCTACGCACGGACGGCACCGCATGCAGAGATCAAGACCTACGACGCCGGTCATTTCGAGATCTACCTGGGCGACGCGTTCGAGCGGGTGGTGGCAGACCAGATCGAATTCCTGACCCGCACGGTCCCACCGACTCAGTAGACGTCGCGAACGTACCGCTTCTCGGCAGCAAGGGCTTTCACATAGGCCTCGGCACTACTGGGCGCGAGCTTGCCGTGTTGTGCCACCACGCCTTTCAGTGCGGCATCGACGTCCTTGGCCATTCTGGACGCATCGCCGCACACGTAGAAGTGGGCACCGCGGTGAATCCAGTTCCACAGCTCCGCCCCGTGCTCACGCATCCGGTCCTGGACGTAGACCTTGTCCTTCTGATCGCGTGAGAAGGCGACGTCCAGGCGGTTCAGCGAACCGTCGCTCAGCATCGCCGTCAGCTCGTCCCGATAGTAGAAGTCCGTGTCGGCGTGCTGTTCACCGAAGAACAGCCAATTGTGGCCGGTGTGCCCGAGTGCGCGCCGCTCGTGCAGGAAGGCGCGAAACGGGGCGACGCCGGTACCCGGGCCCACCATGATCATCGGGGTGTCGGGATCGTCGGGCGGCCTGAAGTGCGAGGTCTTCTGCACGAATATCCCCACCTCCTCATTCGACGCATGGTCGGCCAGGTACGTCGAGCACACGCCGCGCCGGGGAACTCCGTGCACGTTGTAGCGGACCGCGGAGACCGTCACCTGTACCTCGTTCGGGTTCTCCTTCGGGCTCGACGAAATCGAGTACAGCCGCGGCTGCAACGGCTTGAGAACTCCCAACCAGTCCTCCACCGAGGCTCGAACCGGATGTGCAGCAAGCACATCGGTGGACTGGCGACCCCACATCCAGTCGGCCAGCGCGTGCTTGTTGTCGGGGTGCAGCATCGCCTCCAGGTCGTCGTCCGCGGTACGTCGGTGGACGAACTTCAGCAGATCCGTGGTGGCACGGGCGATTTCGAGGTGACGGCTCAGCGCCGTGCGCAACGACATCGAGCCGTATCCGGAGAGGTCGACAGAGGCGTCATGGTCCAGGCCGGTGGCCTCGAGCCACTCGTCGACCAAGGCATCGCTGTTGCGCGGCCACACTCCGAGCGCGTCGCCGACCTCGTACTCGAGGGTCCCGTCGGGCAGATGGAATCCGAACTGGCGGACATCCTTGACGGACCCGCGTGCGGTCAGCAGGCGATTGCGTACGAGAGTGGTCACCAACGGCGACTTCTTGCTGTACCGCTCCGGCTGGGCTCGGGTCCGCGGAGCCGAGCGTTCGACGGACTCCACCCGTGCTTCGGCGGGGGTGGTGCCGTCACCGCGCGCGAGTCGATCGACCACGGCATCGAGCCACGCCGCCGCCTCGTTCTCGTAGTCGGGTTCGCAGTCGACCCGATCGAGAAGTCGCAGGGCACCCAACTCGGTGAGGCGCTCGTCGATCCTGCGACCGTGGCCACAGAAGTCTGCGTAGCTGGAGTCGCCGAAAGCCAGTACGGCATAGCGGATTCCCGGGAGCTTCGCCGTGGTCTCGGCGACGAGACTGTCCCAGAACGTCGCACCGTTGTCGGGTGCTTCGCCGTCACCCGTGGTACTGCTGACGATCAGCACATCGGCGTCGGCCGGCAATCGATCGACGGTGAACGTATCCATCGAGTGTTCGATGATCGTCAGGCCTGCTTCCCGGAGATGGGAGAGGCAGGACAGGGCGTACTCCTCGGCGGTCCCGGTTTGCGAGGCCCAGAGCAGCAGTACCGGGCGTCCCCCCGGAACGGCCGCTGCCGAGATGCCGGCAGTGGTGACGTCGATGTCGGGCCTACGCGAGAACAGGCCCGCGAGCACGCCGTCGAGCCAAGCGTGGGTCTCGGGCGACAGGGGAGTCTGCGACGGCAGGGTGGGTGTTCCGGCGGCGTTGCGACCCGCCGCACTGCCCAGACCCTCGAGAAGGCCTGCGACGTAACGTTGTTCGATGGTGGTCAGTGGTTCCGAAGGACGCGCAGGGCGGCCGACGATCGTGGCGAGTGCATCGACCGGATCGTTTGTGCTGTCGTCGCCCGCGCGGGACCGAGACTGGGCTGCAGCAACTTTCGTGAGCGTCACCGCACACGCCTTGAACTCGGGTTGCTGGGAGTACGGATCGATGGCGTCGTTGGTGACGGCATTGATGGCCAGGTACTCGCCGAATTTTTCGCTCCAGTGGAAGGGTGCGAAACAGCTGCCAGGAAGCACTCGATCGGTGACGACCGCGGGAAGGACGGCTCGGCCTCGGCGGGATGCGACTTCGACGCTGTCGCCGTCGAGGACGCCGAGTCGATCGGCGTCGAGTGGGTGCACCTCGACGAACGGGCCGGAATCGAGCTTGTTCAGCTTGGCGACCTTGCCGGTCTTGGTCATGGTGTGCCACTGGTGGGGCAGTCGACCGGTGTTGAGCAGGAACGGGTAGTCGTCGTCGGGCATCTCCGCAGGCAGCATGGCGGGCCTGGCGAAGAACTGGGCCCGGCCGCTCGGGGTGGGGAAGGACAGCGCGGGGATCGAACCGTCCGCCGATACCCGTTGCGTCTGGCTGACCCCGTCGTTGAGGTAGCGGATCGGGTGCCGGGTGGTTGTCGCATCGGGTGGGCACGGCCACTGGATCGGACTCTCACGCAACCGGTCGTAGGTGACCCCGCGAATGTCGTAGCCGGTGTTCGGATTCCAGAAAAGCTTGATCTCCTCGAACACCTCCTCGGCGCTCGCATAGGTGAAGGCTTCGGCATACCCCAGCGCGCAGGCCATGTCGGCGATGATCTTCCAGTCCGGTAGCGCGCCGCCCGGTGCCTCCAGCGCCGGTTGGAACAGCGTGAGGTTGCGCTCGGAATTGACCATCACTCCGTGCGATTCCGTCCACAGTGCGGCGGGCAGCATCACGTCGGCGTAGTCGTTGGTTTCGGTATCGGCGAACGCATCCTGGGTGATGACCAGCTCGGCGCGCTCGAGTCCGTCGATCACCGTCGTTCTGTTGGCCACCGAGGCAACGGGATTGGTGCAGATGATCCAGCAGGCCTTGATCTCACCGGCAGCGAGCTTGGAGAACATCTCGATGGTTCCGCCGCCGACGTCCGTGCGCAGCGTTCCGCGAGGAATGCGCCATCGATCCTCGACGAACTCTCGGTCGGCGTCGTTGACCACCGCTCGCTGTCCCGGCAGCCCGGGGCCCATGTATCCCATTTCCCGTCCGCCCATAGCGTTCGGTTGCCCGGTCAGCGAGAAGGGGCCGCTGCCGGTCTTGCAGATGGCGCCGGTCGCCAGATGGAGGTTGCACAGCGCGTTGGTGTTCCAGGTTCCGTGCGTCGACTGGTTCAGGCCCATGGTCCAGCAACTCATCCAGTTCTCTGCACCGCCGATCATCGCGGCCGCGGCTCGCAGGTCCTGCTCGTCGAGACCGGTTGCGGTGCACACCTTCTCCGGGGTGTAGTCGCCGAGGAACTCCGGCATCGCGTCCCACCCGTCGGTGAACTCGGCGATGAACTCGGGGTCGATGTCGCCGTTCTCGGCGATGAGCGCGAGCAGACCGTTGAGCAACGCCAGATCCGAACCCGGCTCGAGTTGCAGATGCAGGTGGGCTTTGTCCGCCGTGGCAGTGCGACGCGGATCGACGACGATCAGCTTCGCGCCTGCTTTGACGCGGTCCATCATCCGCAGAAACAGAATGGGGTGACAGTCGGCCATGTTGGAACCGATGACGAAGAACACGTCGGCGTGGTCGAAGTCCTGGTACGACCCGGGCGGACCGTCGGCCCCCAGCGATTGCTTGTATCCGGTTCCCGCGCTCGCCATGCACAGTCGGGAATTGGACTCGATCTGGTTGGTGCCGATGAATCCCTTGGCCAGTTTGTTCGACAGGTACTGGGCCTCGATCGACATCTGACCCGAGACGTACAGTGCGAGCGCATCGGGGCCGTGTTCGTCGATGATGGCGCGCAGCCGCCGAGCGGTGTCGTCGATCGCCACCGAGGTGTCCGTGCTCTCCGGTTCCCCACCGCGGCGCTGCCGAATCCGGGCCTTCTCGAGCCGTCCGGGCCCGGCGAGCATGTCCGCGGTGGTGGTCCCCTTGGTGCACAGCCGGCCGAAGTTTGCCGGGTGAGACTTGTCGCCGACGGATTTGGTGACGACAGGCCTGGTCGAAGTCGTAACGGCGGACGTGGACGGTCCGCCGACCTCGAGCACCATTCCGCATCCCACGCCGCAGTACGCGCAGAGTGTCTTCACCGTGGTGACCATGGATTCCACAGTGCCCGGCCGAGGGTGCGCCGTCATTACACGTCAGTTAGCCGGATATGACGTTGTCCTCACCGTGCCCTGCGAAGTGCGGTGAGTCCGCCTGGGAGCTGATGAAAAACGGACGTGAGGTAACACGAACTTCCTGGTATGCGATTGGTACTCGAACGTTACTCATCGAACGGGCTGTCGAGTGGGGTGTGCAGATTCTCCGCTGGCACAATTGTCCGGGTCGGGTTCGAAGTGGGAAGTGGTGTGTGTCATGAGGGTGTATCGCGGATTCGTACTGGCCGCGGTGGGAGTGGTTGCTTCGGTAGCAGTCCTGTCGGGATGTAGTTCTGCGTCGGACATCTCCGAACCGTCGGTGCCGATCGATTCCAATCCGATGACCGAGCTGATGAAGCCGAAGCTGACCTCGAGCGTCCTCGACGGTGCCGTCGGATTCTCGCCGGCCGACCCGGTGACCGTCTCGGTCGCCGACGGCAAGCTGTCTTCGGTGACGATGCTCAACCCCGAGGGAGAACCCGTCTCGGGCGCGATTTCGCCCGACGGATTGTCGTGGACCAACACCGAACCGCTCGGCTACGACCGCGAGTATCGCGTCCAGGCCGACGCGTACGGACTCGGGGGAGTGTCGAGCACGGTGTCGAGCTTCACCACCAGTCAACCCGGCAACTTCACCAAGCCGTACGTGCTGCCGAACCCCGGTGCCATCGTCGGAATCGGTCAGCCGGTCGCGGTTCAGTTCGACGAACCGATCACCGACAAGGTCGCCGCGCAGAACGCCATCACCGTCACCACGACGCCTGCCGTCGAGGGCGCGTTCTACTGGGTCAACAACTCCGAAGTTCGCTGGCGGCCGCAGAACTACTGGGCGCCGGGCACCACGGTCGACGTTGCGGTGAACGTGTACGGGCGCGATCTCGGTGACGACATCTTCGGTCAGGAGAACGCCACGACGTCGTTCACGATCGGTGACGCCGTCATCGCCACCGCCGACGACAACACCAAGCAGGTGACGTTCAACGTCAACGGCCAGGACGTCATCACCATGCCGACATCGATGGGCAAGGACAGCACACCCACCGACAACGGCGTCTACATCATCGGCGACCGCTTCGAGCACCTGGTGATGGATTCCTCGACCTACGGTGTTCCGGTGAACTCGTCGAGCGGATACCGCACTCCGGTCGACTGGGCGACGCGAATGTCCTACAGCGGCATCTTCTTCCACTCCGCACCGTGGTCGGTGGGGCAGCAGGGCTATTCCAACGCTTCACACGGTTGCCTGAACCTGAGTCCCACCAACGCGAAGTGGGTCTACGACAACACCAAGCGCGGCGATATCGTCGTCGTGAAGAACACCGTCGGCGGAACGCTGTCGGGTACCGACGGCCTCGGCGACTGGAATGTCCCCTGGGACGAGTGGAAGGCGGGGAACGCCACCACGGTCTGATCGGTCTCGATTCTTCCGGTCAGCTTCGGTCGCGAGTCTGGTACAGCGAGGGATCGATACCGAGTGTCTTCAGGTACGCCACCGGTTCGATGCTCGAACCGTTGTTGCGTACTTCGAAGTGCAGGTGCGGTCCGGTCGAATTTCCGGTGTTGCCGACTGCGCCCAGGACGTCGCCCGGTGCCACTTCGTCGCCGACCGCGACCGCAGTACTGGACTGATGGCCGTAGTAAGTCTCGGTGTTGCCGCTCTTGACTCGAACGAGCTTGCCGTATCCATCGCCTGCATCCCCGGCCTGAACCACAGTTCCGCCGGTCACCGCGTAGATGGGAGTACCGCTGTCTGCCGCGAAGTCGACGCCCTGGTGGTACTGGGATCCGTTGCCGGTGGGGTTGTTGCGTCCGCCGTAGCCCGAGCTGATGCGGTACTTGCCTGCATCGATCGGGAGCACTGCTCCGCCGAGGCCGACGGTCGGCGGGGCGATCGGTAGTTCGATCTCGGGCAGGTCCGCTGTGGACGGTGCTTCGGGTGCCGCGAGCACATCGCTGTCGAGGACTATTGCTGCGACCTGGTTGATGAGGACGCCGGTGGCGTCGAGCACGGCGGCGAGAATCGCAGCCCGTTGCTGCGCGTCGGGCTGCGGTAACGGGATCTGGGGGAGTTCGATCGTGGGTTGAGCGGTGGCCACCGCTGGGCTGAACAAGCCGGTTGTGCCGATGCACAGTGCTGCCGACAAGATCGAACCCGCTATGACTCTGTGCATTCTGCGACCCACGAAAAGCCTCCTCGTCTGCGCCCGACGCGCACCGTCGGATGGGTGCGAGCAGGACGTAAGAACATGTTTCGGTGACGCTTCGGGGCACGCTGAACTCACGTAGCAAAAAACACATGAATCACATTGGTACTTTTCTTCCCCAAAAGTGCCATTGGTAACCGTACGTCACATTAACCCCACAGGAAACCTGAAAGTTGAATTACAACAACGTAATTCGAGGTCGGAGGGGGTGTCTGGGGAATCGAGGCACTCTGAGGCCGCGCAACGCGCGCACGAAAAAGGCCGGTCTCGCGAGGAGACCGGCCTTGTTCGTATTGGGGTGAGCGACGGGACTCGAACCCGCGACATCCAGGATCACAACCTGGTGCTCTACCAGCTGAACTACGCCCACCATTGCACGCGTCCGCAGAACCATTTCGGGCTCTCCATCAGCAGCGTCGACAATACTAGCGGGTTGAATCCGCGGTTGCTAATCCGCCCCCGGTTGCGTGTCGAGATCCTGAACAACGGCCGCGATGTCGCTGGTAGACGGCCCCGGCGGAGCCACGAAGGCCGTCCGGCGGTAGTACTGCAGTTCTTTGATCGACTCCTTGATATCCGCCAGGGCGCGGTGCGCAAGGCCCTTGGCCGGCTGTCCGTAGTAGATCCGCGGGTACCACCGTCGGGAAAGTTCCTTGATCGAGCTGACGTCGATCATTCGGTAGTGGAGGTAGGTGTCGAGCGCGGTCATGTCGCGAGAGATGAATCCACGATCGGTCCCGATGGAGTTTCCCGCGAGCGGAACGGTCCCGGCCACCGGGACGTGCTCCTTGATGTACGCCAGTACGCGCTGCTCGGCTTCCTCCAGCGTCACCGTCGATGCGCGCACTTCGTCGGTCAAGCCCGATTTGGCGTGCATGTCGGTGACGACGGCAGGCATGTTCGCCAACGCATCGTCGTCGGCGTGGATGACGATGTCTACACCCTCTCCGAGGATGTTGAGCTCACTGTCGGTCACCAGCGCCGCAATTTCGATCAGCTTGTCCTTGCTCAGGTCCAAGCCGGTCATTTCACAATCGATCCACACGAGTTTGTCCTGCACTCGCTCCACCTTAGTGCGAGCTGCGATGCAGCTAGGGTTTGCGGTGGCGATCGAGCCAGTTCAGCATCAGCACAGTTCATGGAGGACGCGGACATGACAGTCGACCCGACGCAGCCGGCACCCACGCTCAGTCCGGCAGAGAAGGCGAAGGCTGCCAAGGCCGCGGCCGTCGAAGCGGCACGGGTGGCCGCCGAGGCGCTGGCCGCGGCCGATGCCGCCGAAGCCGAGGCGCTTGCTGCGGAACAGGGGGTGACGCCGACGTCGACCGGCAAGGCTGCCGAGATCGCTGCCGGGTACACCTCGGAGGGTGCCGCGTTGGAATTGGGAACTGTTGTGCTGGACGGCGTCACCGATCCGTCTGCCCGTATCCGAATTCCGTTGGCCACATTGAACAGACACGGTCTCGTTGCCGGAGCCACCGGAACCGGAAAGACGAAGACACTGCAGGGCATTGCCGAACAGCTCTGCGCCGCAGGGGTTCCTGTAGTCATGGCTGACGTCAAAGGCGACCTGTCGGGCCTGTCGAAGCCAGGTGAAGACAACGAGAAGATACGCAGCCGAGCAGCGGACACCGGTATTCCGGACTGGGCTCCTGCCGGCCATCCGGTGGAGTTCCTCTCCCTCGGCACCGACGGAATCGGAGTACCGGTCCGTGCCACCATCACCGCGTTCGGACCGATTCTGCTCAGTAAGGTGTTGGGGCTGAACAACACTCAAGAATCCACCCTCGGCTTGATCTTTCACTGGGCCGATTCCCAGGGGCTCGCCCTGCTCGACCTGAAGGATCTGAGGTCGGTGATCATGCACCTGACCAGTGACGAGGGTAAGGCCGACCTGAAGGGCATCGGCGGAGTCTCTTCAGCGACAGCAGGCGTCATTCTGCGTGCGCTGGTCAACCTCGAAGCAGACGGCGGCGACACCTTCTTCGGCGAGCCCGAGCTCGAGACCGAGGACCTACTGCGCGTCGGGGCGGACGGCAGAGGTGTCATCACACTGTTCGAGCTCGGAGCGCAGGCGTCGCGGCCGGTGATGTTCTCCACGTTCCTGATGTGGGTGCTGGCCGACCTGTTCCAGACGCTGCCCGAGGTGGGCGATGTGGACAAGCCCAAGCTCGTCTTCATCTTCGACGAGGCGCATCTGCTGTTCGCCGACGCGTCGAAAGCGTTTCTGCAGCAGGTGGAGCAGACGGTCAAGCTCATCCGCTCGAAGGGGGTCGGCGTCTTCTTCTGCACGCAGCTGCCCACCGACGTCCCCAACGACGTTCTCTCCCAGTTGGGTGCAAGGATTCAGCACGCCCTGCGCGCGTTCACGCCCGACGATCAGAAGGCGTTGAACAAGACGGTGCGCACATATCCCAAGACCGACGCGTACGACCTCGAGAAGGCACTGACGTCGTTGGGCACCGGTGAGGCCATCGTGACGGTGCTTTCGGAGAAGGGTGCCCCGACGCCCGTGGCCTGGACCAAGATTCGCCCGCCCCGTTCCCTGATGGACACCATCGGCAACGACGCCATCGCAGCGGCCGCGTCGTCGAGCGCACTGTCTGCGAAGTACCGGGAGACGGTCGACAGGGAGTCGGCCTACGAGCGGATGAACGCTCGCGTCGCGAACGTGCCCGCTCCGGCCGAGAAGTTCGACATCCCGCCCCTGCCTGCGGATCTGCCGGATCTACCCCCGAGCGAGCCGGAAGGCCCGTCGGCCGCGGAGCGCATCATGGGCAACCCGGCCGTCAAGAGCTTCCTGCGATCGGCCGCCTCGGCTGCCGGGCGAGAAATCTCGCGCAGCATCTTCGGAACCGGTCGCCGTCGCAGGCGCTAGCTGCCGAGCTTCTTGTAGAAGCTGCCGATGATCGGTGCGGAGATGCTGCGTGGGCTGTACTGCCCGGCGATGGACATACCCTTGCTCAGCAGGCCCGGTACGACGCGCATCTTGTTCTTCGCGAGGCCGTCGAGGGACAGCTTCGCGGTGTAGGCGCTGTCGATCCACAGAAAGTCGGGAACCATCTTGTCGACGATCGAGGCCTCGGCCGGGTCGGGTGTCTCGGTGCGGACCGGGCCCGGAGCGAGCAGCGTGACGTTGACGCCGGTGCCCGCGAGCTCACCGCGCAACGACTCCGAGAACGTGTTGACGAAGGCCTTGGTTGCCGCGTACGTCGCATTGTTGGGGATGGCCATGTTGCCTGCAGCCGAACCGGTGATGAGGATGCCGCCGGCTCCGCGGCCGATCATGCCGGGCATGACGGCCAACGTGAGGTCGTGTACCGCAACGGCATTCAATTCGACCTGATCGCGCTCGTACGCCGGGTCCAGACCGGCCACCGGTCCGAACGTTGCGATGCCTGCGTTGTTGCACAGGATGGAGATCTCGCGCTCGGACAACTCGGTGACCAGTGCCTGTCGCTGCTCGCGATTCGACAGGTCCGACTGACGTACCTCGACGGCAACGCCGTGCTCGGCCGTGAGTTTCGCAGCCAACGCCTCGAGCAGCTCGCCGCGTCGAGCCATCACGATCAGTGAATGTCCGCGGGCGGCGAGTTCGGTGGCCAGGGCTTCACCGATTCCGGAAGAGGCTCCGGTGACGACGGCGCGGGCATCTGGGCTGGGCTTCGGCAGGCTCACGGTGAGACAGGCTAGCGGACAGATCAGATCGTGGCCGCGAGCCGGGTGCCTTGCTCGATCGCCCGTTTGGCGTCCAACTCGGCCGCGACGTCTGCACCGCCGATGATGTGCGTGGTGGTACCCGCGGCCTTCAGATCGTCGACCAGGTCGCGGACCGATTCCTGGCCCGCACAGATCACGATGGTGTCGACCTCGAGCAGACGCGGACGTTCGCGCTTCTCCCCGAAGGAGATGTGCAACCCTGCGTCATCGATCTTCTCGTAGTTCACGCCCGAAAGCTGATGCACACCTTTCGCTTTGAGGGCGGCACGATGCACCCACCCGGTTGTCTTCGCCAACCCTGCGCCGATGCGTCCGGCCTTTCGCTGCAGCAGATACACCTCCCGCGGGGACGGTGCCGGCACGGGAGTGGTCAACGCCCCGGGTGCGGCCTCGGGCTCGGTGACGCCCCACTCCTGCTTCCATTCCTTCAGATCCAACGTGGGGGAGGCGTCGGTGGTGAGGAACTCGGAGATATCGATACCGATACCGCCGGCACCGATGACCGCGACTCGATCGCCGACGGGCTTACCGTCGCGCACCAGCTCCGCGTACGACAGCACCGACGGGTGTTCGATGCCGGGAATGCTCGGAATCCGGGGAGTGACGCCGGTGGCCAGCACCACCTCGTCGAACTCGCCCGCAATCAGCTCTGCGGCGGTGACCCTGGTGTCGAGGTGCACCGCGACGTCCGCGCTACGAAGCGCGCTCGAGAAGTACCGGATCGTTTCGGCGAACTCCTCCTTGCCTGGGATCAACCGTGCGATACCGAACTGCCCGCCGATCTCGCTTCTCGCCTCGAACAGGCTCACGGCGTGTCCGCGCTCCGCGAGATTGAGTGCGGCGGCGAGGCCTGCGGGCCCGGCTCCGACGACCGCGACCTTCTTGGTCTTCTTCGTCGGCAGCAGCTGTAGATCGATCTCACGTCCGGCACGAGGATTGACCAGGCACGAGACCTTCTTGTGGACGAAGGCGTGGTCGAGGCAGGCCTGATTGCACGCGATGCAGGTGTTGATCCGGTCCGCCGAGTCGGTGGCCGCCTTCTCGACCCAGAACGGATCGGCCAGCATCGGCCTGGCCATCGCTATCAACTGCGCATCGCCGCGGGCGAGGATGTTCTCGGCGATCTCGGGCATGTTGATGCGATTGGACGCGGCGACGGGAATGGCCACGTGCTTCTCGAGCTTGCCGGTGATGTCCGCGAATGCTGCTCGCGGAACCGAGGTGACGATGGTCGGCACCCGCGACTCGTGCCAGCCGATGTCGGTGTTGATGATGTTCGCCCCCGCTGCCTCGACGTCCTGTGCCAGCGCGACGATGTCGTTCCAGCTCTGGCCTTCTTCTACGAGGTCGGCCATCGACAGCCGGAACACGACGATGAAGTCGGGGCCGACCGCTGCCCTCGTCTGTCGCACGATCTCCACGGCCATGCGCCGCCGGTTCTCCGCCGAACCGCCCCACTCGTCGCGTCGTTTGTTGGTGCGCTCGGAGAGGAACTGGTTGATGAAGTAGCCCTCGCCGCCCATGATTTCGACCCCGTCGTAGCCGGCGCTCTGCGCGAGCCGAGCACAACGTACGAAGTTGCGGATCTGCCAGCGGACGCCCCGCGATGTGAGTCGTCGAGGCCGAAAGGGGTTGATGGGGGCCTTGATCGAGGATGCCGACACACTGAACGGTTGATACGAGTAGCGGCCGGCGTGGAGGATCTGCAGCGCGATCTTGCCACCTTCCCGGTGCACGGCAGCGGTGATTCGTCGGTGCCGACGGGCTTCGATGCGATTGGTCAGCTTGGCTCCGAACGGCAACAGCCAACCGGTGCGATTGGGGGCATAGCCGCCGGTGATGATGAGGGCGACTCCGCCGCGGGCACGCTCGGCGAAGTAGGCCGCCAAGCGGCCGGTATCGCGGGCGCGGTCTTCGAGGCCGGTATGAATCGAGCCCATGATCACGCGGTTCTTCAGGTTTGTTGCGCCGACGTTCAACGGCGACAACAGAATCGGGTACGGGCCAACGGTCTGCTCGGTCTTCACAGCTTCTCCAATACCTCGGTGCACCACTCGGTGAATCCTTCTTCGACGCGAATTCCGCCACGCAGCACCAGGTATTGGTGCAACGCGGTGCCGGTGAGGGCAGCGGGGGCCGGAAAATCCTGCTTCTCGATCAATCGGTAGACGTCGAGGCGGGTGGCATGGACATCGCGGTGGCGGGCGACTTCGACCTTGAGAGCGTCGATGTCACCGTTGGCGGCACCGCGAATCTTGACGGCGAGTTCCTCGCGTAGCTGCGAGGGATCGGTCGGCGCGGCGATCCAGCGATCGAGCTCGGCGCGGCCCGCAGCGCTCACCGAATAGATCGTCTTGTCCGGCCGACCGTCCTGCACGACAGCCTCGCCGGTGATCCATCCGGCCCCGTCCATCCGCGTCAGCGTCCGATAGATCTGCTGGTGCGTCGCGCTCCAGAAGAATCCGATGGACTTGTCGAACCTGCGGGCGAGCTCGTATCCCGAGCCGCTGAGCTCGGTGAGGGAAACCAGAATCGCGTGTTCCAAAGCCACAATCGAGAGTATGTATGCAACGTGGTGACTATGCAACTAGGTGCACTGCACACGAGGGCAGCCGCGGTCTACTGTTGGCAACCATGGGAACCCAGCCGGAGGCCGCCGTCGTCGGAGTCGCCACAACGCGTAAGCAGGTCACCGCCTGGGGGTTCTGGGACTGGGGCTCGGCCGCGTTCAACGCCGTGATCCTCACGTTCGTGTTCTCGGTGTATCTCACCGACGCCGTCGGCGACGACCTGCCCGGTTCGATCTCGGCCACGACCTGGTTCAGCTGGACGATTGCCGTGTCCAGCGTCGTCATCGCGCTCCTCGCACCGGTCTGCGGGCAGTATTTCGATGCGCGCGGCAAACGCAAGTGGCTGCTCGGGGTGTTGACCGCGCTGACGGTCGTCGCCATGGCCGGCCTGTTCTTCGTCCGAGACGACTACCACTATCTGTGGTTGGGTCTGCTGCTGCTCGGTCTCGGATCCATCATGTTCGAGCTGGCCAGCATCCCGTACAACTCGATGCTGCGGCAGGTCTCCACTCCGGCGAACATCGGACGAGTATCCGGGTTCGGTTGGGCCATGGGCTATTTCGGCGGAATCGTACTGCTGCTGCTGTGCTATGTCGGATTCATAGTCGGCGACGGTGACACCCGAGGTGTTCTGGGCCTGAGCACCGACGGCGGCCTGAACATCAGGCTCGTGGCGCTGCTCGCGGCCGTGTGGTTCGCCGTCTCGGCCATTCCAGTGCTGCTTGCTGTTCCCGAAGTACCACGAGCCGTCGCCGATCCCAAGGCTGCCGAGGCAGGCTTCGCGGAGTCCTATCGCGTTCTCTTTCGCGATGTACGCGAGTTGTGGAGCGCGGACCGCCGCGCCGTCCACTACCTGATAGCCAGTGCATTGTTCCGCGACGGCCTGGCGGGTGTGTTCACCTTCGGAGCGGTACTCGCCGTCAGCGTCTACGGCATCGGTGCGGGCGACGTCCTGCTGTTCGGCGTCGCCGCCAACGTCATCGCCGGCCTCGGGGCCATCGTCGCCGGACGGTTCGACGACAGAATCGGGCCGAAGAAGGTCATCGTCTTCTCGCTCACGTCCATGATCGCCGCCGGGACCGTGCTGCTGTTCGTGTCGGGACCGACGATGTTCTGGATCTTCGGGCTGATCCTGTGCCTGTTCGTCGGACCTGCCCAGTCCTCCGCGCGTACGTTCCTCGCCCGGCTCGCTCCACCCGGACGAGAAGGTCAGTTCTTCGGATTGTTCGCGACGACGGGTCGGGCGGCATCGTTTCTCGCGCCGTCGCTGTTCGGTCTGTTCGTGTGGCTGTTCGACGCCGACCGCGCGGGTATCGCCGGGTTGATCATCGTCCTTGCGGCCGGGCTGCTGGCGCTGCTGAAGGTGCGGGCACCACAACAGGTCTAGACGGACTCGATTCGGGCCAGAATCTCGGCGGTCAGTTCCCCTGGTGCTTCCTCAGGGATCCAGTGCGAAATGCCGTCGAGTTCGACGAATCGGTACGGCGCGTCGACGAACTCGACGCAGCGCTCCGCTCCCGCTCGACCGATAGCGGTGTCGCCATTGCTCCAGACGTAGGTGGTGGGAACCGTCACCGACGGCAGGTTCGCGAACTCCTTGGTCATCGCTGCGTACCAACTCGATGCGGCCGTCAGCGCCCCGGGCACGACGAGATGCCGAACGTATTCGTCGTCGAGGCTTTCGGCACCGAACATGGCGCGCAACCGCTGTGCGCCGTTCTCGGTCAGTACTCGCTCGGCCTTCTCGGGTTCGCGAAGCAAGCCGAAGTACTGCGACCGCTGTTGCTGATCCGGGTCTTCGCGAATGGCCCAGTTGAACGCCGCAGAGTGCGGAACCGATGCGGCAGTGAGGCTTCGCACGCGGTCGGGATGCTCGGCGGCGACATGCCAAGCGACCACAGCGCCCCAGTCGTGACCCACCAGGTGCGCCGAGGTCAGGTCGAAGGCGTCGAGCAGACCGAGGACGTCCTCGGTGAGACGCTCGATGCGGTAGTGCTCGACGCCGACCGGGCGGGCACCGGGGGAGTAGCCCCGCTGGTTGGGGGCCAGGACGCGGCAGCCCGCGGCCGTCAATCCGGGGGTCACCCGCGACCACGACGCGTTGGTCTGTGGAAAGCCGTGCAGCGCAACGACGGGAATACCGTCCGGCGGTCCCGACATCGCAACCTCGAACACGTACTCGCCGACACTTACCTCGGTCATGAATATCCCTTCGCGGCCGTCTCGTTCTCGAACGGTCAAGCCCGTCGTGGTTCCCAACGGCTCATCCCGAGCATGATCATGCGGATCTGCTTCTCGGTTCGGTCGATCAGATCCTTCTCGTTCTGACTACCCGGTCTGTCTATTTCCAACAGACCGACCACGGCGGTGAGCATCGTCGAGACGAGCAGATCGGCGGTCATCTCGAGGTCGGCGACGTCCCACTGCTCGAGGCCGGGCATACGGGAGAGGTCGATGGTCAGTTCGCTGACGAACAGTCGTAGCTCGGTGGCGAAGGCGCGGCGCACTTCGGTGACGCCGCCGTACCGTTCGCGGCTGAGAAATCGAAACTGTTCTTCGTGGGAACGAACCTGGCGAACCAGGATGCCGAAGGACTCCGTGGCCGTCCTGGCGCTCGGGGTGCGTCGGGCGTCGCGCAGCATCTGTCGCAGCATGCGCATGCTGTCCTCGACGAGAGCGACGCCGAGGTCCTCCATGGACGCGAAGTGGCGGTAGAACGCCGTGGGGACGATGCCGGCGGATCGGGCGACCTCGCGCAGGCTGACGCTGGCGAACGAACGCTCACGCAGCAGATCGAGGGTGCCCTCGATCAAGGCCTGACGCGTGCGCTCCTTGCGCTCGGCGCGGGTCCCCGGTTCTGTCACGACGTCCAGTTTATGGGCGCGCATTCTGTGATCCCCCTTCCGGTTCCTTCCCCGTCACCGGTGAACTGTCGTTCGGGTCTGTAATGGCCGTCACATAAACGTTGACAGGTACCGGTGTCGCTCTGTCACACTCATGTTAGTGCACAATCGTTCACTGAATGGGTCGTAGGTTTCGATCCGGTTAGGGAGGATGGAATGACGCTTCAAGAACGGTCGTCGCGGACCTCGGGTTCGCGCAAGTTCTCGCTTCTTTCCCTGTTCGAGGCCATGGCCACACCCCATGCGCTGGATCGCTACCTCGAACTCGTCGACCCCATGACGACCGTTCGAGACCTGCGCGGCGAAGTGACCGAGATACACCGGTCCACCGAAGACTCGTTGACCCTCACCATCCGTCCCACGCGCCAGTGGAAGGGCTTCGAGGCCGGGCAATTCGTTCAGGTCGGAGTCGTCATCGACGGCGTTCGCCACACCCGCTGCTACTCGCCGGCCTGTTCGCAGTACCGCAACGACGGCCGGATCGAACTGACGATCAAGGCGCATCCCGAGGGATTGGTGTCGCAGTACCTGCACAAGAACGCACACGTCGGACTGGTGGTGAGCCTTTCGCAGGCCGACGGTACGTTCGAGCTTCCCCGACCACGCCCGGCAAAGACGTTGCTGATCAGCGGTGGCAGCGGCATCACGCCGGTGCTGTCCATGCTCAGGTCGCTGCTGGACGAGGGGTACAGCAGCGACCTGACCTTCCTGCACTACGCGTTCACCGAGAACGACGTGGCGTACAAGAAGGATCTCGAGAAGATCGCCGCCGAGCACGAGAACGTGAACATCGTCTTCGCCTACACGGAGCAGAAGACCGGCGGCGACCTGTACGGGTTCTTCGGCCAGGAACATCTCGATGCGGTTGCCCCGTGGTTCGCCGAGGCCGACACCTTCCTGTGCGGACCTCCCGGACTGATGAAGGGCGTGACGTCCTTCTTCGACGACGCAGGCCTGGGCGAGCGGCTGCACCTCGAGGAATTCACGCCCTCGTTCGCCACCGTCAGCGACGACGTCACCGGAACCACCACGTTCTCGGGCAGCGATGTGTCCTCGGAGAACGACGGCGAGACGCTGCTAGAGCAGGCCGAGGCAGCGGGACTCTCCCCGGCCAACGGCTGCCGAATGGGTATCTGCTTCACCTGCACCTCGGTGAAGAAGTCCGGCTGCACCAAGAACATCAAGACCGGTGAGACCGACACCGAATCCGACAAGAAGATCCAGCTCTGCGTGTCCGTCGCAGTCGGCGACGTCGACATCGACATCTAGATCCTTCCGCGAACACCGATAGCCCCAGACCCATCTCGACCCGATCGAATTGGAGATGATCAGATGCTCGGAACGATTCTCTCGATCCTGCCCACCACCGTCCTGCCCTTCCGTCGCAACGAGACCGTGCCGGACGAGCCGACAGTGCTGACCTTCGAGCAGGTCGAAGAACTCGGCCGCGAACTCGACGACCTGCGTGCCCGCACCGTCGCCAAGCTCGGCGACGAGGACCGCGAGTACATCTACAAGATCATCAAGGCCCAGCGCGGCCTCGAGATCACCGGACGCGCGTTGATGTACCTGCCGTTCCTCCCGCCGGCGTGGCTGGCCGGTGTCGGTGCTCTCGGCGTGGCGAAGATCCTCGACAACATGGAGATCGGCCACAACGTCATGCACGGCCAGTACGACTGGATGCGTGAGCCAGGCCTCAACTCCGAGGTGTTCGAGTGGGACACCGTCTGCCCGGCAGATCAGTGGAAGCACTCGCACAACTACATGCACCACACCTTCACCAACATCGTCGGCATGGACCGCGACATCGGCTACGGCATTCTGCGCATGGACCAGGACCAGAAGTGGAACCCGTACTACCTCGGCAACCCGGTCTACGCCTTCCTGCTGATGACGTTCTTCGAGTGGGGCGTCATGCTGCACGACCTCGAGACCGAGAACATAGTTCAAGGTAAGCGCAAGTGGCACGACGTCAAGCCGCTGCTGCAGGGTATGTGGCGCAAGGCGGGCAAGCAGGCGCTCAAGGACTACGTGATCTTCCCGGCGCTGACCGGCCCGTTCTTCGTCTCCACCGTGGTCGGCAACGTTGCGGCGAACCTCATCCGCAACGTGTGGACCTACTCGATCATCTTCTGTGGCCACTTCCCGACCGGAGTCCAGACCTTCAGCCAAGAAGAGACCGCCGAGGAGACCCGCGGCGAGTGGTACGTGCGTCAGATGCTGGGATCGGCCAACATCGAGGGCACCCCGCTTTTCCACATCATGTCGGGCAACCTCTCGCACCAGATCGAGCACCACCTGTTCCCCGATCTGCCTGCGCATCGTTACCCGCAGATCGCGCCCGAGGTCAAGGCCCTGTGCGAGAAGTACGACCTGCCCTACAACACGGGCGGCTTCTTCCACCAGATCGGCACCGTGTGGGGCAAGATCTTCAAGCTCGCGCTGCCCAACTCGCTCACGGGATCGGCGGCTCCGGCCGGTGTTATCGTCGAGCGTAAGAAGACCAGCGCAGCGTGACGACTTCGAAGGGGGCGGTCCTGTTGGTAGGAAAGTTCGAGCGCAACAAGGACACGGTGCAGGAATTCACCGAATCTGCCGCGGAGCACGTCGGCCGGATAGTGGTGATCATCGCCGGAGCCGTTCGCGATGTCACTCGTGAGATCGGTGACCTGATCACCGACGGCATCGAGATGCGTGAGGCGGCGAAGAAGGCGGAGCGTGACGCACCGCTGGGAACCGTGATCAACGGAGAGTTCGAGACCCGCGAACGGTAGAGCAGTACCCGATCGACCTGCAGCATCGGATCCACACAGCGCCGCCCGAGCATCGCTCGGGCGGCGCTGTCGTGTGTGTTACCCGCGGTCAGCGCGCGCGTAGCCGCCACAACGACGTGGTTTCGCGTGAGCGTGCCTCGTGCAGCACATCGGTGCTGTCGGTGACGCGCGAATGCGTCGGTGTGGTGTCGGTGCGGCCGACGACGGCCAGGCCCGCAGCGTCGATGGCAGTGAGAAGATCTGCGCGAGTGACCAATTCGAGCAGCTCGGCGAGGTCGGAGACCACCAGCCATGCCTCACCGTTCGGTGCCAGATGCCCGCGGAGTCGGCTGAGGAAGGACTTGAGCATTCGTGAGCCGGGGTCGTAGACCGCGTGCTCGATGCCCGACGTCGGTTTCGTGGGGATCCACGGCGGATTGCACACGATCAGTCCCGCGCGTCCGGGCGGGAAGATGTCGGCCTGCACCACCTCGACCCGATCGGCATACCCGAGGGCCTCGATGTTGGCACGTGCGCACGCGACCGACCGTGGATCCTTGTCGGTGGCGACCACCGAGGCCACACCGCGGCGGGCGAGTACTGCAGCCAGCACGCCCGAGCCGGTGCCGATGTCGAACGCTCGGTCCGTGACCGGTAGTGGTGCGTCGGCGACGAGTCGAACATATTCGCCCCGGACGGGGGAGAAGACTCCGTAGTGCGGGTGGATCGAGGCGTCGAGCGCCGGCACGATGACGCCCGTGCGTCGCCATTCGTGTGCACCGACCATGCCGAGCAGCTCGCGAAGCGAAAGCACGCACGGCGCGGCGTCCGGTCCGAGCGCCTCGGTGACGGCCGCCTTGACGTCCGGTGCCCGGCCCAGGCCGAGGCGGACGTCCGAATCGAGTTCCACCAGAAGCATTCCCAGCACTCGCGCGCGTCGCGCTTGGTGCTGGCGGTGCAGATGGAACCGCTCGGCCGGCGTCGCGTCCGGGATGTGTTTGGCGGCCGGTACCCGTCGGGTCATCGCCGACAACAGTTGGCGCGCATTGTTGTAATCACCACGCCAGAGCAGGGCCTCACCGATCGTGGCCATCTTGTACGCCACATCCGCCGTCGTCGAATCGTTCACGATCCGCACCACACGGGGCGGGGGAGCGCCGTTCTCCGACTGCCAGCGCGATGTTCGGTCGCTACCGTCCTCGGTCCATGCGATGCTCGATGCTGCGTTCTCGGTCATGCTGCTGTGTGCGGGTACTCCGCACTGCGGTGTTGGAACGCAAGGATATTGGGGTTCACGATGACGCCGTTCCTGATCTCGATCGATCGCTCGATGGTGGCGTCACTGCTCCAGGCCGTCGGTCCGTCGAGGACCGTTCGCAGATACGGCAGCAACGATTCGCTGATCTCCCAGGTGGCCGAGTTCCACAGATAGGACGGGCTGTGGTCGACGGCGTAGTACTTGATGTTGTCACCGACGGTGAACATGGGATCGGTGAACGAGGTGGGCCTGGCCCATTCGAAGCCCATTCCCTCGTCGCAGGAGACGTCGACCACGAGTGTGCCCGGTGCGAGAGTGGGCAGATCCTGATTCGTCAGGAATGTCAGCGGCGCATTGGTGTCCTGCAGAACACAATTGACGATCACGTCGTGATCAGCGAGGAACTGTGACAGAGGTACGCGTCCCTCGGGCGTCAGAGCTCGGCTCTGCCTGGGATCGGCGTCGTCGAGATCGAAATTCACGATGTTGGCCGAGTGAATGGGCGAACTCACGGCCGTCACGCCACGTTGCGTCAAGACATCGACGTCGTGGATTCCGTGCGCGTTCAGTGCCGTGACCGCGCCGCGGGCCGTGGCCCCGAAGCCGATGACCGCCGCACGCAATCTGCGACCGTAGTCGCCGGTGGATCCGATCAATTGCAGGGCGTGCAGCACCGAGCAGTAGCCGGCCAGTTCGTTGTTCTTGTGGAACACATGGAGATTGAACCAGCCGTCGGGCGTCCAGTGATTCATGGCCTCGAAGGCGATCAGTGTCAGCTTGCGTTCGACGGCGATCTGGGTGAGAGCCCGGTCCTGGACGCAGTGCGGCCAACCCCACAGTGTCTGCCCGGGACGCAGTGCGGCGAGATCCTCGGCCTGCGGTTTCGGCAGCAGAATCACATCGCATCGGGCGATGAGTTCGGAACGGGTGCGAATTCCTGCCACCTGCGCGGCCAAATGCTCGTCGGAGATGCCGAACGGCTCTCCGTAGCCGGATTCGAGAAACATGCGGGCTCGGATGTCGGCGTCGATGCGATCGAGATGAAGTGGATGAATCGGAAGTCGACGCTCATTCGGCTTGCGTGAACGTGAGAGGACTCCGAGAGTGAGCTGTTGCACGTATGACCCTTCGTTACCCGAAGTCAACCACAGTGGGCCGAAGCGTCTTGCGTTTGTGCTGGTCAAAGGGTGCCCCCGGCAGGATTCGAACCTGCGACCAAGGGATTAGAAGGCCCTTGCTCTATCCCCTGAGCTACGGAGGCTGGCGCGTGCGGGCGGACCCGCTCGAGCACGGTTGACGAGTGTACCTTTACGCCGGTGCCGTCGATGCAGGCATGGGTTGAGCTGGCATTCTGAGAAGAGCCCGCGTTCTCGGAATCGCTGCGACCTGGGCCGAAGGAGGTTCGATGCACGACATCCTGGACGACGTACTGCACGTCTGGCAGTCCGGCGACGTGGCTGCGGTTGCCACGGTGATCCGCACGTTCGACTCCGCGCCGCGTCCCGTCGGCGCGTCGATGGTCGTCGGTTCGGACGGTGCCGTGTCCGGCTCGGTCTCGGGCGGCTGTGTGGAGGGTGCGGTCTACGAACTCGCGCAGGACGTGCTGGTGTCCGGTGCGCCGGTACTCACTCGATACGGGATATCCGACGACGATGCCTTTGCCGTCGGGCTCACCTGCGGCGGAACCCTGGACGTATTCGTGCAGGGGATCTCTCGGCGCACGTTTCCCGAATTGGGTGCTCTCGTCGCGGACGTTCGCGGCAACGTGCCCGTGGCGGTGGCGACGGTGGTCGCGCACGCCGATCCGGAACGGCTCGGCCGAAGAATTCTCGTCGGAGAAACGGGTGTCCGGGGCTCGCTCGGCAGCGCGCGTGCCGACGATGCCGTCGCCGACGACGCGAAAGGGCTTCTTGCATCAGGTCGTTCGGCCGTGCTGACCTACGGACCGGACGGGCAGCGTCGGGGCGAGGGGATGGACGTGTTCGTCTCGAGCCACGCTCCGCCGCCGCGGATGCTCGTGTTCGGAGCCATCGATTTCGCTGCCGCGGTCGCGCAGCAGGGTGCCTTTCTCGGCTACCGCGTCACCGTCTGCGATGCGCGTGCCGTCTTCGCCACCCCGCAGCGTTTTCCCGCCGCCGAGGAGGTCGTGGTCGCGTGGCCGCACGACTATCTGTCCGAGCAGTTCGAGGCGGGGGAGGTGGACGAACGCACCGTCGTGTGTGTACTGACGCACGACCCGAAATTCGACGTGCCACTGCTCGAGGTGGCGTTGCGCATTCCGAACCTGGCGTTCGTCGGGGCGATGGGATCACGCCGCACCCACGACGACCGCACAGCTCGATTGCGAGCGGCGGGGCTGACGGAGAGCGAACTCACTCGGCTGGCGAGTCCGATCGGGCTCGACCTCGGTGCTCGGACGCCTCAGGAGACGGCGGTATCGATCGCAGCGGAGATCATCGCCCACCGCTGGGGCGGTACCGGCGAACCGCTGCGTGCTCGCCACGGTCGTATCCACCACGACGCCGCCGAGGCCGAACGTGCGGGCAAGTACGACGCTGTGTAGGACTCGCGTTTCGAGTACCGCCGAGAACCTCTTACTCTGGTGGTATGGCAACACCGGATCTCGAGAAGACCCAACCCTCGACCGCCGAACTCCGGGCGGACGATGTCCGGACGGACGATGGTTCGACAGACGGGGATCCGCGTTCGGCCACGACGACGGTATTCGTCACCGCAGGCGTTATCGCCGGCGTGGTCGCCGCCCTCATCGTGATGCTCTCGGCCTCCGACGCGCTGGTGTTGTTGGGGATTCCGGATCCGGGCCCGGCCACCACCTACGGTCTGCCTGCTCTGCGGGCGATCGGCGAGATCGCTGCCGTCATCGCCATCGGATCGTTTCTGCTCGCTGCGTTCCTCGTGCCGCCGCAGAAGAACGGCGTGCTCGACGTCGACGGCTACCGCGCCGTGCGAACCGGCTCGGTCGCCTCGATCGTCTGGGCCGTCTGCGCGCTGCTCCTCGTACCGCTGACGCTGTCCGACACCTCGGGGCAGCCGTTCGCGGAAGCCATCAAGCCCGCGAATCTCTGGATCGCGCTCGACCAGGTGGAGATCGCCAGCGCATGGCGGTGGACGGCCATCATGGCCGTTGTGCTCGCCATCGCGTCGCGCACGGTGTTGCGGTGGGCGTGGACGCCCGCACTGCTCGGCCTCTCCCTGGCGACGCTGCTGCCGATCGCACTGAGCGGACACTCCTCGGCGGGCGGATCGCACGACGTCGCCACCAACAGCTTGATCCTGCACCTCGGGGCCGCGTCACTGTGGGCGGGCGGACTGTTCGCACTGCTGGCACACGTTCGTAGGCACGGCGCGCACGCGGATGTCGCGGCTCGCCGATTCTCCACCATCGCCGGCATCTGTTTCGTGGTGATGGGCATCAGCGGCGTCATCAACGCCCTGGTCCGGGTTTCGCTCGCCGACCTGTTCTCCACCACCTACGGCCTGCTCGTAGTCGCGAAGATCGTTGCGTTGATCGTGCTTGGCGGTTTCGGCTGGATGCAGCGTCGCCGCGCACTCCCTGCCCTGATCGCCGATCCTTCGGCCCGCGGGCCGCTGCTCCGGTTCGCCGGTGCCGAAGTACTGGTCCTGGCGGCGACCATCGGCCTGGCCGTCGGGCTCGGCCGCACACCTCCGCCGGCCGAGATCGACCCCAACCTCACGACCACGGAGGCGGCACTCGGGTACAACCTGAGCGGCCCGCCGACGTTTGCGCGGATGGCATTGGACTGGCGCTTCGATCTGATCTTCGGTACCGCCGCGATCGTCTTGGCCGTGGTGTATCTGATCGGCGTCCGCCGCCTGCGGCTCCGTGGCGACGCGTGGCCGGTGGGCCGCACCGTCGCCTGGGTCCTCGGCTGCCTCACCCTGCTGATCAGCACATCCTCGGGAATCGGGCGTTACTCCACCGCCGTGTTCAGCGTGCACATGACCGGGCACATGATGCTGTCGATGCTGGCACCCGTCCTTCTCGCTCTCGGTGGGGCGCTGACGCTGGCACTGCGGGTACTGCCCGCCGCGGGTAAGGACGGCGTGCCCGGAATGCGCGAATGGCTGTTGATCGGACTGCACAGCCGAATCTCGCAGTTCCTGACACATCCCCTCGTGGCCTCGCTGATCTTCGTCGGCGGATTCTATGTGCTGTACCTCGGCGGGATCTTCGGAGCGGTTCTGGACAGTCACGGCGCGCACCTGCTGATGAACCTGCACTTCGTGCTCAGCGGCTACCTGTTCTACTGGACCGTCATCGGCGTCGATCCGTCCCCGCGCAAGATCGCTCCCGTCACCAAGCTCGCCGTCGTATTCGGTTCGCTGCCGTTCCATGCCTTCTTCGGCGTGGCCCTGATGAGCATGAACACCGTCATGGGTGCCTGGTTCTACCGGACGCTCGGGCTGGACTGGAACTCCGATCTGCTCGGAGACCAGAAACTCGGCGGCGGTATCGCCTGGGCCACCGGCGAGATTCCGTTGGTGCTCGTCATGCTGGCGCTGCTGATCCAGTGGTCTCGCAGCGACGATCGGGATGCCAGGCGTGGTGACCGCGCCGCCGAGCGTGATCACGACGCCGACTTGGCCGCGCACAATGCGATGTTCGCCGAGCTGGCTCGACGCGATCGGACCGGCGAGCAGTAATCGGCTTTCGGTTCAGTCGGTCTCGACGATCTTGCTCAGCAGTCGGTTGAGCTCGACGCGTTCCGCCGGCTCGAGGCCGTCGAACATCTCCGAGGACACCTGACGGCGCGCGTCGTCGATTCTGTCCAACAGTGCACGGCCGGTGTCGGTCAGCTCCACCAGGACGGCGCGCCGATCGCTCGGGTCCTGCTGCCGCGTCACCAGGTGTGCCGCCTCGAGGGAGTCGACGATGTCGGTGGCAGATCGCGCGACGATGCGCAGATGCTCGGCGAGATCGCGTAGTCGTACGGACTCGGGCTCGCGCGCCAACACGTGCAGGGCTCGGCTCTGCGACGGATTGAGGCCGAACGGTTCCAACGCAGTCATGTGGCTGCGCCGGATCTGCCGGGCGACGGCCATGAACTGCTCGCTCAGGTTCGGCGAGTGTCCGGTTTCCATGCAAGGGATCATAGCCACGCTTGCTCGTTACCTCATAGTGAGGTAGCCTCTGCATATAACGTCAGCAATCACCGGAGGTCTACTTGGAAAGCCGACCCGAACGTTCTCTCCTCGCGGCCGATCCGGCACCCGTGCCCCGAGTCCTGGCTCTGTTCACGCCGTATCGGCGCAGGATCGCCATTGTCAGCGCGATCATTGTGGCCAGCGCGATCATCGCGCTCGCGTCCCCCTTGCTTCTCCGCGAACTCCTCGATCATGCGATACCCGACCGCGACGTCACACTCGTCAGCCTCATCGCACTCGGCATGATCGCAGTCGCAGTCGCCACCAACACTCTCGGCGTCGTACAGACCTGGATGTCCAATGGCGTCGGTCAACGACTCATGCACGGTCTACGCGTCCAGGTCTACTCGCACCTGCAACGCCAATCCCTCGGATTCTTCGCACGCACCCGCACCGGTGAGGTTCAATCACGCATCGCCAACGACATCGGCGGCATGCAATCGGTGGTCACCAACACCGCGACGTCCATCGCGCAGAACGCGACGACCGTCGCCGCAACGGTGGTCGCTCTCTTCCTGCTCGACTGGAAGCTCGCCACGTTCTCGTTGATCATCCTGCCGGTCTTCGTACGTGTCGCCCGCCGCATCGGCGACGAGCGCCGCAAGATCTCCATCAAGCGACAGAAGTTGCTCAGCGACCTGTCGGTGCAGATCGAGGAATCGCTCTCGGTCAGTGGCATTCTGCTGGGCAAGACCACCGGTTCCGCCCAGGCACTGACCGACAAGTTCGCCGACCGATCCCACGAGGTCGCCGGCGTCGAACTCGCGGCGATGATGGCCGGAAAGTGGCGCATGGCCACGATCCAGATCAGCTTCGCCGTCATGCCTGCCCTGGTGTACTGGTTCGCCGGTATCACCATCGGGCAGGGGAGCGCGCTGACGATCGGAACTCTCGTCGCGTTCACCGCTCTGCAGACCCAATTGTTCCGGCCCACGATGCAATTGCTCAACACCGGCGTCGAGGTGCAGGCCTCGCTCGCCCTGTTCGGCCGAGTGTTCGAGTACCTCGATCTGCCGATCGACGTGGCCGAGCCCACTCACCCGGTGGCGCTGCCCCGCGAGTCCGTCCGTGGAGACGTCGCCTTCCGTGCCGTGGATTTCACCTACACCGCAGCAACGGTCCCGACGCTGTGCGGCATCGACCTCGAAGTCCCGGCGGGGAGCACGCTGGCTCTCGTCGGCGCAACCGGCTCAGGTAAGACGACGCTGGGCTATCTCGTTGCGCGGCTGCATGATCCGACGGCCGGATCGGTCACCATCGACGGAATCGACCTGCGAGAGATGGCGTCGGATACCGTCGCCGACCTGGTCGGCGTCGTCTCCCAGGAGACGTACCTGTTCCACGCCACCATTCGAGAGAACCTGCGATTCGCCAAACCCGACGCCACCGACGAGGAGATTGTCGCGGCAGCCCGCACGGCACAGATCCACGACTTCATCGACGGACTCGACGACGGCTACGACACCATGGTCGGCGAACGCGGGTACCGCTTCTCGGGCGGTGAGAAGCAGCGCATCGCCATCGCCCGAACCGTGCTGCGCAACCCGCCGATTCTGGTGCTCGACGAAGCGACCAGCGCCCTCGACAATCGCACCGAACGCGCAGTGCAGACCGCGCTCGACGGACTGATGGCAGGGCGGACGACGATCCTGATCGCGCATCGACTGTCCACGGTGCGCTCCGCGGACCGCATCGCAGTACTCGACCACGGCGTCGTTCGCGAGGTCGGGAGCCACGAGTCTCTGCTGGAGAGCGACGGCATGTACGCCCAATTGGTCCGGGCCGCAGACGATATCGTGGACAGTGTGGCCGTATGAGAGTGACCGGGTGACCCCACTGCGCACCATCGCCGGCCGCGTCGAGTGCGAGACCGACGTCAAGAAGTCCAGGTTCGTCGCCGTCGTCGATCGCGCGGCCACCGAGGCGGAGGCGCGGGCTGTGATCGCCGCAGCCCGCAAGGCCGATCCTGCTGCCGGACATCACTGTTCGGCGTTCATAGTGGATTCTGCGGCGGCCGACCCGAAAGAGCAGCGCATCGAACGCTCCAACGACGACGGTGAACCGAGTGGCACGGCAGGCACACCGATGCTCGACGTGCTGCGCGGGCATCACCTGACCAACGTCGTTGCGGTCGTCAGCAGGTACTTCGGTGGAACCAAGCTGGGCACCGGGGGACTGGCCCGTGCCTACAGCGGCGCGGTGACCGAGGCAGTGTCCGGAGCGACGTTCCTGACCCGTGAGCGACGCGAGATCATGACGCTCGAACTCGACCACGCGGAGGTCGGTCGGGTGGAATCGGAATTGCGCGGGCACGGAGTTCTCGTGGTGGGCACCTCGTACGGGGCGTGCGCGGTACTGACGGTCGCGGTGACCGACGCCGATTCGACTGCAGCGCTGGTCGCTTCGCTCACCTCGGGTCGCGTGATACCCGTGCTCGACGGCCACATGTACGCCGAGAATCCCGACTAGCACACCTTCCCGACATTCTCGGGTCGCACGGGCCCATGTTCGGGCCGTTCATCCACAGGCCGGACGCTTGTCCACATTTTGCGAACTCGTTCACCACGGACGTCCTCTCCGTAGCAGTGTCGATCTCGATCGCAATCACGCGACACCGAACGAGGGGAAGTCACCATGTACGAAGCACAGTGCGCAGTTGTCGGAACGGTCATCACCAATCCCGTCAAGCGCTCCACACCCACCGGCGACGAGGTCCTCAGCTTCCGGATGGCCAGCAACGCCCGACGGCAGGATCGCAATACCGGCGAGTGGACCGACGGCGGAACTCTCTACCTCACGGTCACGTGCTGGCGTCGCCTGGTGCGCGGTGTCGGAGCGTCGCTGATGAAGGGCGACCCGATCATCGCCTACGGACAGCTGCGGACCAACGAGTACACCAACCGTGACGGAATCGAACGCGCCGATCTCGAGATGCGGGCCAGCGCCGTCGGACCGGATCTCGCGCGGTGCAACGTCTCGATCCATCGGACGAAAACGGTGGCCGTCGACGCCGTGACGGACGGCGACCCGGGAGCGACCGAACCTGTCGACGGGGATCAGGACCACGAGCGCATCGACGACGACGTGCGCGAGAGCGTCCCGGCCTGACGCGCTGCCGGTAGCCGCCGTCCGCGCTGCATCGGAACCTGCGATCGGGTGTGGACGGCGGCTGCGCGCGCGGGCGGTGGTGCCGGCGACCCGCTCGCACCGATAAGCTGGGCATCATGGCTGAATTCATTTACACCATGAAGAAGGTGCGCAAGGCGCACGGCGACAAAGTCATCCTCGACGACGTGACGATGAGCTTCTATCCGGGAGCGAAGATCGGCGTCGTCGGCCCCAACGGCGCCGGTAAGTCCAGCATCCTCAAGATCATGGCGGGAATCGATCAGCCCGGAAACGGTGAGGCGTTCCTCGCTCCCGGTGCCTCGGTCGGCATCCTCATGCAGGAACCGGTCCTCGACGACACCAAGACCGTTCGTGAGAACGTCGAGGACGGCCTCGGCGAGACGATGGTCCAGCTCAAGCGGTACAACGAGATCGCCGAGTTGATGGCCACCGACTACTCCGACGAGCTGATGGAAGAAATGGGCGAGCTGCAGGAAAAGCTCGACCACGCCGATGCCTGGGAGATCGACTCCCAACTCGAACAGGCGATGGACGCATTGCGCTGCCCGCCGCCCGAGTCGCCCGTCACCAACCTCTCCGGTGGTGAGAAGCGTCGTGTGGCGCTGTGCAAACTGCTGCTGAGCAAGCCGGACCTGCTGCTCCTCGACGAGCCGACCAACCACCTCGACGCCGAGAGTGTGCTCTGGCTCGAGCAGCACCTGGCCGCATACGCGGGCGCGATTCTCGCCGTCACTCACGACCGGTACTTCCTCGACCATGTCGCACAGTGGATCGCCGAGGTCGACCGCGGACACCTGTACCCGTACGAGGGCAACTACTCCACGTACTTGGAGAAGAAGGCCGAGCGTCTCGAGGTCTCGGGCAAGAAGGACCAGAAGCTGCAGAAGCGCCTCAAGGACGAGCTCGCCTGGGTTCGTTCCGGTGCCAAGGCGCGTCAGGCCAAGAGCAAGTCTCGTCTGGCTCGCTACGACGAGATGGTGGCCGAGGCGGAGAAGACCAGGAAGCTCGATTTCGACGAGATCCAGATCCCGAACCCACCGCGGCTCGGCGACGTCGTGGTGGAGGTCAAGAGCCTGGACAAGGGCTTCGACGGCCGCGTGCTGATCAAGGATCTCTCGTTCACGTTGCCCCGCAACGGCATCGTCGGCGTCATCGGTCCCAACGGCGTCGGTAAGACGACGCTGTTCAAGACCATCGTCGGCCTCGAGGAGCCGGACGGCGGCGAGGTCAAGATCGGTCAGACGGTCAAGCTCAGCTACGTCGACCAGAACCGCTCGGGCATCGACTCGAAGAAGACGGTGTGGGAAACGGTCTCCGACGGGCTCGACTTCATCACCGTCGGCAGCTCCGAGTTCCCGTCCCGCGCGTACATCAGCTCGTTCGGGTTCAAGGGCCACGATCAGCAGAAGCCTGCCGGGGTCCTCTCCGGTGGTGAGCGGAACCGCCTGAACCTGGCGATGACACTCAAGCAGGGCGGCAACCTGATCCTGCTCGACGAACCGACCAACGACCTCGACGTCGAAACGCTCGGATCGCTGGAGAACGCGCTGGAGGAATTCCCCGGTTGCGCCGTGGTCATCTCGCACGATCGCTGGTTCCTGGACCGCACCTGCACGCACATTCTCGCGTGGGAAGGTGGCTTCGGCGACAACGAGGCCGCGTGGTACTGGTACGAGGGCAACTTCGAGGGCTACGAGGCCAACAAGGTCGAACGCCTCGGACCCGACGCGGCCCGTCCGCATCGCGTCACGCACCGAAAGCTGACCAGGGACTGACGTGTCGACGAAAACCTTCACCTGCACACTCCAGGTGCGGTGGGGAGATTCCGACCGTCTCGGCCACGTCAACAACACTCGCTTCGTCGAGTACCTCCAGGAAGGCCGCGTTCAGTTCCTGAACGCGGTCTTCGGGGGGCCGGGAGTGGAGCCTGCGGAACGACCATCTGGCTCCGGCGGAGCCGGTGTGCGTGGTGCAACAGTGGTGCGCAAGTTGACCACGGATTTCCTGCATCCGATCCTCGACGACTCGGGTCCACTGTCGATCGAGCTGTGGATCACCCGTGTCGGGACCACCTCGTACGGCGTCCGGCACGTGGTGACGGACCGGGACGGGACGGTCTGCGCCGAGGCCGAGGCACTGATGGTCGCGTTCGATCTCGCTACCTCGACGTCTCGTCCACTGGACGAGCACGAGCGCGGCCTCCTCGGCGAGTACCTCCACGTCGAATGACGCATTCGACCGAATCTGACGCGCTGGGTCCGCGAGGTCACTGCGGTAACAGGGCGTTCGACACTAAGGTCGAGTAGTCATCGACGACCGGCGATCGACGGCCGTCGGGAAAATCCTCACGAGGGAGTACTCGAACACCATGTCACGCTCGCTGGACCTGCCCGACAACGATTGGGCCGACGGGCTCGACGACCGACTCCTGGCCGAGCTGACATCCCTGCAAGCCGAGTACTTCGAGCACGTGGACACCGCCGCCGTCGGGGCGTCCGCACACTCTCCCGGCACCACATCCTTTCGCCGGCACGTGCTGTTGGCCGCGCAGCGCCGGCCGGGGACTGCGAACGTAGAGGTTCACCGACCGAGCGAATCCGGTTCGACGGCCGATCGGGCGGCCGGCAGCTACCTGCAGATCGTCACCGACGACATGCCGCTCCTCGTCGAGTCGATCATCTCGCTGCTCTCCCGACTCGGCATCGAATACACCGACGTGGTGCATCCCATCCTGTCGGTTGCTCGCGACGCCGACGGCGAACTGACCGGCCTGATCGCCGATGGAGCACGCGAGTCCTGGATTCACGTTCAGCTTCATTCCTCCACATCCGAGGACGCCGTCGCACGCCTGCAGACGGAGACGAGCCGGGTACTGGCCGACGTGCGGCAGGTGGTCGGCGACACCGATCGCATGCGCCGAGTTCAGGCAGAAGTGGCCGATCTCCTCGACGGTGCGGCTCAGCGGGCGGGTGATGCGGAATCCGACATCGCCGTCGAGCATCGCGATGCGGCCGCCCTGCTGCGCTGGCTCGGCGATGGTCACTACACGCTGCTGGGGTACCGCCGGTACCGGATCGACGGCGTCGACGCCGCACGGACGGCCACCGGCGAGGAGTCGAGCAGCCTCGGTGTCTTGCGGGACGCGGCGCACGACGTGCACGGCTCGGAACCGATCGGTCGGCGAGATCTGGTCGCCCTGACACAGGGAGCGAGTCCGGCCACGGTGCACCGCGCCGTCTACCCGTACTTCGTGAGTGTGCTCGACGCCGAGAATTCCGCCGAACACCGCTTCGTCGGGGTGTTCACCGTGACGGCGCTGCACGAGAACGTGCTCGACATTCCGGTGATCGAGCGTCGAGTGCGATCGGTGATCGCCCGGGCCGGCCACGATCTCGGATCCTTCTCGGGTCAGGCCATGCTCGAAGTGCTGCAGTCGATGCCGCGCTCGGAACTGTTCGCCACCTCGGCGGCCTGGCTGTTCGAGACCGCGAGTGCTGTTCTGGCACTGGGCCGTCGGCGCAAGGTCAAGCTGTTCGTCCGTCCCGATGCGAGCGGCTCGTTCGTCTCCGCACTGGTGTACCTGCCGCGAGATCGCTACACCACCCGCGTTCGCCTCGCCATTCAGGATCGGCTGCTCCGCGAACTCGGCGGTACCTCACTCGATTACACGGCGCGGGTCACGGAATCGGATCTGGCGTTGCTGCACGTGACCGTCCGACGCACGCCGGGAACAGCCTCGACGGAACTGACGGCAGAGGACATCACTCGGATCGAGGCGGCTCTGACCGAGACCACGCGAACCTGGGAGGACTCCCTCGGCGACGCCGTCTCGCTCGACCGCACCGTCGACCCGCTGCGTATTCAGCGCTACACCGAGGCGTTCCCCGAGGCCTACAAGCAGGACTTCAGTCCGGCTCGGGCCGTCACCGACATCGCTCGCCTCGAAGGGCTCGGCGACGAGTCGATCGACATGCAGCTCTACCGCAACGAGCAGTCCGCCGTGGGCAGCTGGCGGTTCTCGCTGTACATCGGCGGCGCGGGTGTCTCGCTGTCGCAGGTGCTGCCGATCCTGCAGAGCCTCGGCGTCGAGGTCGACGACGAACGGCCGTACCCGGTGGTGCGGCCGGACGGAATGTCTTGCTGGATATACGATTTCGGGCTCTCTGCCTCCCGTGAGATGCTGCGCTCGGCAATCGACGGTGACATCGACGCGGAGCTGTCCGAGGCAGGCACCGCCGATCGCGAGAGCCGCGTGCAGCACCGGTTCACCGACGCGTTCGCGGCCGTCTGGAGCGGCGAGGCCGAGGCGGACCGGTTCAACGAGCTGGTCATGCGCTCCGGCCTGCACTGGCGGCAGGCAGTGGTGTTGCGCGCCTACGCGAAGTATCTGCGCCAGGCCGGTTTTCCCTACAGTCAGTTCAACATCGAAGGTGTTCTGCTGACGCATCCGCGCACCGCGCGACTGCTCGTCGGCCTCTTCGAGGCGCAGTTCGATCCCGCTGCCAGCTCGGAGGAGAACGCGCAGTCGATCGGCACCCAGTTGGGGGACTTGATCGACGAAGTCGTCAGCCTCGACGCCGACCGAATCCTGCGCAGCATGTTCGAGCTGATCCGTGCAACCCTGCGAACCAACTACTTCGTGGTGGGTGTCGACGGCGAACATCGTGAGTACCTCTCGCTCAAATTCGATCCGCAGTCGATCGCCGAATTGCCCAAGCCGAAGCCGAAATTCGAGATCTTCGTGTACTCGCCCCGCGTCGAAGGTGTGCACCTTCGGTTCGGGGACGTGGCCCGCGGCGGACTGCGCTGGTCCGATCGTCGTGAGGACTTCCGCACCGAGATTTTCGGACTCGCCAAAGCCCAGATGGTCAAGAATGCCGTCATCGTGCCGGTCGGAGCCAAGGGTGGATTCGTCGTCAAGCGGCCACCTGTCGTGACCGGTGACGCCGACCGAGATCGGCAGGCCCATGCCGAGGAAGGCAAGGCCTGCTACCGACTGTTCATCGCCGGGCTGCTCGACATCACCGACAACCTCGACCGTGCCACCGGAACGGTGACGGTGCCCGCCGGCGTCGTCCGCCGCGACGGAGACGACACCTATCTCGTCGTGGCTGCGGACAAGGGCACCGCGACGTTCTCCGACATGGCCAACGACGTGGCTGCGCAGTACGGCTTCTGGCTGGGCGACGCCTTCGCCTCGGGTGGGTCGGCCGGCTACGACCACAAAGCCATGGGCATCACCGCCAAGGGTGCGTGGGAGAGCGTCAAGCGCCACTTCCGTGAGCTCGGAATCGACACGCAGAGCCAGGATTTCACCGTCGTCGGCGTCGGCGACATGAGCGGTGACGTGTTCGGCAACGGCATGTTGCTCAGCCGGCACATTCGCCTGCTCGCCGCATTCGATCACCGGCACATCTTTCTCGATCCCGACCCCGAGCGTGAGTCCTCGTTCGCCGAGCGGGAACGGTTGTTCGCACTGCCGCGGTCGTCGTGGGCGGACTACGACACCTCGCTCATCAGTGCGGGCGGCGGAGTGTGGGAGCGAACCCGCAAGTCGGTCCCGATCAGTGCCAATGCACGAGCCGCGCTCGGTCTCGACGACTCGGTCCAGTCCCTGTCCCCGCCGGAGCTGGTGAACGCGATCCTCAGGGCACCGGCCGATCTGCTGTGGAACGGCGGAATCGGTACCTACATCAAGGCGTCCACCGAGACCAATGCCGAGGTCGGTGACAAGGCGAACGACGCGGTTCGGGTCGACGGGATCGACGTTCGTGCTGCGGTGGTGGGGGAGGGCGGCAACCTCGGTGCCACTGCACTGGGCCGCATCGAATACGCCGCGGCCGGGGGCAAGATCAACACCGACGCCATCGACAACTCCGCGGGTGTCGATTGCTCCGACCACGAAGTCAACATCAAGATCCTGTTGGAAACGGCCATCACCAACGGCAACCTGGCGCGCGAGGATCGGGACGAGCTGCTCGCGTCCATGACCGACGAGGTGGGCCGACTGGTGTTGTGGGACAACATCATGCAGAACGAGCTGCTGGGCACCTCCAGGTTCGACGCTCCGAACCTCGTCACCGTGCACAGTCGGGTGATCGAGGATCTGGAAGTGCGCCGAGGCCTCGACCGCGAGCTCGAAGCACTGCCGACCGAGGCGGATCTACGACGGCGGAAGCAGGACGGTCGAGGACTGACCTCGCCGGAACTCGCCACGATGATGGCGCACGTCAAGCTCGCGTTGGAAGCCGAGCTGCTGGGCAGTGAGCTGCCCGACAGTGACGTCTTCGCCCCACGTTTGCCCAAGTACTTCCCCGAGCCGCTGCGAGAGCCGTTTGCCGATGCGATCACCGCGCATCCACTACGGCGGCAACTGGTCGCCACCACCCTGGCCAACGAGGCGATCGACTGCGGCGGAATCACGTTCCCGTACCGATTGACCGAGGATTCGGGTGCAGCAGGCACCGATGCCATCCGCGCGTTCGCCGCCGCTACCGAGATCTTCGGACTCGACGAGGTGTGGAACTCGATCAGGGCCGCGGACGTGCCGACTGCGGTCTCGGCCGAACTGTTGCTCGAATCGCGCCGCATGCTCGACCGCGTCTCGCGTTGGCTGCTCGCCAACCGTCCCCAGCCGCTGGCCGTCGGCGCGGAGATCAGTCGGTACGCCGGGCAGGTGCGTGCATTGCAGCCGTCGGTGTCGACGTGGATCTCCGGGCATCAGGCCAGCGACCTGGACTCGCGGTCGGCCGCGGCGATCGAACGCGGCGCGCCGGCCGAGCTGGCTCGTCGGATCTACGGATTGCTCGATGTGTACTGCCTGCTCGACATCATCGATATCGCGGACATCGTCGACCGGGACGGGGCCGAGGTCGCGGAGCTCTACTTCGCCCTGGACGCACACATCGGCATCGACTGGTTGCTCACCGCGGTGTCCAAGCTGGCCCGCGGAGACCGCTGGCATTCGTTGGCGCGCTTGGCTCTTCGTGACGATCTGTATTCGTCGTTGCGGGGAATCACGCAGGCCGTACTGGCCGGCGGTGAGCCGGACGAGTCGGTGGCGGAGAAGATCGCGGAATGGGAGTCGACCAACTCGTCTCGGCTGGCGAGGTCCCGGGCGGCGTTGACCGAGATCGCCGAGTCGGGAACCCTCGACCTGGCGACCCTGTCGGTCGCTGCTCGGCAGGTCCGCAACATGGTGCCCTGACTGCAGGCACCACATCGCAAGAGCCGAAACCGACGACGTTCGATAGAGAAGAGGGAACGACCGCGTGAGTGTGCCCGACGCCCATCTGTCCGACAAACGACCCGAAACCGAGCGAGTGGGCTTCCACGCCACCGTGGATGTGCGGTGGTCGGACATGGACGTGTATCAACACATCAACCATGCCCGGATGGTCACCCTGCTCGAAGAGGCCCGCATCCCGTGGCTGCTGGTGGACGGCAGGCCGACGGCGAACCTGCGCCACGGAGCGGTGATCGCGGATCTGCACGTCAAGTATCGAGGCCAACTGCGGCACGAGGACGGCCCCCTCGACGTCTTCATGTGGATCGACTCGGTACGGGCGGTGGACTTCGTTGTCGGATACGAGGTCCGGGCCCGAGGTGCGTCGCTGGACACGCCTGCGGCCGTGGTGGCGTCGACGCAGATTGCAGCGTTCGATATCGATGCGCAGCGGTTGCGCCGCCTCACCCCTGAGGAGCGCGAATTTCTCGTGAGCTGGCAGCGTGTATGAGCGCGTATTGACCGTCCCCGACGCGGTCGAGCGAGAGAACCTGGCGACGTTCTGTGCCAGAGCGCTGCGTTTGGACGAGGCCGCGGTGATCCGCATGCGGACCCGAGCGGGTGGCGGTGTCTCCTGTTGGGCCATCACCGGTTTCGATGCTCTGGCTGCGCGAGTCATCACCGGCACCGTGGTTCCGGACGACACGAGCGCCGGTGCCGACGTACTGGCTGCAGCTGTGGAGCAGGCAACCGACGGTGTGATCGACCCGGGATTCTCGATGGACTCCGCTTGGCGCGGCGCGCTACCGCCCGACGGAGGATTCGGCCACATCGACGATGTGCCCGCCAGGGTGCTCGTGGGTCTCGCGCAACGCGGCGCGGCACTGGCGAAGGAACACGGCAGCAGTCACGGTCCGCCGAGTTCGCTGCTCGAACAGGAAGTTCTGCACGTCACGGGTGAGGCCGACGACGTCTCGATTTCCATGCGGACAGTGTTCGCCCTGACCGCAATGGGTTTCGTGCCACACAGCGGGAACGACCCGTTGACGATCGATGTCGACCCCGATCGGATCGCAGCCGACGAGGTGGTGCGGGTGCGGGCCTCGAAGGTGTGGTTACGCCTCGACGCCCGCTACGGCTCCGTGTTCGCTCGCCGTGCGGGGCAGCAGTTGTCGCTGACAGTGGAGCGTTAGACCAGCCAGGCGGCCGCGTGTGCCGGAAGCCTGCCGTCCACCAGGGGAGCACTGGCCAGCAGTAGCTCGCCGGGAGGTAGCGGGATCGCCTCGTCCGACGCGTTCAACGCGCAGATCAGGCCGCCGCGTCGACGAAACGCCAGGCAGCCGGGAGGCGCTCCGTACCAATCGATCCCGGATCCGGTGAATTCCGGTCGCAGGGCCCGCAACTCGAAGGCGGTGCGGTACAGGCTCAGCATCGAATCGACGTCCTCCAGCTGCGCCTCGGCAGTGCAGCCGTCCCATTCCGGCGGCATCGGCAGCCAGGTTCGATCGGTGGTCGAGAATCCGAACGGTGGGGTGTGGCCCTCCCACGGCATCGGCACGCGGCAGCCGTCGCGGCCTCGCTCGGCGTGCCCGGATCGTTCCCACACCGGATCCTGCAACGCGCTCTCGGGCAGCTGCACGTTGGGCAGCCCGAGTTCGGCACCGTTGTACACGAATATCGTTCCAGGAAGCGCCAATTCGACGAGGATCATCGCGCGGGAGCGCGCCCGCCCGAGGTCCCCACCGCCGTAGCGGGTGACCTCACGTTCGACGTCGTGGTTCGACAGCGTCCACGTCGGCGTCCCGTCGACGAGTTCGACCGCGGCGAGTGAATTGGCGATGGCATCGCGGATGGTCTCGGCATCGAAATCAACACTGGCCAGCCGGAAGTTGAAGCCCAGGTGCAGCTCGTCGGGCCTGATGTACTCGGAGAACCGAACATTGTCCTGCACCCAGATCTCGCCGACGGTCACCGTTCCGGGGAACTCGTCCATCACCGCTCTGATGCGTCGATGGAGGTTGTGCACCCGCGGGTTGTTGAACCGAGGATCGTCGTCGTCGTTCTTCATCAACGCGTTCAGTTCGAGGCTCATGTCGTCCAGCTCTGCCGGCTTGGCCATTCCGTGCGCCACGTCGAGTCGGAAGCCGTCGATACCGCGGGAGAGCCAGAATCGCAGTGTGCGGGCGAAGTCGTCGAACACCTCGGGATTGTTCCAGTTCAGATCCGGCTGCTCGGGCGCAAAGATGTGCAGATACCACTGGCCCGGTGAGCCGTCGGGCTCGGTGACACGGGTCCAGGCCGGACCGCCGAAGATGCTCGGCCAGTTGTTCGGCGGCTGCGAACCGTCGTGCCCACGCCCGTCTCGAAAGATGTAGCGGGCACGCTCGGCACCACCGCGCGGCGCTGTCAGGGCAGACCTGAACCACGGGTGCTCGATGCTGGTGTGATTGGGGACCAGATCCATCGTGACCTTGATGTCGCGCGCATGAGCTTCGTCGACCAGTGCGTCGAAGATCTCCAGGCTCCCGAACAGTGGGTCGATGTCGCGGGGATCGGAGACGTCGTACCCGTGATCGGCCATGGGCGAGCGCGTGATGGGCCCGATCCAGATCGCATCGATACCCAACAGTTCGAGGTAGCCGAGCTTGTCTCGAATGCCGTCGAGGTCACCGATGCCGTCACCGTTGGAGTCCGCGAACGACCTGGGGTAGATCTGGTAGAAGACGGCGTCCTGCCACCACAGCAGTTCGGAGCGTTCGATCGGATCGGTCACAAGGGGCAATAGTGCCAAACGATCGGCCGCGGAACGATTCAGGGGCGCTGGGGTCTGCCGAAAGCCGGACTTGTCGGTCAAGGGTGAGTAAAGCTTTGTGCTCATTCACATGACCGACACGTGCCGGTTCATTGGGAAAGTGTTGTATGTTCGGCTTCGGAAGCCAGCAGCGGCGGATGCCGCGCCCGACTGTGAGGACGCGACGGACACCATGACCACATCGGCCATCGAAGCCGTACGGCTCGGCGATATCGCACTCGACGACAGCCCCATCGAGCCGTCCTGGATCCTCGAAGGCACCCCACACGCTCGGATGGCCGAGTGGTCAAGGAGCATCGACGGCACCACCACCACCAACGTGTGGGACTGCACCGCCGGGCGTTTCCGCTGGTTCTTCGCCGTCGACGAGATCGTGCACATCATGGACGGTTCGGTGACCGTCTCGAGTGACGACCATGCGCCGCGCACCCTTGTCGCAGGCGATGCCGCGTTGTTCCGTGCGGGCACATGGTCGGAGTGGCACGTGCAGGACTACGTGCGCAAGCACGCCATCCTGCGCCAGCATCTGCCCGGACCCGTCAGCTTTGCGCTGAAGGTCGCCGGCTCCGTGCGAGTTCGCGTGGGCAAGCTCAGAGCCGCCGTCGGTGGACAGAGCCCGCAACGCGTCGGATCTCTGTAGCCACTGCCGTTCGCGGTAGTCAGATCGCCGAATTCACCATCGAATTCGCGGCCATCTCCATGTAGTCGGTCAACTGAGCTCGATGCGCGGAGTCCATGACCTGCGGGTCGATCGATGCGATCGCGATGTGCATGCATCGAAGCCACGCGTCTCGTTCCATCGGACCGATCCGAAACGGGTTGTGGCGCATGCGCAGTCGCGGATGTCCGCGTTCATCGGAGTAGGTCCTCGGACCGCCCCAGTACTGCTCGAGAAACATCCGCATCCGCCGTTCGGCTGGTGCGAGGTCCTCTTCGGGATACAGCGGCCGCACTATCTCGTCCTTGGCGACTTCCTCGTAGAACTTCGCCGTGAGTGACCGGAACGTCTCGGCACCGCCTACCGCGTCGTAGAACGTCTGCTGCGGTTCGGTCATCACACTCTCTCTTCTGGGGTCGTCGGCGGGCTCCGGTCGGCGTCGCTACCGACCATTGTCCCTCAGGCGCCGGGCTCGGCTGCGACCCCACCCGGGCGTCCCAGTGCATAGGGTGCCTTGATGCCGGCGTCGACGAAGGCCTCGAGGATGTCCTTGTGAATGCGGCGCTGGACGGCCCATTGGCGTCCTGGCCGCGTCTTGATCGTGATGCGGATGGTGACGGTGTCGGCGCTGACACCGTTGACTCCGAGCATTTCGGGTGGTTCGAGAATGTCGTTCTCGAAGTCGCCGGACTTCACCGACGCCAGAGTTGTGCGTTCGGCCACCTCGCAGGCTTCTTCGATGTTCGCGGTGTGCGAGACGGGCAGATCCAGAACCGCCACCGCGAAGCCCTGGCTCATGTTCCCCACACGCAGTACTTCGCCGTTACGGCAGTACCACACCGTGCCGTTGATATCTCTGATCGTCGTCACACGTAGACCCACGCTCTCGACGGTCCCGGTGGCCTCGCCGAGGTCGACGACATCGCCCACTCCGTACTGATCCTCCAGCAGCATGAAGATGCCGGACAGGAAGTCTCGTACCAGGTTCTGGGCACCGAAGCCGAGGGCCACGCCGACGATCCCCGCGGACGCGATGAACGGTGCGACGTTGATGCCGATGACATCGAGAACCGAGAGCAGGAACCAGGTCAGGATCATGACCGACACTGCCGATTTGAGCACCGAGCCGATCGTGTTGGCCCGTTGTTTCCGACGTTCGTTGAGAATCGCGCCTTGGACGGTGCTCGACGATCGGTCGCGGAGCGGTCGTAGCAGCATCGGAGACTTGCCGACCTCGTTGCGGGTGAAGCGGGCGATCATTCTGTGCAGAACGAGGCGTAACACGATGGCTAGGGCCAGATAGCCGAGAATCTGCAGCGGCCGATCGACCAGCCAGTCGCGCCCGGTGTCCGTGAGCTCGAAGGCTCGGGTGTCGAGCTCTCGTAGCAGCGACGGTTGCGGAAGGGACGATGCGGACAGAAAGGTTGAGACAGACACCCGAAGAGTCTACGGAGACGTGAAGATCTCGCCAGTCACGCAGCGCATGGGGCCGCCGTTCCTCTGTCGGTGAGAACGAGGAAGCGAAATGTTCACCGATCGGCAACAGAAAATGCGACGAAAAAGGCTGTGCGCGGGCGGTGCATTCGTGTTCCACTGTGACTCGTGTTCCACGCAAGCCATGCGCGGGCGCCGACTGTTTCTGGAGCAACGCATGAAGAACTCGCAACACCGTCATCGACAACTCCCGCCCACTGTGGGCCGCACCACGCATGACCAGCGTGAGACGGCCTCGGGGGCTTCTCCGCTGCGTGTGGTGCCGACGGCCAACGCTGCCACGGTCGACGACGCCGTGCCGGCGTGGGTCAAGCGCCGTGTGCTGCTCCTCAACGCCACATTCGAGCCACTGACCGCGCTTCCGATGCGCCGGGCGGTGGTTCTTCTCGTTTGTGGGAAGGCCGACGTGGTGCACGACGACCCGGTGGGTCCGTTCATCCGGTCCGCGGACTTTTCGGTGCAGGTGCCGTCGGTGATCAGATTGCGGACGTTCGTTCGCGTTCCGTATCGGGCACGAGTGCCGATGACGCGAGCCGCGCTGATGCACCGCGACCGGTTCCGGTGCGCGTACTGCGGAAGCAAGGCCGAGACGGTCGACCACGTGGTGCCGCGTAGCCGGGGCGGTGGCCACTCGTGGGAGAACTGCGTCGCGTGCTGCGCCTCGTGCAATCATCGCAAGGCAGACAAACTGCTCAGCGAGATCGGCTGGACGTTGCGCGCCCAGTTGGTGCCGCCGAAGGGTCCGCACTGGCGTCTGTTGGCAACCACGAAAGAGCTGGACCCGAGTTGGCTGGCGTATCTCGGTGAAGGCGCTGCCTGACCGAATCGTGTTCGCACATTTCGGTCACAACACCGGCCCCGACGTGGTCCGACGCGCAATTGTCGACTAACGTCACACCCTGTGAGCATTTTGGAGACCACGCTGATATTCGGGGTGATTCCGGTTGCGGTGATCGGACTCATCGGCGCGTTGTCCTACTTGACCGACAAGCAGCCCGGTATGGACGTACCTCCCTACCGACTGACGGACGAGTGGACGCGCGAGCCATTGCTGTGGAGCGCTACGGACGAGGTGACTCCATTCGGGGGCCACGGATCGCACGACGCCGACACAGCCGACTCGATCGGAGGTGCTGCAAGTGGCAAGTGGTGAACTCGTCCGCAGTGACATACGGGAAGAGGACCTGCCGTTCGGGGCTGCCCTGACCGGGAGCGGCCGTGTTTCGGCCGCTCACGAGTTCGGAACCGTCAATCCCGAGCATCTTCCGTTCGCGACTCAGGATCTGGTTGCTCTCGACGACGCTCTGACCCAGGCGATTCGGCAGACCAAGATCCGGTTCAACATCTACATCGGTGACCTCGGAGCCGATCCGGCTGCGGGAGCGGACTCGGTGTTCCCCGGAACGCCCGATGCCGTGCGCTCGGTCCTGATCGCGGTCGATCCCAATCGGCACGCTCTCGAGATCCGCAGTGGCAAGCGAGTGTCCAACCGGGCCACCGACCGGGTCGCACAGCTGGGTGTCACCGCTGCACTCGGACCGTTCCGAGACGGAAACCTCATCGACGGCCTGGTGGCCGCCGTGCGGGTGATGGCAGCATCCATCCTCAGTCCCTAGCCCCCACCGGACCCGGTATCACGACGAGGGCCGGTTGCCCACCTTCTCGGTGAGCAACCGGCCCTTGTCGTAGGGCGGTGCCGATCAGCTCGCGTCGAACTCCCGCGCAGCGAGAGCTCGCACGATGCCGGCCCGTCCCTCGATCACCAGGCGACGGAGTGCAGGCGGCAGTTCGCCGTCCAGGAACCCGTCCGCGGCCGCAAGCGACTCTTCACTGATCGACCAGGAGGGGTACAGCCCGATCACGACGGTCTGCGCGACCTCGCTGGAACGACGCGCCCAGACGCCCTCGATGGCTTCGAAGTAGCGGGCGACGTACGGTTCGAGCAGCTCGCCCTGGCCGGGTCCGGCGAATCCACCGATGATCGAGCGCGCTGTGATGTTCGGTACCGAGTCGTCGTCGACCACCGTGGTCCACGCCTGTTCCTTGACCTCGGCGCTCGGACGTGCAGCCCGTGCCGCCGCAGCCGACCGTGCCCCGGCAGCGGTGTTGTCCTTGTCCGCTTCGGCGTCGATGACCGGAGACTCGAGCCCGTCCGAGTCGATGGCCCCTGCTGCGGCCAGTGCTGTGACGACGCGCCACCGCAGATCGGTGTCGACACCGAGGCCGGACAGGCCCTGGCCGTCGGCATCACCGTCGAGCAGGGCGCGCAATACCTCGATATGGCGATCGCCGATTTCGATGCCGGTGAGAGCATTGACGAACGCGAGCTGGTGATCCGAGCCTGCCTCGGCCCCGCGGGCCAGCTCGAGCAATGCGTCGGCGAACTCGGGGGTACCGTGTTCGGCCGCCCACGCCGGGTCGGCGTAGCTGGTGATGCCGGTCTGGGCTTGGAGCAGAAGTCGTTGCACCACACCCACTTCGGTCTCGCCGCCGATTCCGCGCTGAACGAGCGCCACGAAATCGCGCGCCTTCATCTCGGCGGATCGGGTCATCTCCCAGGCCGCCGACCACGCAAGGGTGCGGGGGAGGGGCTCGGCGATGTCGCCGATACGACTCAGGAGAGTGTCGAGCGAATCGGGGTCGAGTCGCACCGCGCAGTACGTCAGGTCGTCGTCGTTGACCAACACGAGCTTTCCTCGTGAGACGCCCACCAGCGCATCGACATTCGTCGATTCGGCTGCGTCGAGATCGAGTTCCACGCGATCGGTGCGGACCAGCTTGCCGTCGACATCGTCGTAGATGCCGACCGCGATGCGGTGGACTCGGTGCTCGCCTGCACCCGGTGCCGCGCCGGTCTGACGGACCGCGAAGCGGGTGAACTTATTGTCGGCATCGACGTCGAAGTCCGGGCTCAGGGTGTTCAGGCCGGTGGTGCGCAGCCACTGGGTACCCCAGTCCGAGAGGTCTCGACCCGACGACTTCTCCAGGGCGGCAAGCAGATCGGAGAAGGTCGCGTTGCCGAAGGCGTGGTCGACGAAGTAGGCCCGCAACCCCGCCAGGAAATCCTCCTTGCCCACGTACGCCACCAGCTGCTTGAGCACACTCGCGCCCTTGGCGTAGGTGATGCCGTCGAAGTTGACCTCCACTGCGGCCAGGTCGGGAATGTCGGCGGCGATGGGGTGCGTCGACGGCAACTGGTCCTGGCGGTAGGCCCAGGCCTTCTCGACGTTGGCGAAGGTGGTCCACGCGTTGGTGTACTCGGTGGCCTCGGACTGGCACAGCACCGATGCGAACGTGGCGAACGACTCGTTCAGCCACAGGTCGTCCCACCACGTCATGGTGACCAGGTCGCCGAACCACATGTGCGCCATCTCGTGCAACACGGTCTCGGCGCGACGCTCGTACGAGGCGCGTGTCACCTTGGACCGGAAGACGTAGTCCTCCAGATACGTGACGGCACCGGCGTTTTCCATCGCACCGGCATTGAACTCGGGCACGAAGAGCTGGTCGTACTTGCCGAAGGCGTACGGAGTGCCGAAGTTCTCGTGGTAGAAACCGAAGCCCTGCTTGGTCTCGGTGAACAGGCGCTCGGCGTCCATGTGATCGGCAAGCGATGCACGGCAATAGAGTCCGAGCGGGATGGTGCCGTGATCATCGGTGTACGAGTCGGTCCACTCCGCGTACGGACCGGCGATCAGCGCCACGAGGTACGTGCTCATCAACGGTGTCGTGTCGAACACGTGCTCGCCGGCGGCAGGCTCCGCGGCATGCGCGGCATTGGAGATGATTGTCCAGCTCTCGGGAGCGGTGACCTTCAGGTCGAAGGTGGCCTTGAGATCGGGCTGATCGAAGCAGGCGAACATGCGCTTGGCATCGGCGGTCTCGAACTGCGAGTACAGGTAAACCGAGCCGTCCGACGGGTCGACGAAGCGGTGCAGTCCCTCGCCGGTGTGGGAGTAGATGCAGTCCGCATCGACGACGAGTTCGTTGTGCTCGGTCAGATTTTCGAGCGCGATGCCCGTCGACTCGTCGTAGTTCGCGATATCGAGATCGGTGCCGTTGAGCGTCGCGGAGCGGATCGTGGCCGCGATGATGTCCACGAAACTCGACGCTCCGGCGGTGGCCGTGAACGTGATGGTGGTGAGCGAACGGAACGTCTTCTCGCCCGGATTGCCCTCGCCGTCGGTGAGATCGAGAACGATCGCGTACTTCGTGTCCCCGATGATCGCCGATCGCTCGGAGGCTTGGTCACGCGTCAGGTTGGGAGCAACCACTTCAGTCGACACCTCTTCGTGTAGTTATGGGTAGTGCCTTCCATCCCATCACGTCACGCGTCTCCCGCGCTGGCCGACGTGCCCTGCGGAATGTCTGCGCGGTGGGCGGTTGTTACGCAACGATGAGACGTTGACCTCGAATTCCAAGGAGTAGAACAGTGGCCGGTTCAGGACAGAAAGACACTGCGGATTTTTGGTTCGACCCACTGTGCCCGTGGTGTTGGATCACCTCGCGGTGGATTCTCGAGGTGCAGCAGGTGCGAGACATCGACGTGAACTTCCACGTCATGAGCCTGGCAGTACTCAACGAGGGCCGAGACCTGCCCGAGGAGTACGCAGCGATGATGAAGAAGGCGTGGGGCCCGGTGCGCGTGGCGATCGCCGCAGCAAAGCTGAAGGGTGACGACATCCTCGCCCCGCTGTACGCGGCCATGGGAACGCGAATTCACAACGAGGGCAACAAGGATTTCGACGTCGTCATCGCGGAGTCGCTGGCGGAACTGGACCTGCCCGGTGACCTCGCGAAGGCCGCCGAGAGCACCGACTACGACGAGGACCTGCGGACCAGCCATCACGCAGGTATGGACAAGGTCGGACCCGACGTCGGCACCCCGACCATTCACGTGAACGGGGTGGCCTTCTTCGGACCTGTGCTCTCCCGGATCCCGCGTGGCGAGGAGGCAGGCAAGCTCTGGGACGCGTCGGTGATCTTCGCGTCGTACCCGCACTTCTTCGAGCTCAAGCGCACCCGCAACGAAGATCCGCAGTTCGACTGATCGCCCCACCCCTCGTGCATGGAATTCGTAGCAGGAGTGCGGCTTTCATGCACGGGGCGTCAGGCCACGATGCGGTCCGACGGGTCGGCGGTGCCGAACACTCGGTGCTCGCCGAGGTGAAGGCGTCGCGCCGACCACGCCGCCGCGGCCGCGTCGAGGAAGTCGTCGACGGCCGGCCCGCTCGGCAGGTCTGCCAGCTCGATCTGCCGGCTCCACCGCTGCAGCGCCGCCAACCGCTGTCCGACACCGCGGCCGGTCTTCTTCGACGAGAACTCCGTTGTCGGCGACATCGCCCGGAACGAGCATTCGGGATGTACCTCGACGTATCTGTTTCGATCGAAGTCTGCATCGCGCCACGCTTTCACGGACGGCAGGATGTGCCACGTCTGCTTGCTGATCGCCTTGCCGGTGAGCTGCCGAGACACGGCGCATGCCTCGGGATACGACTCGGCAGCGAGCACGTCGACGACCGGCGTGTGAAAGATGGAGCTGCGCGCGGTACCCAGAAATTGCTTCGCCTCCAGTTCGCTGACGCGGTAGCCGCTCTCGGGTAACGACAGCGGCATGTCGACGCCCACTCGCGCGTGGTCCCTCGTGTGTTCCAACACCTCTGCCACGGAGGAACACCCGGTCCACGTGAGCGTCGTGCCGTCGATGGACGCGACCACCCACGCACCTTTGGCGCCGTCCACACCGGCGAATTTCTCGGCTTCGGAGTTCACCTGTCAGACTCTAGGCATGCGCGTATACCTGGGTGCCGACCACGCCGGCCTCGAGTTCAAGAATCAGATCATCGAACACCTGACGGCGACCGGGCACGAGCCCGTCGACTGCGGTGCCTTCGACTACGACCCCGTCGACGACTACCCCGCGTTCTGCATCGACGCAGCACGCCGCGTCGTCGCCGACCCGGGTAGCCGCGGGCTGGTGCTCGGCGGTTCGGGAAACGGCGAGCAGATCGCGGCCAACAAGGTGCCGGGCGCTCGCTGCGCGCTGGCGTGGAGCGTCGAGACCGCCAAGTTGGCCCGTGAGCACAACGACGCACAGCTCATCGGCATCGGTGGCCGCATGCACACTCTGCCCGAGGCCCTCGCCATCGTCGACGCCTTCCTCGGCACCCCGTTCTCGGGTGAGGAGCGCCACCAGCGCCGCGTCGACATCCTGTCCGAGTACGAGCGCAGCGGCGAGGCGCCCGAGGTGCCCGGAAGGCCCGCGTAGGTGCCCGAAGGCCACACCCTGCACCGACTCGCTCGGTTGCATCAACGTCGGTTCGGTGGGGCACCGGTCGAGGCGAGCAGCCCACAGGGGCGGTTCACCTCCGGTGCCGCGCTGATCGACGGCCTCGTGCTGGAGAAGGCCGAGGCCTGGGGCAAACACCTGCTGCACCGATACGAGTCCGATCTGATCGTGCACATCCATCTCGGTCTCTACGGGAAGTTCACCGAACAGGCTGTACCGCTGGACGATCCGGTGGGTGCCGTGCGGCTGCGCATGGTGGGGGAGAAGTACGGCGTCGACCTGCGCGGCCCGACGGCCTGCGAGATCTACACCGAACAGCAGGTCGATGCCCTGGTGGCGCGCCTGGGTCCGGATCCACTGCGTAAGGACGCCGACCCGGACCGTGCGTGGGCGCGAATCTCCAAGTCGCGCACCGCAATCGGCACCTTGCTGATGGATCAGAAGGTGCTCGCCGGCGTCGGAAACGTCTACCGCGCCGAGATTCTGTTTCGCCACGAGATCAACCCGATGCGGCCGGGCAAGGACCTCGACCGATCCGAGTGGGACGCCATCTGGTTCGACCTCGTCGAACTGATGAAGATCGGTGTCCGACGCGGTCGCATCATCACCATCCGGCCCGAGGACGATCACGGCGACACCTACGGTGCACGCAGGCCTCGCTCCTACGTCTACCGCAGGCAGGGTTATCCCTGCCGCGTGTGCGGTGCCGACATCCTGCACTCGGTGATGCAGGCTCGAAACCTTTTCTGGTGCCCGGTCTGTCAGGCGACCTAGAAACCGCCGAAGTCGCCGCCGCCGAAGTCCATGCCGCCACCGTCGTCCATGGCACCGAAGTCCGTGTCGCCGCCCATGTCCTCGCCCGAACCCCCGTCTGAACCGTCGGCTCCCATGTCGCCTCCGGCTGCGGTTTCGTCAGGTACCCCCGGCATGCCGGAGAACATCGCCGAGAACAGGAACATCGAACCCATTCCCCAGGCACCGGCCACGAGGGCCGGACGCCACCACGGCTCGGAGTACCAGCCCGCGGGCACCGGACGGCCCGCGACGCGGCCGCCCGGGTAGTAGTTCGGAGTGCGATCGGAGGGATCCGGTGACGCCGCGATCTCGCGGCCCTCGAAGTCGACCTTGCGATCCTCGGTGACGCGACCCGCCTGCTGCTGCCCGTCGATGCCGGCGATCTCCGGCCCTGGATCCATTCCCATGGCGAGTCGAGCAGCGCGAATGTAGTAGAGCCCCTCGAGGGCGGTCTGCTTGGCCAGTCGAGCCTGTTCGGGAGTAGTGGCCTGGTCGATCTGCGAACCGGCAGCGATGTTGCGTTCGGACGCGTCGGCCAGGGCCTGCTTGGACGGTGTGTCGGTGCCGATCAGGTTGTAGACCTGCCCACCGAGGCGTTCGATCGATTGACGGGCATCGGCCTTGGCGTCGGCCAGCGCGGTTTCGGCCGCCGCAGCCGAGTTCTTCTTGCTGCGCAGCACCAGCAGGGCCACTGCGGCTACGACGAGAACGATCAGGATTATTTCCACTGCAGGCCTTTCGCCGACGATGCATGTCCGGTTGGTACGGACAATTCGGACACCATCCAGGGTACGCGGACACGAAAAAGCCCCGCACCACGAGTGCGGGGCTATTCGGTGGAGCCGATGACGAGAATCGAACTCGCGTAGCCTGTTTGGAAGACAGGGGCTCTACCATTGAGCTACATCGGCATGCAAACAACAGTCGTGGGATCGCCAGTTCCGTCGCCTGCGTTTCAAGACTGTACCCAAAGCCGTCGCCGGATTCCAAACCGGCCTGTTGCGACCGGTCCGGCCCGACGTCATGGGTGGGGCGCCCATGAGGGGCTACTATCGGTTGCTGTTCAATGGTGTCCGTACGACGGGGTGTGGCGCAGCTTGGTAGCGCATCCGCTTTGGGAGCGGAGGGTCGCAGGTTCAATTCCTGTCACCCCGACAGATGAGGGCCGCGGGCACGGCTCACCGTGCTCGTGGCGAGCGAGGCAAGACCGCACGCCGGAACCACCAGCAATCAAGAATCACCAGAAGGAGCATGTCCCGTGAAGAGCACCGTCGAGCAGCTGAGCCCGACGCGAGTCCGTATCAACGTTGAGGTGCCCTTCGAGGAGCTCAAGCCTGATTTCGACCGCGCGTACAAGGCTTTGGCTCAGCAGATCCGCCTCCCCGGATTCCGTCCCGGCAAGGCTCCGGCCAAGCTGCTCGAGGCACGTGTCGGCCGTGGTGCCGTACTCGAGCAGGTCGTCAACGACGCTCTTCCCTCCCGCTACTCCGAGGCCGTGACCAACGAGAAGGTCAAGGTCATCGGTCAGCCCGAGATCGAGATCACCAAGATCGAGGACGGCACCGAGCTCACGTTCACCGCCGAGGTCGACGTTCGCCCCGAGATCGAGCTGCCCGACTACTCGACCATCAGCGTCGTCGTCGATCCCCTCGAGATCAAAGACGAGGCCGTCGACGAGCAGCTGCAGTCGCTGCGCCAGCGTTTCGGCACCCTGACCGGTGTCGACCGTCCGGTCCAGTCGGGAGACTTCGTCTCGATCGATCTCTCAGCCACTGTCGACGGCGAGAACGTGGAGGAGGCAACCGCGAGCGGACTGTCCCACGAGGTCGGCTCCGGCCAGCTCATCGAGGGACTCGACGACGCGATCATCGGCGTCTCGGCAGACGAGTCGAAGGAGTTCACCTCGACTCTGGTCGCCGGCGAGTACGCAGGCAAGGAAGCCGTCGTCACGGTCAAGGTCGTCTCCGTCAAGGAGCGCGAGCTGCCCGAGGCCGACGACGAGTTCGCCCAGCTGGCCAGTGAGTTCGACACGTTCGACGAGTTGCTCGCCGATCTGAGGACGCGCGTCGAGCGGGTCGCGAAGGTCGAGCAGGCCGGTCAGATCCGCGACAAGGTGCTCGAGACGCTGCTCGAGACCCTCGAGATTCCGGCTCCCGAGGCCGTCGTCAAGGCCGAGGTCGATTCTCAGGTGCACGAGGCGATCCACGGCCTCGACCACAACGAGGAGGCACTCGCCGAGCTGCTCGAGTCGCAGGGTTCGAGCCGCGAGGAGTTCGACAAGGACGTCAAGGAAGGCGCCGAGAAGTCGGTGCGTACCCAGCTCCTTCTCGATGCCATCGCCGAGGCCGAGAACACGCAGGTCGGGCAGGAAGAGCTCACCGAGCGGATCATCTTCCAGGCGCAGCGCTACGGCATGCCGCCCGAGCAGTTCATTCAGCAGGTCCAGCAGGCCAACCAGCTCGGTGCCGTGTTCGCCGATGTCAAGCGCGGTAAGGCGTTGGCCTCCGTCGTCGAGCGCGTCACCGTGACCGACACCACCGGCGCGAGCGTCGACACCGCCGAGCTGTTCGGCAGCCCGGCAGATGCTCCCGACGAGGTCGAAGCAGCAGATTCTTCCGAGGGCGAACAAGAGAAGTAACGCTCACAGCGAACGACGGCGGTTCCGGGACTCCGGAGCCGCCGTCTTTCGTTAGTGTCTGTGTCAGGAACCAACGATTTGTTATGGAAAAGGCAGGTACCGTGACTGTTCAGAATCCGGCGGCTTCGCACGAGCAGAGTCCCGTCATGACTTCGGCCGCAGCAGGGCTGAATCTCAGCGACTCCGTGTACGAGCGTCTGCTTCAAAACCGCATCATTTTCCTCGGTACCCAGGTCGACGACGACATCGCCAACAAGTTGTGCGCTCAGATCCTGCTGCTCTCGGCCGAGGACCCCACCCGCGACATCGCGCTGTACATCAACTCGCCCGGTGGCTCGGTCACCGCAGGTATGGCCATTTTCGACACCATGGAATTCGCCGAGTGCGACATCGCGACCTACGGCATGGGTCTGGCCGCCTCGATGGGCCAGTTCCTGCTCTCCGCCGGTGCCAAGGGCAAGCGTTACGCCCTGCCGCACGCGCGGATCATGATGCACCAGCCCTCGGCCGGTATCGGTGGCAGCGCCTCCGACATCGCCATCATGGCCGAGCAGTTCGCACACACCAAGCGCGAGATGGCGGAACTCATCGCCCAGCACACGGGTCAGACCGTCGAGCAGATCACCGAGGACTCCGACCGTGACCGGTGGTTCACGGCGCAGGCAGCCAAGGAATACGGGTTCGTGGATCACGTCGTCAGCCGCGCGCGGCAGACCGGCGGCGTCGGCGAGTAACTCGCTCGGCACCCCGACCCTCGATCACTCACATCTTGGAGAAACGATGACAAACCTGTTCGATCCCAACCAGTTGCCGTCCTCGCGGTACATCCTTCCTTCCTTCGTCGAGCACTCCAGCTACGGCGTCAAGGAATCCAACCCGTACAACAAGCTGTTCGAGGAGCGCATCATCTTCCTCGGCGTTCAGGTCGACGACGCGTCGGCCAACGACGTCATGGCTCAGCTGCTGGTGCTCGAGGGTCTCGATCCCGACCGGGACATCACCATGTACATCAACTCACCCGGTGGCTCGTTCACCTCGTTGATGGCGATCTACGACACGATGCAGTACGTCCGCGCCGATGTTGCGACCGTCTGCCTCGGCCAGGCCGCGTCGGCCGCGGCCGTGCTGCTCGCCGCCGGTACTCCCGGCAAGCGTGCGGCATTGCCCAACGCGCGTGTGCTGATTCACCAGCCGTCCAGCGGTGGCATCCAGGGCCAGGTCTCGGACCTCGAGATCCAGGCCGCCGAGATCGAGCGTATGCGTCGACTCATGGAGACCACCCTCGGCCGCCACACCGGCAAGGATCCCGACGTCATCCGCAAGGACACCGATCGCGACAAGATCCTCACCGCGGAACAGGCCAAGGACTACGGCATCATCGACACCGTGTTCGAGTACCGCAAGCTCTCTGCCCAGAAGTAGCAGAGCGAGTACCACCGGTCGGACGAAACGGTCCGGCAGAAGATCGAACGCCGGGTGCGAGTGTGAAACTCCGCCCGGCGGTCGTGATCGACGACCCGAATGCTGCATTCGGTGAAATCGGGTGGCGAATCACCGGAAACAACCCGCCCATGTTCGGCGAACACGGGTACCGTCGCATCCAAGAACTCGGTCGACCGAAGTCGGCATGACGACAGACCGAGAAGTAGCCCACGAAGGTTTCGGCCACATCCGGTCGGCGTGGGTCGTACGCGGACAAGGAAGTAGGAACCTCCGAATGGCACGCATCGGTGACGGTGGCGATCTGCTGAAGTGCTCCTTCTGCGGCAAGAGCCAGAAGCAGGTCAAGAAGCTCATCGCGGGACCAGGGGTGTACATCTGCGACGAGTGCATCGACCTGTGCAACGAGATCATCGAAGAGGAATTGGCCGAATCGAGCGAAGTCAAGCTCGACGACCTGCCCAAGCCCTCCGAGATCAAGGACTTTCTCGAGAACTACGTGATCGGTCAGGACGCTGCCAAGCGCACGTTGGCCGTTGCGGTCTACAACCACTACAAGCGCATTCAGGCCGGTGACAAGGCGCGCGACGTGCGAGGCGAATCCGTCGAACTGGCGAAGTCGAACATTCTGATGCTCGGGCCGACGGGGTGCGGAAAGACGTACCTCGCGCAGACCCTGGCCAAGATGCTCAACGTGCCCTTCGCCATCGCCGACGCCACCGCCCTCACCGAGGCCGGCTACGTGGGCGAGGACGTCGAGAACATTCTGCTCAAGCTCATCCAGGCCGCGGACTACGACGTCAAGCGCGCCGAGACCGGCATCATCTACATCGACGAGGTCGACAAGATCGCCCGCAAAAGCGAGAACCCGTCGATCACGCGTGACGTGTCGGGCGAGGGCGTGCAGCAGGCGTTGCTCAAGATCCTGGAAGGAACTCAGGCCAGCGTGCCGCCGCAGGGTGGTCGCAAGCATCCGCATCAGGAGTTCATCCAGATCGACACCACCAACGTGCTCTTCATCGTTGCCGGTGCGTTCGCCGGACTCGAGAAGATCGTGTCCGATCGGGTCGGCAAGCGCGGGCTCGGTTTCGGAGCCGAGGTTCGGTCCAAGGCCGAGATCGACACGCAGGATCACTTCGCCGAGGTGATGCCGGAGGATCTGATCAAGTTCGGTCTGATTCCCGAGTTCATCGGCCGTCTGCCGATGATCGCGTCGGTGACGAACCTGGACAAGGAATCGCTCGTGACGATTCTGTCCGAGCCGAAGAATGCGCTCGTCAAGCAATACCGTCGCCTGTTCGACATGGACGGCGTCGAGCTCGAATTCACCTCCGAGGCACTCGAAGCGATCGCCGATCAGGCGATTCTGCGTGGCACCGGTGCTCGTGGACTGCGCGCCATCATGGAAGAAGTTCTGCTTCCGGTGATGTACGACATCCCGAGCCGCGACGACGTCGAGAAGGTCGTCGTGACGGCCGAGACCGTCAACGACAACGTGCTGCCGACCATCGTGCCGCGCAAGCCGGAGCGTCCGGAGCGTCGCGACAAGTCCGCCTGATACGCGTCGATCCGTCAGCTGAACGACGAATCCCCGACCTCATCGCGAGGTCGGGGATTCATCGTTTCTCGCTGTTTTCAGCCGATGATCACCGCGTGCGCGCCCGGTGCGTCGGGCACGGCGGGAAATCGGCGTCGAACCAGTGGGTCGTGGCCTGGCACGACGATGCCGGTGCCCGCGGCGAGCTCCCGGATTCGGTCGAAGGCCCCGTACATGTCCGGCAGAGTATGCAGGATCGCGAACGGGCTGTCGTCCTCGATGTTCTCGTAGAAATGACTGGCGTCGGAGGCCACCACCACCGGGCCGCGGCGGGTGTTCACTCTGACCACCTGCATGCCTGCGGTATGTCCGCCGACGGCGTGGACGGACAGCCCGGGGAACAGTTCCAGATCACCGTCGACGAGGTCGAGTCGACCGCCACGATCTGCGGAGCTGATGTGATCGGTGTCCGCTCGTGAATGCAACCACTGCTCGCGGGTGATGCGGGCGGCCCACGGCCCGTTCCAGTACTCGAGTTCTCTGCGTTGCACCACGTATCGCGCCGCCGGAAGGTCCGCGACGACGCCGGTGTGGTCGTAGTGCAGGTGGGTCAGGATGCAGGTGTCGATCTCGCCCGGAGTCGGTCCCAGCTCGCCGAGCAGCTGGAGCGGTGACCCGAAGTAGTCGAGTCCGTCCATCGATTCCGCTGTGGCCGGCGAGATTCCGGCGTCGATCAGCACGGTGCGGGTCTGCGAGAGTGCGAGCCACACGTAGTAGGCAACCTCCTGGCTTTCTGCACTGCGCTCGTCGCGTTGGTGAAAGAGGTGGCCGCGCAATGCTGTTCGACGGGCATACTGCAGGGCGAGCACCGTCCAGGTGCCCGCCGCTGCAGGTCGAAGTGTGTCGATCACGATCTCGGTCAGACCGACGCGACGCGCGCGCTGTCGGTGGTGCGCGTCGGAAGACCGAGCTCGTCGGTGGGGGTGCGGAAGGTCTCCTTCGAGGTCGCGACGATGACCACGTTGATGGTGCAGAAGACCGCGGTGACGATCGCGACGGGCAGCCACGCACCGACCTCGGCTCCGGCGATCGCGCCGGCAATGGTGGGGGCGAAACCGGCGATTGCGAAACCGATCTGGGTTCCCAATGCGGTTCCGGTCAGGCGGACTCGGGCCGGGAACATCTCACCGTAGAAGGAGGGCCAGACGCCGCCGGTGGCGCTGTGTACGAACCCGAACATCACGATGCCGAAGACGAAGATGAGGACGTAGTTGCCGCTGGAGATGGACCAGAGGTAGCCGAACATCAGGATTGCGCAGCCGATCGAGCCGAACAGGAACACGGGCTTGCGTCCGATGCGATCCGACAATGCACCGAAGAAGGGCAGTGCGAAGAGGGCGACGACGTTGGCGAGAACGCCGACCCACAGCATGGGGGTGCGTTCGAGACCGACCGTGTTCACGGCGTACGACAGTGCGTAGACGGTGAAGATCGTGCTGACCGAGGCGATGACGGCGGCGAGCATGACGCGGAGAACGGCCGAGCGATGGTTGCCGAGCAATTCGGCGACGGGCAGGCGCTGGGGTTCGGTGGAGGCCACTTCCTCCTCGAAGACCGGGGTCTCGTCGAGCGAACGGCGGATGACGAAGGCAGCGACGACGACGAAAGCGCTCAGGAAGAACGGGATTCGCCAACCCCAGCTGAGCAGTGCTTCCTCGGGCAGCATGGCGACCGGCAGGAACACCGCGGTGGCGAGAATCTGTCCGCCCTGGGTGCCGCTGAGGGTGAAACTGGTGAAGAACGCGCGCCTGTCGTCCGGGGCGTGTTCGAGAGTCATCGAGTTCGCGCCGGCCTGCTCGCCGCCCGCGGAGAATCCCTGGCACAGCCGAAGCAACACCAGGATGATGGGCGCGGCGATGCCGATGGATTCGTACGACGGCAGAACGCCGACGCCCAGGGTGGCGATACCCATCAGCAGGACGGTGGCGACCATGACCTTCTTGCGTCCGTGGCGATCGCCAATGTGGCCGAGAACCAGGGCACCGAGCGGACGTGCGAGGTATCCGACGCCGAAAGTGGCCAGGGCCAGCAGGGTTCCGGTCGCCGGGTTGGAGCCCGGGAAGAACACGCGGCCGAACACCAGGGCGGCGGCGGTGCCGTAGATGAAGAAGTCGTAGTACTCGAGGGCGCTTCCGACCCACGCGGCGGTCGCCGCTTTGCGCGGGTTCGCCCCGGGGCGAAGCGGCGTCGGGTGGGTGCCAGGGGTGTGCGAATCCATCGTTCTCGTGTCTCTCTTCGTGAGGCGGGGGAGCGTAGGCGCTGGTCGACGATGCGTTCTACGGCGATCGGACCGCTAATGTACTAAACGGTTAACACCGGGTGCCTCTGAATAGTGAACGTGATCCATGCCACGTGTCAACCCCTGAAGTGACGAGACCTACCGAGACAGCGTGAATATCAGCGAGAAGGCGAGGTCAGGTACGCGACGATCATGTCCCCGAGCATCGAGCGCAGACGCTCGCGATGCTGGGGATCGGTGAGGTCGCGGCCGAAGAGGGCCTCGAAGGTGTACCGGTTCGACAGCCGGAACACGCAGAAGCTGCTGATCGTCATGTGCACGTCGAGGGCATCGACATCCGTGCGGAACACCCCGTCGGCCTGACCTCGAGTCAGGATTCTCGACAGCAGTTCCGCAGCGGGATTGCCGAGGTTGCTCAATGCCTCGGACGTGGAGATGTGTTCGCCGCGCAGGATGTTCTCGGTGGAGACCAGGCGGATGAAGTCGGGATTCTCCTCGTGGTGGTCGAACGTCAGTGATGCGATGGCGCGAATGGCTTCGATCGGTCCGAGGCCCTCGACGTCGACGTCTCGTTCCCGCTCACGAATGCGCAGGTACGACCGTTCGAGAACGGCCTTGTACAGACCTTCCTTGTCGGTGAAGTAGTAGTACAACATCCGCTTGGTCGTGTGCGTGCGCTGGGCGATCTCGTCGATGCGCGCCCCTGCGAAGCCTTTGTCCGCGAACTCCTCGGTGGCCACCTCGAGGATGTTGTGCCGGGTCAGGTCGCTGTTGCGTCGACGTTTGACGGTGGGTCCGCTGGTGTCGTCGGACGTGTCGGTTGCGCGCGGGGACATGGATCGACTCTATCGGTGCCGATTGCGCCGAAAGGGTTGGGCGCGGGGCGTACGCGTAGTACCGTCGAGCTAATTCACTAATTCGTACATTAAGGCTCGAGGAGATCGACATGCCGGAATCCCTGCTCTGCGGACTGATCGGGACGGGTATCGGCAAGTCGCTCACGCCCGCGATGCACGAACGGGAGGGCGCCGAGCACGGGCTCACCTATCAATACCGGATCATCGATCTGGACAGCCGAGGACTGACCGTCCTGGACCTGCCCCGTCTCGTCTCGACCGCCGCAGACCTCGGATTTCGAGGACTCAACATCACGCACCCGTGCAAACAACGCGTCATCTCCACTCTCGATGCGCTCTCCGAGGACGCAGCCCGACTCGGGGCCGTCAACACCGTGGTGTTCGCGGACGGCCGAGCCGTCGGCCACAACACCGACTGGTCCGGATTCGATCGCAACTTCGGCCGCGGCCTACCCGGTGCCGACATCGGTGACGTGGTGCAACTCGGTGCCGGGGGAGCGGGGGCGGCCGTCGCCTACGCGATGGCCCGCCGCGGCGCAGGCAGGCTCACTCTCGTGGACGCCGATCCGCTTCGGGCGCAACAACTCCGTGAATCCCTGTCGGTGATGTTCCCGGACGTCGAGATCCTCTCGGCAGGCCTCGACCGGCTCGCCACCGTTCTCGACACCGCAACCGGTCTGGTGCACGCCACCCCGATCGGAATGGTGGAGCATCCCGGATCTGCAGTGCCCGAGGCACTCCTGCATCCGAACATGTGGGTTGCCGAGGTCGTCTATCGACCCGCCGAGACCGAGTTGCTCGCTGCCGCATCCCGAGCGGGGTGCCGAACGCTCAGTGGAACCGGAATGGCGGTGTTCCAGGCCGCCGACGCCTTCGAGATATTCACCGGACGCACCGCCGACGCCGATCGCATGATCGCGCACATGAGCTCGTTGATCGCGCAGGAGGATCGCGTCACCGCAGGTGCACTCGCATGAGCACCATTGCCACGTCGGTGGCCACCGTCTCTCTCAGTGGGTCTCTCGACGAGAAGATGCGCGCCATCGCAGACGCCGGGTTCGACGGTTTCGAGGTGTTCGAGCCGGACTTGATCAGCTCACCGGATCTTCCTGAGGACATCGCGAAGAAGGCAGCGGATCTCGGTTTGACCCTCGACCTCTGTCAGCCCTTCCGCGATGCCGACTCGGCGGACCCGGAACAGTTCGCCCGCAATCTCGTTCGCGCCGAACGCAAATTCGACGTGATGGAACAGTTGGGGTGCGATCTGCTCTTGGTCTGCTCCTCGCCACTGGCCGGTGCCGTGCGTGAGGACGACCTGCTGGTCGAACAGATGGCGACGCTCGCCGAGCACGCGCATCGGCGCGGTATGCGATTGGCATACGAGGCGTTGGCCTGGGGCTCCCACGTGAACACCTACCGCCACGCCTGGGACATCGTCCGGCAGGTCGATCATCCCGCGCTGGGAACGTGTCTGGACAGCTTCCACATCCTCTCCCGCGGTGACGATTCCGCAGGCATTCGCGAGATTCCCGGCGAGAAGATCTTCTTCCTCCAGTTGGCCGATGCCCCGCACCTGGTGATGGACGTACTGCAGTGGAGCAGACATCACCGATGCTTCCCCGGTCAGGGCAGCTTCGATCTGGCGCGCTTCGGTGCCGATGTCGCGGCCTCCGGGTATTCCGGCCCGTGGTCGCTCGAAATCTTCAACGACGTCTTCCGACACTCCGACACCGGCCGCACGGCATCCGACGCACATCGGTCGCTGCTGTACCTCCAGGAGCAGGTGCGCAGCGTCGAAACACCCTCTGCCGGCAACGATCTGTTCGCGCCGCCACCGCCGGGCCCGATCGAGAACGTCGTCTCCCTCCGGATCGCGGCAGGGCCGGCGAAGGCAGCGCAGCTGGGCACAACACTGCGGCACCTGGGCTTCGATCTGACCGCAGCGCACAGTGAACACGGACTGAGCCTGTTCACCCAGGGTCCACTGGCCGTCGCCGTCGACACCACGGTGGACACGCTGTGGACCGCACCGGGCGTCCCGGCTCACCTACCGGCGTTGGCGCAGATCGGGATTCGCAGCGAACGACCGGATCTGTGGCTGACTCGGGCACGCGCACTGGGAGTCACCGCGTCCACCGTCTCGATGCCCGGTGTGGCAGACGCGACCGATGCAGTGGTGCGCCTCGCCGTGACCGGTGCGACGTCGCTGGACCTACGCACCCGCGACAGCGCGGGAGCCTGGCAATCGGCATTCGATCTGGTGCCCCGAACGCCGGAACAGAACCGGCCATGCGTCTCCCACGTGGATCACATCGCACTCGCCGTGCCTGCCGAGAGCTGGGATTCGGTGATGCTGCTGCTGCGCTCGGTGTTCGGCATGGTGCCACACGAGGGCCAGGATGTCGTCGACGCCATCGGCCTGGTTCGTAGCCGAGCCCTCACTCTCGCCACCGTCAACGGCACGATTCGACTCTCGCTCAACATGGTGCCCGGCCGCCCGTCCGATTCGGACCCACTGCCCGCCGCCCGGCGCGGAGGCGTCGGACATGTGGCGTTCGGGTGCGAAGACATCTACGCCGCTGCGAGAGCAACGACCGAACGCGGGCTCACCCCGCTGCGGATCTCGCCCAACTACTATCACGATCTCGACGCGCGATTCGGACTCGGCTCCGAGACCCTGGACGCGATGCAGCGTCTGGGGATCCTGTACGACGCGGACGCGTCCGGCGGTGAGTTCTTCCACTTCTTCACCGAAACCGTCGGCGACGACCTGTTCTTCGAGGTGGTCCAGCGAGTGGGTGGCTACGAGGGTTATGGAGAGACCAATTCGGCTGTGCGACTGGCGGCGCAGCTGCGGTACTGACGTCTGATCAGCCGATTCGCTCGAACACCGCAGCAAGTCCCTGACCGCCGCCGATGCACATCGTCTCGAGTCCGTAGCGGACCTCTCGGCGGTCCATTTCGCGCAACAGCGTTGCGAGAATGCGGGCTCCGGTGGCTCCGACCGGGTGGCCGAGCGAGATGCCGGAGCCGTGGGGGTTGAGGCGCGGATCCTCGGGGTCGATGCCCCAGGATCGGGTCACGGCGAGAGCCTGAGCGGCGAACGCTTCGTTGAGTTCGATGATGCCCATGTCGTCGAGACTCAGTCCCAGCCGACCCAGTGCCTTCTCGCTCGCGGGGACCGGTCCGATCCCCATCGTGCGTGGGGCGACGCCTGCCACGCCCCAGCCGGCCAATCGCGCCAGCGGCCGAAGGCCGAGCGCAGCAGCTCTTTCCGGGGTGGTGACGATCGCGATCGCGGCACCGTCGTTCTGTCCGCTGGCGTTTCCTGCGGTGACCGTCGACTCGGGGTCGATCGACGCGCGGATCGCCTTCAGCTTCGCCAGTGACTCCACGGTGGTGTCGGCTCGCGGATGCTCGTCGGTGGTGACGAGCAACGGATCCGATTTACGTTGGGGGACCGACACTCCCACGATCTCCTCGGCGAACACACCGCTGTTCTGTGCGGCGACTGCACGTCGGTGGGACTGGACGGCGAGGGCGTCCTGATCGGCGCGGCTGATGGAGAATTTCGCGCGCAGGTTCTCTGCGGTTTCGATCATGCCGCCGGGAACCGGAAAGTTCTTGCCGCCCGCAGTCACTCGCGCCCGGGCGAGACGGTCGGACAGAGCTACGGCCTCGGCCTTGACGCCCCAGCGCATGCCGGTGGCGTAGAACTCGGTCTGACTCATGCTCTCGACACCGCCCGCCAGAACCAGATCGTTGCCCCCGGACTGAACCTGCATGCACGCCTGCAATATTGCTTGCAGACCGGATCCGCAGCGACGGTCGACCTGCATCCCGGGGACGTCGATACCCAGATCCGCATCGAGCGCCGCAATGCGCCCGATGGCCGGCGCATCACCGTTCGGAGACGCCTGACCGAGGATCACGTCGTCGATGTCGGCACCGGAAATGCCAGTGCGGGCCACGAGTTCGGCGATCACCGTGGCGGCAAGAGCCTGGGCGGAAATATCTCGGAACTGGCCGCCGAAGCGTCCGACCGGGGTCCGAAGTGGTTCGCAGATCACGGCATCAGGCATGGGTGGTTCCTCGCTTGTCGTTGGGTCCGGTGCTCACCCGGAGCAGGTCGATCTCGATGGCGCGGGTGGCGTCGAGCAGCGCCGGCAGCAGTTCGGTGCGCACCGCATCGGCGGAATGCCGCGCGGCCTGGGTCGAGACGTTCGCCGCTGCGACCACGGCTCCGTGTCCGTCGTGGATGGGAGCTGCGATGGAGCGCAAACCCTCCTCGAGTTCCTGGTCCACCAGGCAGAAGCCGTCGGACCGGACTCGGTCGAGTTCGCGGCCGAGCGCGTCGGCAGTGGTGATGGTCTTACCGGTGAGAGGAGTCAAGCGCACCCGATCGAGGTAGGCCGCGAGTTCGTCGGCAGGCAGTCCGGCCAGCAGCACGCGACCCATCGATGTTGCGAACGCGGGGAACCGGGTGCCGATGTTGATGCCGACGGTCATGATGCGGCTGACCGGAACTCGGGCCACGTACACCACGTCGTCACCGTCGAGAATCGAAACCGAGGACGACTCGCGCACCCGTTCGGCGAGAGCCTCCAGATGGGGCCCCGAGACTTCCGGGAGCGACAGGCTCGACAGGTAGCTGTAGCCCAGCTCGAGCACCCGTGGGGTGAGCCAGAACATCGAGCCGTCGGTACGGACGTAGCCGAGTTCGACGAGCGTGAGCAGAAACCGCCGGGCGGTGGCTCGGGTGAGTTCGGTCGCTCGGGCGACGTCGGAGAGTGTTCGACGCGGATGCTCGGCGTCGAAGGCCCGGATCACCGCAAGACCACGGCCGAGTGACTGGACGTAGTCCGAGGATGGCGGTGGCGGTTCCGCAGAGTTCACGAGGTACCCGATTCGGCTTCGGTGGAGGCCTCGGCGATGGCCGCGTTCGCGAGACCGAATGCGCTGTTGCTGTTCGGAACTCCCGCGTACACGGCGGTGTGCAGGAACACCTCGGCCAGGATGTCCGGGTCGGTGCCCGCTCGCAGCGCTGCTCGGATGTGCATGTCGAGTTCGTGCTGATTGCCCACGGCCGTCAGGATCGCCAGGGTCAGCAATCTGCGGGTGTGGTGATCGAGTCCCGGCCGATTCCAGACGTCACCCCATGCGGTGCGGGTGATGAAATCCTGGAACGGTGAGGTGAAGTCGGTTCGTGCGGCGATGCTGCGGTCGACATGCGCATCGCCGAGGACGCTGCGCCGCACCGCCATTCCGGTATCGTGGGCCGCTGCGCGTCCGACTGCATACGCATCCGATCCGACGTGTGCGGCGATCGCCGCGGTGACGGGCCCGGCTTGCTCGACGTTGGCCAGGTGCGCGGCCGGGTCCAGAACCCGGAACGTCGATCCGGAGACGCCGTCGGCGATGATCCTCAGGTCCTCGGGGGTGGTCGAGGGATCCTGCCTGCCCGCGATCACCAGGGTCGGAGCGGTGATTCGGTTCAGATCCGAACGAGAATCCCAGTCCGACAACGCCTCACAACATGCTGCGTAGCCCTCGTCCGAGGTATCGACAATCATCCGGCGATGCCGATCGACGAGATCGGCGTCGCGTGCCGACAGTTCGGGGGTGAACCAGCGCTGGAGTACGGCGTCGGCCAGCGACGCGGTTCCCGCCGATCGGACCGCTGCGGCCCGATCGAGCCATTGCGCCGGCTCACCGAACTTGGCCGAGGTGCACAGCAATGTCAGAGTCCGCACTCGCTCCGGGCGATGGATGGCGATCCACTGCGAGACTGCGCCGCCGAGCGAGAGACCGACGATGTGAACACGCCGAAGGTCGAGGGAATCCAGCAGCGCCAGAACGTCTTCGGCGAGTTCGGTCACCGAATAAGGCCCTGACGGCACGGGCGATCGTCCGTGCCCGCGCAGGTCGACGGCGAGAACGTGAACGGAGGCGGAGAGTGTGCCGATCTGCGGGTTCCACATCGATCGATCGGAGCCGAGCGAACCGATCAGCACGACGGTCTCCGCGTCGGCACGGGGTCCTTCGGTGCGTTCGTGAGCAAGTGCGACGGTCATCGTGAATCCTTCGATTCTGTGGTGTGTTCGGTGTCGAGGGCATGCTCCGCGAGGATCGCGTCGACCAGTTCGGGTGCGTGGCCGAGATATGCGGCCGGGTCGAGTAGTTCGCGCACCCTCGACGGTGGAAGAAATGCTGTGATGGCAGGGTCGCTGTCCAGCGGTGCTCCCGCCGCGCATCGGGCAGTGACTATCTCGCGGGCCTGCTCGGTGTGCGCTGCCAATTCCGCGGTGACACGTTCGGCGAGCAGAGCGCCGCCCGTTACGTCGAGATTCCGGGCCATCGCGTCGGGATGAACGTGTAACCCGCTCAGGCTCTGCGAGAGTCGATGGGCGGCACCACCGGTGAGGCGCAGCAGATCGGTGATCGTCTCCCATTCGGCGTGCCAGGCTCCCGCGGCGCGCTGGTGTTCGTGGTCCATGTTCGACAGCACCGTGGCCACCGCACCCGGGACCCGCCGGGCCGCGGCGCGAGCCGTGACGGCGGCAACGGGATTGCGCTTGTGCGGCATCGCCGACGATCCACCCGGCGCGTCCTCCGCGACCTCGCCCAGCTCGGTGGCGGACATCGACACGATGTCCGCGGCGATCTTGCCGATCGTTCCCGCCGCGATGCCCAGGGAGCACGCGATGTCGGCGATCGCGGTGCGGTCGGTGTGCCAGGGCGCGGTCTGTCGATCCAAGCCCAGTTCGAGGGCAAGCGCCGCGGCAACGGCCGGTCCGTGCGGATGCACGGCCGCGAGAGTGCCTGCCGCCCCGCCGTACTGGATGGTGCACGCGCGTCGAACGGCAGCAACCCTGGTCTGCGCGCGGCGCAGCCCCGAGAACCAGTTCGCAGCCACCAGGCCGAAGGTGGTGGGCAATGCCTGCTGGCCGAGAGTGCGGGCCGCCATCGGGGTGGTCCGGTGGGCCAGGGCGAGACCTCGCGCAGCGGCACTCGCAGCGTCGAGCGAGGCCTCGATCACACCGAGTGCAGTGCGGGAGACGAGCATCAGCGCAGTGTCCATGATGTCCTGGCTGGTGGCCCCGGGATGCACTGCCGCGGCAGGAACCTCGGCCTCGGCCACTTCGTTCCGAAGGATCTTCACCAGTGGGATCACCGGATTGCCCCCGGCTGCCGCGTCCACTCCGAGCCTTGCGATGTCCAGGTGCGCTCCGAGTTCGGTCGCAGCAGCGGCAACGACCTCGGCGTGACCGGCCTCCACGAGACCGACCGAAGCCGCGGCCCGGGAGAGCGCCGCCTCGACGGCGAACATCGCTGTCACCCAGGCTCGGTCGCCCACGAGCGGCGCAATCTCGTCGCTACCGAACGTCGGATCGAACAGTGCCCCTCGTTCGGATTCCATCGTCCCCTCTCGCCAATCGAGTGTCACAGCGCGAAGAACGGAGTCTCGTCGCCGTCCGGATCGGTGTTCTGCAGCACGATGTCGAGGTGATATCCACCGTGCACCGGTGCTGCGACGAGTCTGGCACGCTTGTGTTCCGGCAGGGCGGACAACACCGGATCGACGGCGTTGGCCTCGGTTTCGTCGGGAAAATACACCCGCGTCACGGCTCGGTCGAGCATCCCGCGCGCAAAGACACTGACGTCGATGTGCGGTGCTTCGACACGATCGTCCTCGGCCGGCAACGGTCCGGGCTTGATCGTGGTGATCGACATCGTTCCGGTCTCGTCCGCGAACGCACGCCCGAAGCCGCGGAAACCGACTGTGCGCGACGGCACCGCACCGCGCGGATCGTCGGGGTGATCGAACCGGCCGTCGCCGTCGGCCTGCCAGGTCTCGATCATGGCGTCGGACATGGGGTTTCGGGCTCCGTCGATCAGGGTGAACGAGACGGTGATCTCACCGTCGGTGCCCTGCGGTACCACGCTCTCACCGTCCGGCCACAGTAGTCCGATGTGGACGTAGGGGCCGACGGTCTGGGACGGCGTCTGTCCGAACGGTGCGGTGGTGAAGTCGGCACCGGCTGCCACCGGGTAGCGCGGGGCGAACTCTGATTCAGTCATCGTGATCGTCCTCCTCGAAGGGGGTGGCGTTCCGGCCGCGCAGCACGATGTCGAATCGAAATCCGAGGGCCCAGTTATCCTGTGTCGCTTCGTAATCGAATGTGCTGATCATCCGAGCGCGCGAGTCCTCGGGGGCGGCGTTGAAGATCGGATCCTGGAAGAACATGGGATCGTCGGGAAAGTACATCTGGGTCACCAGCCGTTGGGTGAACGCCTGGCCGAACAAGGAGAAGTGAATATGGGCAGGTCGCCACGCGTTGTGGTGGTTGCCCCAGGGATATGCGCCCGGCTTGACCGTGGTGAAGCGATACCTGCCCTCGGTATCGGTGAGTACGCGACCGGTGCCGTTGAAGTGCGGGTCCAGCGGTGCGGGCCACCGGTCGCGGGTGTGCCGGTAGCGACCTCCCGCGTTGGCCTGCCACACCTCGACGAGGGTGTTCGGAATCGCCTTGCCGTCACTGTCGAGCACGCGTCCGTGTACGACGATCCGCTGCCCCTGTGCCTCACCGTTGTTGGCCAGCGTCAGATCGGCGTCGGCTGCAGTGACACGTCCCTCGCCCAGTACCGGTCCGGTGATCTCGGTGAGTCGCTGGGGGAGCAGGGTCAGCAGCTGCGCAGGATGACGAAGGGCAGTGGTCCGGTAGTCGGGAAAGTCGAGCGGGGCATGGACCCCCGACTGATCCCGGTACTCGGGTGGGAGACGAAGCATCGACGGTTCCTCACGATTGTGGTGATCTACGCAATAGTCACAGTAGCGAAGCGTTCGTATGGTGGCAACCTGTTCACATAACGCACAGAATGGGGTAGCGTGCGTCTCATGTTGGACAAAGTCGTGGCCAGCGCCACCGAAGCCGTAGCGGACATGCCCGATGGTTCGTCGATCGCCGTCGGGGGATTCGGGTTGGTCGGAGTGCCGGAAATTCTGATCGATGCCGTGCTCGCGCAGGGTGCGACCGATCTGGAAACCATCAGCAACAACTGCGGAACGGACGGCTTCGGCTTGGGAGTGTTGCTGGCGCAGCACCGCATTCGTCGGACCATCAGCTCGTACGTCGGCTCGAATAAGGAGTTCGCGCGGCAGTACCTCGCCGGCGAACTCGAAGTCGAACTCACCCCGCAGGGCACCCTCGCCGAGCGACTACGAGCCGGCGGTGCCGGAATACCGGCCTTCTTCACGCCCGCAGGCGTCGGAACCCAGGTCGCGGACGGCGGATTGCCGTTGCGATACGACGGCAGCGGTGGCATCGCTCTGGCCAGTCCGCCGAAGGAGACCCGCGAGTTCGACGGTGTCACCTACGTGATGGAACGCGGGATCATCGCCGACTACGCGCTCGTGCACGCCTGGAAGGGTGACCGTCACGGCAACCTCGTGTTCCACGCCAGTGCGCGAAACTTCAATCCACCGGCCGCCGCGTCGGGGCGTATCACCGTCGCGCAGGTCGAGCACCTCGTCGAGCCGGGCGAGATCGGACCGGACGAGGTGCACACCCCGGGTATCCACGTGCAGCGAGTGGTCCACGTCGGACCGGTCGAGGTCGGCATCGAGCAGAGGACGGTACGAGCATGAGCGAGAAGATGACCCGCGAACAGATGGCGGCTCGGGTAGCGCAGGAACTCGGCGACGGCCAGTACGTCAATCTGGGCATCGGAATGCCGACCCTCGTGCCCAACTACATTCCCACCGATGTCTCGGTGATCCTGCATTCGGAGAACGGAGTGCTCGGCGTCGGACCCTATCCCACCGAGGACGAACTCGACGCCGAGATCATCAACGCGGGCAAGGAAACCATCACCGTCCTTCCCGGTGCCTCCTACTTCGACTCCGCGCAGTCGTTCGGAATGATCCGCGGCGGCCAGGTCGACGTCGCAGTGCTGGGTGCGATGCAGGTCAGTGCCACCGGTGATCTGGCGAACTGGATGATCCCCGGGCACATGGTCAAGGGGATGGGCGGCGCGATGGATCTGGTGCACGGAGCGCGGCGCGTCATCGTGATGATGGAGCACGTCTCGCGCACGGGCGAGCCGAAGATTCTCGAACAGTGCACCCTGCCGTTGACCGGCAAGGGGTGCGTGCACAGGATCATTTCCGACATGGCCGTGCTCGACGTCACCGCGAACGGCCTACGTCTCGTCGAGACCGCGCCCGGTGTCTCGGTGGACGAGGTCAGGAACGCGACCGCAGCCGAACTACTGGTCGACGCTGCCGTCTGAGACCAGAACGCGGTCGGCGTGGGAGTAGAGGTTCATCGACCGACCGCGGAGAAAGCCGATGACCGTCAGACCGGATTCGGTCGCGAGGTCGACCGCCAGCGACGACGGGGCCGAGACCGCCGCGAGAATCGGTATCCCGGACATCACCGCCTTCTGGGCCAATTCGAACGAGGCGCGCCCGCTGACCATCAGCACCGTCCCCTGCAAGGGAATTCGATCGTTGGTGACCGCCCAGCCGACGACCTTGTCGACGGCGTTGTGGCGTCCGACATCCTCACGCAGAACGAGCATCTCGCCGTCTGCGGTGAACAGGGCTGCGGCATGCAGGCCGCCGGTGGCATCGAAAACCTTCTGCGCAGCCCGCAAGGTGTCAGGTAGCCCGGAGAGAGTGTCCGACGTCACGACGACGGCATCGGCCACGGGGGAATGCTTGGTGCGCAATCGAATTGCGTCCAACGATCCCTTGCCGCACACCCCACACGAGGACGTCGTGTAGAAGTTCCGCTCGACGCCGGTCTCCGGCGGGGCGACACCCTCGGCCAGGGTGACATCGAGGACGTTGTAGGTGTTCGCGCCCTCGTCGTCGACCCCGTCGCAGTAGCGAGCCGCCGCGATGTCGGCTCCCGAGGCGATCACACCTTCGGTCAGCAGGAAGCCGTGTGCGAGCTCGACGTCGTGGCCGGGAGTTCGCATGGTGACGGCAAGTGCTGAGCCGTTCACCCGCAACTCCATCGGTTCCTCCACCACGAGGGTGTCCGGGCGCTCGACGCGGTGCTCGCCCCGGAGTCGGACGACGGGCCTGCGGGTAGTGATGCGGCCCATCAGTACCGGCTGAATTCGCGGTGTCTTCGGTGACTCATTCTTCGATTGTGGACCCTGGCGTTCTCGGGCCGTCGACTCGGTCGGCCATTGCACTCACCAACGAGACCATCCGGGGGTGATCGACGAGATCGTCGACGAGTACTCGCTTGCCTTTCGCGTCGGCCAACGGGATCTTCCAGTTCTCGTACTGGGTTTCGTCGGTACCGGGCTGGTTCTGAATGCGGTGTTCTCCGACGGCGTCGACGAGGGCGACACCGATCAGCAGGGATGGACTGCGCTGGACGAGGCGATGCAGAGCTTCCACAGTGTCGTGGTTGTCGGCGTCGGCGTCGAGCAATCCGCGCTCGCGTGCCAAGTCCAGGACGGCCTCGCGTTTACGTGCGTCGACCTCCTTCTCGGACTCGATATCGCGTTCGAGCAGGCCGAGACGTGACCGAAGGTCGATGTGTTCGCCGTCGAGGTATCCGGCCGTGGGCGGCAGATCGTGGGTGGTCACCGACGTCAGGCAGAGGCTGCGGTAGTTCTCGGGCGGGATCGGCCCCGATTCGTCGGCCTCGAACCACAGGATCGAGGTGCCGAAGATGCCGCGTTCGGTGAGGTACTCCTGCACCATCGGCTCGAAGACGCCGAGATCCTCGCCGACCACCACCGCGCCTGCGCGCTCGGCCTCGAGGGCCAGGATGCCGATCAGGGCCTCGTGGTCGTACTCGACATACGTTCCGCCGCCGGCGTTCTCGGCCTCCTGCGGGATCCACCACAGACGGAACAGGCCCAGGATGTGGTCGACGCGGATACCGCCGGCATGACGAAGGATCGTGCGCAGCATGTCGCGGTAGGGGACGTACGCCAGTTCGCGGAGTCGGTCGGGATCCCACGGGGGTTGGTTCCAGTTCTGGCCCTGCTGGTTGAAGTTGTCCGGCGGCGCGCCCACCGTGACTCCCGACGCCAGCACGTCACCGAGAGCCCAGGCGTCGGCTCCACCGCGTGCCACGCCAACGGCGAGGTCGTGCATGATTCCGATGTCCATCCCTGCGTCGAGTGCAGCGCGTTGCGCGGCGGCCAGCTGTTCGTCGCAGATCCACTGCAACCACATGTGGAAATCGATGCGTTGGGCCAGCTTTGCGCGTTGTTCGAGCACGAAGTCGGTACGCGGGTGTGCGGCTCTGTCGGTCCACGCCGAATTCTCCGGTCCGAATTTCTCCGCCAGGGCGCTCCACACCGCGAAATCGCGCAGTCCGGAACCCTCGCGTTCGACGAATGCACGGAATGCCGACTCGCGGGCAGGGCTCCGTTCCACCTTGTGAACACGTTCCAGGGCGCGCAGTTTCGCCGTGAAGGTCGAGTCTCGATCGAGCTTCCTGGTGCGCTTGTTGGCCTTGTCGAACCGTTTCGCTGCTTTCTGGACCTTGCCGAACTGTTCCGGCGACAGCAACGCGGTTTCGCGAATGTTCTCCACTCGGATGTAGAGCGAATTGAAGAAGCGCCGCGTGGTCGGCAGATACGGCGACGCCTCGACCGGTGTGGTGGGTCGGTCGGCGTGCAGCGGATTGACGAGGAGGTAGTCGAACCCGTGCTCACGGCCGGCGATGTCGGCCATGTCCTCCAGGTCGCCGAGATCGCCGATTCCCCACGATCGCTTCGAGCGCACCGAATACAGCTGGGTGAGCAGACCCGTCCGTTGCCGATCTGTCAGTTCTGCGTTGGGCGACAACGTCTTCGGGGTGACCACCACGACGGTGTCCGACGTTCGGACCGTATTGTCCTCGCTGATGGTCGTCGCGGTCAGGCTGTGCCAACCGAGCGGTGCACTGCCCGGAATGACGAACGTGGCGCGACCGATGAGGCGGCCGTCGACCTCGCGGGGATCGACCCAGACGTCGGCCTGGGTCACGTCGATGGTCTCGCCGTCCTCGGACACCATCGACACCTCGACCGGATTGCCGTGTGGCACATGCACCCACACCACGGCATCGCTGCCCTGGGTGGCCACCACGACCGGTGGCAGCAGGCGCCGCCACGGTGCGTTCTCGATGTCGGCCAGAGCGCGCTCGACGTCCTCGGTCGATTCGGTTGCGTAGCCGCGAGCGGCAAGCACCTGACGCAGGGTGTCGTTGCTCACGTCGTGTTCGGTGTCGTCCCAGCCTCGATACGAGGTCGAAGTGCCGAGGCGTCTGGCCAGAGAGCGAAGTGCCTGCGAGTAGTCCACATCGATGATCGTGCCAGTTCGCTGCGCCCGCGTCATGCCGGCCGGGCCGTCGTTCACCTGCCATCGGTTCGAATCGAACGATCGGCGGGCCCGGTTACCCGACTGCCAGGATTGAAACGTGCGTCGCTGGGTAGTCTGGCTCGGCGAACGGTAAGACGACTGCTCGGCGACGATGGGAAGTGCGGATGGCTGGGGTCAGCAAGGTCGAAGAACTGGAGCGCGGTTCCGGTGCACCGGTCGAGCTGAGAGTGCGGGCCGAGGCCGACCAACTTCCGGTGGTTCGTGCCGTCGCCGAAACTCTCGCGGTGCTGAGCGACTTCACGCTCGACGACATCGCCGATGTGAAGTTGGTCGTGGACGAGGTCTGTTCGCAGCTGATCAAGGGTTCGGTCACCGATGCAGAGCTGTCGTGCACGTTCTCGGTGAGCGACTCCGGAATCCGAATCGTCGTCACCTCCACGTTGGCACCGACATCGGTACCGAAGAAGGACAGCTTCGGCTGGCACGTGCTGCAGACGTTGACCGACACCATCGAGCTGCGCGCCGACGACGCGGTCGAGGGCGCGGCCGGTCGCGCGGTCGCGATCGACGTGGTCAAGCGGAGGAGCACGGTCTAGTGCCTGTGCCGCACGAACGAAGCACACGGCGAGAGTCCGACGATTACAGCGACGTTGTCGCGCTGATCCAGCAGATGCAGGCGCTCGACGAGAATTCACCGCAGCGTCGAGTGCTGCGCGATCGCATCATCACCCGCTGCCTCCCTCTCGCAGAACACATCGCGCGCCGCTTCGGCGGTCGCGGTGAAGCACACGAGGACCTCCTGCAGGTCTCCCGGCTCGGCCTGGTGAACGCCGTCGACAGGTTCGACATAGAACGCGGCTCCGACTTCGTGTCGTTCGCCGTGCCCACGATCATGGGCGAGGCCCGCCGCTACTTCCGCGACGCCGGATGGTCGGTGCGGGTACCGCGTCGCATGAAAGAACTGAACTCGATGATCTCTCAGGCGGTGGGATCGTTGTCGCAGAAGCTCGGTCGTGCTCCGACCGCCAGCGAGATCGCCGCCGAGCTCGGCATCGATGTCAAAGAAGCCTCACAGGCGCTGCTCGCTCGCAGCGCGTACCAGACCGTGTCCGTCGACTCGGTGGTCAGCGAGGATCGGTTGCCGCTGATGGACACCCTCGGTGCCGACGATCCGGAGCTCGAGAAGATGGAAAGCTACCTCGCCGTGCGTCCCGCACTCGAGAAGCTGCCGGAGCGGGAGCGTCGAATCGTCGTCCTTCGATTCTTCGGGTCGATGACTCAGACTCAGATTGCCGAGAAGGTGGGGATTTCGCAGATGCACGTCTCGCGAATTCTGGCTCGCACGCTCGCTCAGTTGCGTGAGGACCTCGGCGAGGACTGAAGGCGACCGACAAAGCTAGGCTCGGTGGATGAGTATGTACGACGATGTCGACGAGTACATCGGAGCCCGCCGAGTCACCGGCCTGGCGGCCACGCACGATTTCTCTCGCGCGGTGATCGTGGTTGCCGCACTGGACGATTCACGGACCGAGTATCGAACGTCGTTGTGGGAGATCGACGTCGACGGTGGTTCGCCTGCCCGTCGCCTCACATACGGCGAACTGGGGGAGAGCGCTCCGGTGTTCACCCCGGCGGGCGATCTGTTGTTCTCCCGCCGATCGAGAAAGGACGATCCGGCCCGGCTGTGGATCCTGCCTGCCTCGGGCGGCGAGGCGCGAGTGCTCGAGACGCGGTCCGCCGGTCTGAGCGAGATCCGCACCGCCCGTTCCGGTCACGGAGTCGTCGGGTTCTCGCCGGTGTTCGGATCGTCGAGCACCGATGAGGAAGACGACGCCCTGCGCACGGAACGCAAGGCAAACAAGGTGGACGCGATTCTGCACACCGGTGTTCCGGTGCGGTTCTGGGATCACGATCTCGGTCCTGCCACCCCACATCTGTTCGCCGGATCGACCGACGGCACGACGGGGCTGCGTGATGTCACCCCGGATGCGGCCGGAGCCCTGCACGAGGCGTCGTTCGACGTCAGCGGGGACGGCTCGTTCGTCGTGTCCACCTGGGCCGTTCCCGGTGCACTCGCGACCGTGCGGACGGTGCTGGTACGCATCGACACCGAGACGGGGGAGCGTGCCACGATCGTCGACGACGTCGACGCCGACCTGGGTGCGCCGGCGATCTCGCCCGACGGCGCGTCCGTGATGTTCGTGCGAGAGTCGCTCTCCACTCCCGAGGATGCGCCTCGAATGACGCTGCAGCGCTTCGATTTCGGGACTTCTTCGGTGATCGATGTGGCGCTGGGCTGGGATCGCTGGCCGATCGATCCGGTGTGGCTGTCGGACGGGTCCGGGGTGCTGGTCACCGCGGACGACGACGGCCGGTCTCCCATCTTCGTCGTCCGCGAGGGCGCGGAACCGCGTCGACTGACGAACACGAACGATGCGTACACCCACGTTCACGTGTCCTCGGACGGAACCAGGGTGCTGGCACTCGCCGCGTCCTATCTGGCCGCCCCGCATCCGGTATCGATCGACCTGTCCGACGGCACCGTCGTCGACCTCGACACCGCCATCGAACACTGCCCGTTGCCCGGCACTCTCACCGAGATCGACACCGTCGTCGACGACGGCTCGCGCATACGCGGCTGGCTGGCACTACCCGATGCTTCCCCCGACGCGGCACCCGCGCCGCTGCTGCTGTGGGTGCACGGTGGTCCGCTCGGCTCGTGGAACACCTGGTCCTGGCGGTGGAATCCGTGGCTGATGGTCGCCCGCGGGTACGCGGTGCTGCTGCCCGATCCGGCTCTGTCCACCGGCTACGGCCAAGAGTTCGTGCAGCGCGGTTGGGGAGCGTGGGGTAAGGCACCGTTCACCGATCTGATGGCGTTGACCGATGTAGCGGCCGCGCGAGAGGACATCGACCACACCCGCACTGCGGCGATGGGCGGATCCTTCGGCGGCTACATGGCCAACTGGATCGCCGGCCACACCGACCGGTTCGACGCCATCGTCACCCATGCGAGCCTGTGGGCGCTCGACCAGTTCGGACCGACGACCGATGCGCCGTACTACTGGGCTCGCGAGATGTCCCCGGAAATGGCGGTGGAGAACTCCCCGCACCTGTTCGTCGCGGACATCGCGACGCCGATGCTGGTCATCCACGGCGACAAGGACTATCGCGTACCGATCGGCGAGGGCCTACGGCTGTGGTACGAACTGCTCAGTGAGTCCGGCCTGCCCGCCGACGACGAGGGAAACACCGAGCATCGTTTCCTCTACTTCCCGGCGGAGAACCACTGGATTCTGAGTCCTCAGCACGCCAAGGTCTGGTACGAGGTGGTGCTGGCATTCCTGGCGGAGCACGTGCTGGGCGAGAGGGTGTCGATGCCACGAATCCTCGGCCACTAGAATCGACCGGTGACCAGTTCAGCGCCAGAGCACTCAGAGAACCCCGCCGATTCGATCGACCTGCCCAAGAGCTGGGATCCCAGTGCGGTCGAGGCGGAGCTGTACCGGTCCTGGGTCGACGCCGGATACTTCGAAGCCGACGCCACCAGCGGCAAGCCGCCGTACTCCATCGTGCTGCCACCGCCCAACGTCACAGGCAGCCTGCACATGGGCCATGCTCTCGATCACACGTTGATGGATGCGCTGAGCCGGCGCAAGCGGATGCTCGGGTACGAGGTGCTGTGGTTGCCGGGTATGGACCATGCCGGTATCGCCACGCAGACCGTCGTGGAGAAGCAGCTCGCCGCCGACGGCAAGACCAAGGAAGAGTTCGGTCGCGAGCTGTTCATCGACAAGGTCTGGGACTGGAAGCGTGAATCCGGTGGCACCATCGGTGGCCAGATGCGACGCATCGGCGACGGTGTCGACTGGAGCCGCGAGCGTTTCACCATGGACGACGGCTTGTCCGAGGCCGTACAGACCATGTTCAAGCGGATGTTCGACGACGGTTTGATCTACCGCGCCGAGCGACTCGTCAACTGGTCGCCGGTGCTGCAGACCGCCATCTCCGACATCGAGGTCAAGTTCGAGGACGTCGAGGGCGAACTCGTGTCCTTGCGCTACGGGTCGCTCGACGATTCCGAGCCACACGTCATCGTTGCCACCACCCGAGTCGAAACGATGCTCGGCGACACCGCTGTTGCCGTTCACCCCGACGACGAGCGGTACAAGGCACTCGTCGGTACCACCCTCGAGCACCCGTTCACCGGACGACGGATCCCGATCATCGCCGACGACTACGTCGACCCCGAATTCGGTACCGGCGCAGTGAAGATCACCCCGGCTCACGATCCCAACGACTTCGAGATGGGCGTGCGGCACTCGTTGCCGATGCCCTCGATCATGGACAAGGCCGGGCGGATCGCCGATACCGGAACGCAATTCGACGGCATGGACCGTTTCGAGGCGCGCGTGAAGGTGCGTGAAGCACTGGCCGAGCAGGGCCGCGTCGTTGCCGAGAAGCGCCCCTACCTGCACAGTGTCGGCCATTCCGAGCGCAGCGGTGAGCCGATCGAGCCGCGCCTGTCGCTGCAGTGGTGGGTCAAGGTCGACACGCTGGCGAAGGCAGCCGGCGACGCAGTCCGCAACGGCGACACCGTGATTCACCCCAAGAGTCAGGAACCGCGTTGGTTCGCCTGGGTGGACAACATGCACGACTGGTGCATCTCGCGCCAGCTGTGGTGGGGCCATCGGATTCCGATCTGGTACGGGCCCGACGGCGAGACGGTCTGCCTCGGACCGGGGGAGACAGCACCCGAGGGCTGGGAGCAGGACCCCGACGTCCTGGACACCTGGTTCTCGTCCGGGCTGTGGCCCTTCTCGACGATGGGGTGGCCCGACGCCACCGCCGATCTCGAGAAGTTCTATCCCACCGGCGTTCTCGTCACCGGATACGACATCCTCTTCTTCTGGGTCGCCCGGATGATGATGTTCGGCACCTACGTCGGAGCCGACGACGCGATCACCGCAGGCAAGCAGGGGCCGCAGGTTCCGTTCCGGGATGTGTTCCTGCACGGCCTGATTCGCGACCAGTTCGGCAAGAAGATGTCGAAGTCGCGGGGCAACGGAATCGATCCTCTCGACTGGGTCGATCGGTTCGGTGCCGATGCGCTGCGCTTCACGCTCGCTCGCGGTGCCAATCCGGGTGCCGACATGTCCGTCGGCGAGGATCACGCACAGTCCTCGCGCAACTTCGCCAACAAATTGTTCAACGCCACCAAGTTCGCTCTGATGAACGGAGCGGCACCGGCAGATCTGCCCTCGCGCGTCGAGCTGACCGACGCCGACCGGTGGATCCTCGACCGGCTCGACCAGGTTCGGGCAGAGGTGGACGCAGCGTTCGATCGTTACGAGTTCAGCAAAGCGTGCGAGGCGCTCTACCACTTCGCCTGGGACGAGGTCTGCGACTGGTACCTCGAGATCGCCAAGGTGCAGTTCGCCGACGACGCCGTCGCCGCCACCACGCGCGGAGTTCTCGGTAACGTCCTCGACGCCTTGCTTCGCCTGCTGCACCCGGTGATTCCGTTCGTCACCGAAACGCTGTGGAAGGTACTCACCGGTGGCGAGTCCCTGGTGATCGCGGAGTGGCCCACCCCTGCCTCGGAGTCTTCGGATCCTGTTGCGGCGCAACGTATCGAGGACATGCAGCGGCTCATCACCGAGGTTCGCCGGTTCCGCAGCGATCAAGGACTCAAGCCTTCCCAGAAGGTGGCGGCCCGCATCGTGGGAGTCTCCGAAGCCGATCTGGACGGGCAGATCTCAGCGGTGACCTCGCTTGCTCGACTGACCGAGCCCGCCGAGGACTTCGCTGCCACCGCCTCGGTGGAGGTACGCCTGAGCAAGGCCACCGTGGTCGTCGAACTCGACACCTCGGGCACCGTCGACCTCGTCGCCGAACGGGCACGACTGGTGAAGGATCTGGCCGCTGCGGAGAAAGAACTGGCGCAGACCAACGGCAAGCTCGGCAACGAAGCGTTTCTCGCGAAGGCACCGGATGCAGTGGTGGACAAGATCAGAACACGCCGGACGATCGCGACCGAAGAGATCGCACGCATCTCGGCGCGGCTCGAATCGATGGGAACCTAAGTGACAGAACCGGACGCCGCCCTGCCACTACCGCCGCCTAGTCCGGTCGACCTGGCCGAGCTCGCACTCGTGGAGGCCGAGCTCGACAAGCGTTGGCCCGAAACGAAGATCGAGCCGTCGACGGCTCGGATCTCGGCGCTGATGGATCTGCTCGGCTCGCCGCAGAAGGCGTACCCGTCGATTCATGTCGCCGGCACCAACGGCAAGACCTCGGTGACCCGCATGATCGACGCACTCCTCACCGCTTTCCATCGCCGCACGGGCCGCACCACCAGCCCACATTTGCAGATGGCGACCGAGCGGATCAGCATCGACGGGCACCCCATCTCGCCGCGGCTCTACGTCGACACCTACAACGAGATCGCACCGTTCGTGGACATGATCGATGCGCAGTCCGAGGCTGCGGGCGGACCCCGAATGAGCAAGTTCGAGGTGGTCACGGCCATGGCGTTCGCCGCGTTCGCCGAGGCCCCGGTCGAGGTTGCCGTCATCGAGGTCGGACTCGGCGGGCGTTGGGACGCCACCAACGTCGTCGACGGCGAGGTTGCCGTCATCACCCCGATCGGCCTCGATCACGTCGAGTTCCTCGGCGACGATCTCGCCGGAATCGCCGGGGAGAAGGCCGGGATCATCAAGAAGGCACCGGAATCGCTCGTGCCACGCGACACCGTCGCGATTCTGGCCGAGCAGAAGCCCGAGGTGTCGGAGGTCCTGCTGCGGGCAGCAGTACAGGCGGATGCTGCTGTGGCGCGGGCCGGATCGGAATTCGCCGTGCTCGGCAGGCAGATCGCCGTTGGCGGTCAGCAACTGGAACTGCAGGGGCTCGGTGGGGTCTACACCGACGTCTTCCTTCCGTTGCACGGCGAGCATCAGGCGCGCAACGCCTCGCTCGCATTGGCGGCGGTCGAGGCGTTCTTCGGTGCCGGGCCGGATCGTCAACTCGATCAGGACACCGTGCGCGGTGCATTCGCCACGATCGTCAACCCCGGTCGGCTTGAGCGGGTCCGCAACGCTCCCACCGTGTTCCTCGATGCCGCGCACAACCCGCACGGCGCAGCGGCGCTTGCGGCCGCGCTCACCGACGAGTTCGACTTCCGTAAACTCGTCGGTGTCGTCAGCGTGATGGCCGACAAGGACGTCGGCGCCATTCTCGAGGCACTGGAACCGGTGTTCGACGACATCGTCGTCACCCACAACGGGTCGGCTCGGGCGATGGACGTGGATGCGTTGGCCGACATCGCGGTGGCCAAGTTCGGTGACGAACGCGTCGTGGTGGCGTCGACGCTGCCCGATGCACTGGAAACGGCGATCGGGTTGGCCGAGGAAGTCGCCGAGCCGGGCGAGGCCGTGTCCGGTGCCGGAGTCGTGGTCACCGGATCCGTGGTGACCGTCGGCGCAGCGCGCACCTTGTTCGGAAAGGATCCCGCGTGAGCGAGACAGAGTTCAGACCTCCGACCAACGATCCGTGGAAGGGGTTCCGCGGTGTCTGTGCAGGAACGTTGGTGCTCGAAGCCATCGTGGTTCTGCTCTCGCTGCCTGTGGTCGCCGTCGTGGGCGGCGGGGCAACGTGGTTTTCCACCATCTACATCGTTCTGCTCGCGGTTGCGATGATCGCAGGCGCGGGCAAGCAGGGTGAGCCCTGGGCGATGAAGTTCAATCTGATTCTGCAGGTGTTCGTTCTGCTCGGAACGGTGTTCCATCTGTCCATCGGCATCGTCGGCCTGATCTTCATTGCGGTCTGGCTGTATCTGCTGTACCTGCGGCGTGACATCACCGAACGGATCCGACGCGGAATGCTGCCGGGGCAGCGCGACTGACAGGACAACCTGTCGGTTTCGGAGATGCGGCGCGCGCCGCTGCGTGTTGTTCCATTACTGTCGTCGACGTGACCGACCGCACCCTTGTACTGATCAAGCCCGACGGAGTTGCCCGGCGATACGTAGGAGAGATCCTCGGCCGCGTGGAGAAGAAAGGTCTGAGCATCGTCGCACTCGAACTCAAGACCGTCTCCCGTGAATTGGGCTCGGCTCACTACGCAGAGCACGAGAGCAAGCCGTTCTTCCCCGATCTCCTCGAGTTCATCACCTCCGGACCGGTGGTGGCCGCAGTACTGGAAGGCCCCCGCGCCATCGCGGCCTTCCGCCAGATCGCCGGCGGCACCGACCCCGTGGCCAAGGCGGTTCCCGGAACCATTCGCGGTGACCTCGCCCTCGACGGTCAGCAGAACCTGGTGCACGGATCGGATTCCGTGGAATCGGCCGAGCGCGAGATCGCACTCTGGTTTCCCGGCCTGGCCTGACTGCTCCGCCTCAGACACGAAACAAACGTTCGCGCAGCCACGCCGCACCCGCTCGGAACCCGATCGGTGCGGCGTGGCGAGTACGCACCACAGCGTGTGGGATACTCGACGGAGATCGACTCCACTGCACCAGTAGGTAACAGTTCACGCTCCACCCGAAGCCCAGGCTTCACCGAAGTTCGCTAGGCCGGTGTCGTGGATTCGATCGGATGACTGTCGTCTATCCGCTGCCCGTCATCGCAGATGCTCGAACGAGAGACAGGCTCGTTCGGGTTCTTGCTTGATGATCAGGCGCTCGGATCGCCGGTACACCACCATCCAGCCAGGCACTGCACACGTTGTCGTCGACCACCGAGAACTACGAAACGGTCGTCGACTCGGGTGCGGAGCGAGACCGAACAGCTGACGTCCAACCCGACGTGAGTACACAAGGATTGCCCTCGCGTGGCCGCGTCACACCCGAAGTCGGATGGACGCGCCCGGGGGCCCGAGGAGACTACGTGGCCGATCAAAGCCCGCCCGAAGATGTACAGAACGCGAACGCAGGAGGTCCGGAGCCCGACGGCACCGTGTCGTCCGCGGACACGGACTCGGTGTCGTCGGCGCAACCCGACACCATCGAACTGCCGACCAGGCTGCGCGTGCATGCACTGGCCAAAATTCTCGGCGTCACCAGCAAACAGTTGCTCGTCACCCTCGGTGAACTCGGCATCGAAGCGCGCAGTGCGCAGTCGAGTCTGAGCCGCGACGTCGCGGAGTCCGTGCGCGATTCGGTCAACGCTCCCGCGGCACCGACGGGCGATCCGTCGCCTGCCGAGCAGCCGGAGCCGACCGCCACACCGGCTGCAGAGGTGCCGCCGGTCGAGGCCCCGTGGTCCGAGCCGCAGCTGTTCACCAGCGCGTCCGCACCGGAGTCGGAGGCCGCTCCACCAGCGGCAACGACCGACCAGCCCACCGCGACCACGTTCGCCACTCCGCTGTTTCTCCAGCCCGCCGCAGCCGACGCCCCCGCACCCGAGGCAGCGGAGTCACCGACCGAGCCCCCCGCTCGCCGCCGCCGTAGCCGGAAGGCAGCGCCCAAGGACGAGGTCGCGAACACCGACAGCACCACCGATACCGACACCGGTGAATCGACCTCCGCGCCTGCAGAGTCCGGTACGTCCGAGATCGCTGCCGTCCCCGTCGTCGAGTCCGCGCCGTCGGAGTCCGACGAGTCGGCTGCTTCCGAGAACTCGGGTGACGGCGACGACGACCAGTCTCAGCCTCGGCGTCGTCGGCGTGGCCGTCGTGGTCGCGGTCGTGGTCGCGGCGAGCAGTCCTCGGACGAGAATTCGAACGACGAGAACTCCGACGACGACGGCGATACGGACACCGCCGGCTCGGCCGACGCGGAATCGACCGACGCGGACACGAACGACAGCTCGGACGCCGACTCGGACGAGTCCTCGGCGGGCGACGAGCAGCAGTCGAACTCGGGACGACGCTCACGTCGATCACGTACTCGCAGCCGTACCTCGGACCGGCAGAACTCCGACTCGGCAGATTCGTCCGACGACACCCGCACCGCTGACTCCTCTGCCGAGGACGGCGACGACGAGTCCGATTCGGGTGCCCAGGACAACTACGACGACTCCGACAACGGCGGTTCGGACGGGGACGGCTCCAGCCGTCGTCGTCGTCGCCGTCGTCGTCGCAAGACCGGAGCCGAGGCTGCTGCCGAGGGCGCGTCGTCCGAGGACGATCCGCCCAACACGGTCGTGCACGAGCGGGAGCCGCGCAACAAGAATCGGGCACCCCGGGACGAGGTTCAGGGAATCACCGGCTCCACGCGTCTCGAAGCCAAGCGTCAGCGCCGCCGCGACGGGCGCGACGCCGGCCGTCGTCGTCCGCCGATCCTCACCGAGTCCGAGTTCCTGGCTCGCCGCGAATCCGTCGACCGCGTCATGGTCGTCCGCGAGAAGGCGACACCGGACCATCCACTGACCACACAGGTTGCGGTGCTCGAAGACGGTGTGCTCGTCGAGCACTTCGTCACCAGCAGTGCCACCGCGTCGATGGTCGGCAACGTCTACCTGGGCCGCGTACAGAACGTGCTGCCCAGCATGGAAGCAGCGTTCATCGACATCGGCCGCGGCCGTAACGGTGTGCTGTACGCGGGCGAGGTCAACTGGGACGCTGCAGGGTTGGGCGGAAACTCGCGCAAGATCGAGCAGGCCCTCAAGCCCGGCGACCAAGTTCTCGTCCAGGTCAGCAAGGACCCGGTGGGACACAAGGGTGCGCGCCTGACCACGCAGTTGTCGCTCGCGGGCCGCTTCCTCGTCTACGTCCCCGGTGGCAGTTCCACCGGCATCAGCCGCAAGCTGCCCGATACCGAGCGCAAGCGGCTCAAGGAAATTCTCCGCGACATCGTGCCTGCCGAGGCGGGCGTCATCATCCGCACCGCGGCCGAGGGCGTCAGCGAGGAGGAACTCGCTCGCGACGTCACTCGCCTGCAGGCGCAGTGGGCCAGCATCGAGGAGCGCTCGGCCAACGCCGAAACCGGCAAGGGCGTGCAACCGCAAACGCTGTACGAAGAGCCCGACATGCTCGTCAAGGTCATCCGTGACCTCTTCAACGAGGATTTCTCCAAGCTCGTCATCGAGGGGGACAAGGCCTGGACGACGACGTCCACGTACGTCGAAACGGTCGCCCCGGACATGATGGAGCGACTGCACCGCTACGAGGCCGACGGCAGCTCGGTCGACGTCTTCGCCGCGCACCGCATCGACGAGCAGTTGGCCAAGGCCCTCGATCGCAAGGTCTGGTTGCCCTCCGGTGGAACGCTGGTGATCGATCGCACCGAGGCGATGACCGTCGTGGACGTCAACACCGGGAAGTTCACCGGCTCCGGCGGCAACCTGGAAGAGACCGTCACCCGCAACAACATCGAGGCGGCCGAGGAAGTCGTTCGCCAGATGCGTCTGCGAGACATCGGCGGCATGATCGTGGTCGACTTCATCGACATGGTGCTCGAGTCCAACCGCGATCTGGTCCTGCGGCGACTCACCGAGTCGCTCGGACGCGACCGGACACGCCACCAGGTCTCCGAGGTGACCTCGCTCGGACTGGTACAGATGACCCGCAAGAAGCTCGGCACCGGGCTTGTCGAGGCGTTCTCCACCACGTGTGAGCACTGCCAGGGTCGCGGCATCATGGTGCATCCGTTCCCCATCGACGCCAAGCCGGACAACGACGGCGGTCGCTCCAACTCGTCGCGTTCGGAGTCGAGCAACTCGGGAACGAGCAGCAGGCGTCGACGCGGCAAGGACAACAAGTCCGACGGCAACGATCGGCCCGAAGGCAACGATCGGGCGGCGACGCATTCTCAGGGCGGTACCTCGGACGGTCCCGAGCACCCCGTGGTCGATCCCTCCGTCAAGCGGGCGCACCCGGTGGCTCTGGCCATGGCGGCGCATCATGACGATGTGGTGGCCGACGTCAGCCCCGCCGATGTCGAGACATCGGCACCGACCGACGCTGCCGACGGCGATGCGGCGGTGACCGTGGTCTCCGCCGACGACGTGAACGTGGCGGCTGCCGCGGTAGCGGATGCAGAGACGAACGTCACGGCAGCCGACGAGGCCAGTGGGACGCAGGCCGACGAGGCTTCTGCCGAGTCGTCCGTCGTGGAACCGGTGGCACCGAAGGCCCGACGGGGACGGCGGGTGGCTCGCAAGGCTGCCGCACCGACCGGCACGGCCCCCGACGCGGGCATGGTCATCGTGGTTCCTGCCACGGAGGACACGGCGGACACCGCACCCGACCAGCCGGGGGCGGCCTCCGACGAAGCGGCAGCACCGATCACCGCGGCGGCCGAGCAGCCCGTGGAGCCGGTGGAGTTGCCTGCGGCACGTCCTCGCAGACGGCGCGCAGCAGCGCGGCCTGCAGGTCCTCCAGTGGACATCGATGCCTAGCAGAACAGGGCAGTTTGACCCTGGCCGTCTCCCTGCCGTAACCTTGATAAGTCGCTCCCGGTGACACCGTTCTGCTGTGCCGTAGTGGCCCTGTAGGAAACAACGGTTCTCGAGCGGGCCGAGATGTTCGACATCCCGGCCGGCCGATAGGGAGCAAGCAAACACGTTTTACCAGACCAGTCGTGTTGCCATGCGCAACGCGAGCAAGTTCGAAGAAGCAAGGGGTAGCCCTCCGATGGCAACGTACGCGATCGTCAAGACCGGCGGAAAGCAGTACAAGGTCGCTGTTGGTGACCTCGTCAAGGTCGAGAAGATCGAGGGAGCGCCCGGCACTGCTGTCTCGCTTGCTCCGGTCCTCGTCGTAGACGGATCCGACCTGACCACAGATGCAGACAAGCTGGCGAAGATCTCCGTCGCCGGTGAGATCGTCGAGCACACCAAGGGCCCGAAGATCCGCATCCACAAGTTCAAGAACAAGACCGGATACCACAAGCGTCAGGGACACAGGCAGAAGCTCACTGTCCTCAAGGTCACCGGAATCAAGTAACCAGGTCTCACCGGACCCGCGTTCTCTCAAGCTGATTCACCCCGAGGAGGGTATGCAACATGGCACACAAGAAGGGCGCATCGAGCTCCCGTAACGGTCGCGACTCGAATGCTCAGCGCCTCGGCGTCAAGCGTTTCGGCGGCCAGACCGTAGGCGCAGGCGAGATCCTGGTTCGTCAGCGTGGCACGCACTTCCACCCCGGCGTCAACGTCGGCCGTGGCGGCGACGACACCCTGTTCGCACTGGCCCCGGGCGCAGTCGAATTCGGTGCCAAGCGCGGACGCAAGACCGTGAACATCGTTCCGGTCGCTGTAGAGGCCTAGTCCTTCTGCAGCTCGCGCTCACGATGGTCGGTACGGCAGATATCTGCTCGAGCCCACCATCGACTGCGTACGTTCACAGCTCCCGATAGGGGCGGACCAGGGTCACGAGACCGGTCCGCCCCTATCGCGTTTTTCTCCCGCTTTTTCTCCAGAAAGGATCGAAGACAGCTATGTCACGATTCATCGACCGCGTGGTGCTGCACGTCAGCGCCGGCAAAGGTGGCAACGGCTGCTCTTCGGTTCACCGCGAAAAGTTCAAGCCTCTCGGTGGCCCGGACGGTGGTAACGGCGGCCAGGGCGGCGGAGTCGTCTTCGTCGTCGACAGCAACGTCCACACTCTGCTCGACTTCCACTTCTCCAGCCACGCCAAGGCGGGCAACGGAACTCAGGGCATGGGTGGCAACCGGGAGGGTGCCAACGGCGAGGACCTGATCCTCAAGGTCCCCGACGGCACCGTCGTGCTCGACAAGAAGGGCAACGTGCTCGCCGACATGATCGGTGAGGGAACACGTTTCGACGCCGCTCCAGGCGGCCGCGGTGGCCTCGGCAACGCAGCTCTCGCATCGAAGGCTCGGCGTGCGCCCGGATTCGCGCTGCTCGGCGAAGAGGGCATCGAACGCGAACTCGTCCTCGAACTCAAATCCGTCGCCGATGTGGGCCTCGTCGGTTTTCCGTCGGCCGGTAAGTCGTCGCTGGTCTCGGTGCTGTCCGCAGCGAAGCCGAAGATCGCCGATTACCCCTTCACCACACTGGTGCCCAACCTCGGAGTGGTCTCGAGCGGCGACACCACCTTCACCGTCGCCGACGTTCCCGGGTTGATCCCCGGAGCGAGTCAGGGCCGAGGTCTGGGCCTCGACTTCCTGCGTCACCTCGAACGATGTGCCGTTCTCGCGCACGTCGTCGACTGCGCCACACTGGATCCCGGCCGCGATCCGATCTCCGACGTCGACGCCCTGGAAGCAGAACTGGCCGCATACAAGCCGGCGCTGTCCGGTGATGCCAGCCTCGGCGATCTTGCCGACCGCCCCCGCATCGTGGTGTTGAACAAGGCCGACATTCCCGAGGGTGCCGAGCTGGCCGAGATGGTGACCGCCGAATTCGAGTCCCGTGGCTGGCCCGTGTTCACCATCTCCGCGGTGACGCGCGCCGGTCTCAAGCCCCTGACGTTCGCACTGGCGAAGCTCGTGGAGGACTACCGCACAGCGCATCCGGCCCCCGAGCCGCGGCGTCAGGTGCTGCGTCCGGTTGCCAAGAACGACGACAGCTTCAAGGTCGTGAAGGATCCGGATATCCCGGACGGCTTCATCGTTCGCGGTACCCGACCGGAGCGGTGGGTACGCCAGACGCAGTTCACCAACGACGAGGCCGTGGGCTACCTCGCCGACCGTCTCGCGCGGCTCGGTGTCGAGGACGCACTCATCAAGGCCGGCGCTCAGCCCGGTGCTTCGGTCACCATCGGCGACGTGTCGTTCGATTGGGAGCCGCAGACTCCGGCCGGTGTCGAGATCACGATGACAGGACGTGGCACCGATGCTCGACTCGATCAGGTCGAGCGCATCGGCGCATCCGAACGCAAGCATGCCCGCCAGGTACGTCGCGGGCTCGATTCCGAACAGGAGTAGACGAGGTGTCGGTGCGTGAATCCGATTCGCCCGCAAAGGCTCTCACCGATACCCGTCGTACGATCGCCGATGCCAAGCGCATCGTGGTCAAGATCGGATCCTCGGCGCTCACCAGCCTCGACACCGGTCTGGATCTGGGTCGACTAGAGCTGCTCGCCGACGCCATCGAGACTCGGATGCGCAGCGGAACCGACGTGGTGGTCGTGTCCTCCGGTGCGATCGGTGCCGGAATGGCGCCGCTCGGCCTGACCAAGCGCCCACGAGACCTGGCGACCAAGCAGGCCGCCGCGAGCGTCGGTCAACTCGCCCTCGTTCATGCGTGGAGTTCGTCGTTCGACCGGTACGGGCGCACTGTGGGGCAGGTACTGCTGACCGCCGAGGACATCGCACGCCGAACCAACCATCGCAACGCCCAACGCACGTTGGACCGTTTGCGCTCGCTCGGTGCGGTCGCCATCGTCAACGAGAACGACACCGTCGCCACCGCGGAGATCCGGTTCGGCGACAACGATCGCCTGGCTGCTCTGGTCGCCCACCTCGTCGGCGCGGACGCACTGTTCCTGCTCTCGGACGTGGACGGGCTGTACGACGGTGATCCCCGCAAGGGCAAGGCGACACTGATCCCGGAGGTGACCAGCCCCGAGGATCTCGACGGCGTCGTCGCGGGATCCGGGGGAGCGCTCGGCACCGGCGGAATGGCCTCCAAGCTGTCCGCTGCACGTCTCGCGGCCGATGCCGGTGTTCCTGTGCTGCTGGCTGCGGCATCCGACGCCGAACACGCACTGACGACCTCCGAGGTGGGCACTGCTTTCGCCGCGCGCCCGACGCGATTGTCGGCTCGCAGGTTCTGGGTTCGTCACGCTGCCGACGCTGCGGGGGAGCTGCACCTCGACGCGGGGGCCGTGCGTGCGGTGGTGGAGCGGCGCCGGTCGTTGTTGTCCGCTGGTATCACGTCGGTGACGGGGTCCTTCCACGGTGGCGACGTCGTCTCGCTCGTCGACCACGTCGGCGCGCTGGTGGCCCGCGGGGTTGTCGCGTACGACTCGGGTGAGCTGGCCGGGATGCTCGGGCGGTCGACGGGGGAGTTGGCCGCGGAGCTACAGCGCCCGGTGGTTCACGCGGACGATCTGGTTCCTGCCTGATCGACGTCGTCGGCCAGAGCGGTTGCCACCTCCGAGCAGCCGGCATGCATTGTGAGAGAAGCGAATTCGTCACCGCGGGTGGTACCGCGATTGACGATGACGATGGGCTTGGAAGTCTTGGACGCGTGCCTGACGAACCGTAGGCCCGACATCACGGTCAGCGAGGATCCGAGCACCAGCAGCGCGTCGCTACGGTCGACGAGATCGTAGGCCTCGGCGACACGCGGCTTGGGAACGCTCTCACCGAAGTAGACGATGTCGGGTTTCAGCATGCCCGAACAGTGTTCGCAGTCGACCATCCGGAAATGCGCGGTCGACGAGATGATCGCGTCGGCGTCGGGTGCGATCTCGACGCCCTCCGCCGGTGCGACCGACTCGAGGAAACCGGGGTTGACGCTGTCGAGCCGTCGGGCGAGCTCGAAGCGCGAGATCAATCGCTCGCAGTTCAGGCAGCGAACTCGGGCGTAGACGCCGTGCAGGTCGATGACGTTCCGGCTGCCCGCCTTGGTGTGCAGCATGTCGACGTTCTGGGTGATGATGCCGGTGACGACGCCTGCCCGTTCGAGTCGGGCGAGTGCCCGGTGGCCGTCGTTGGGCACCGCTGCGTCCATGTGTCGCCAGCCGACGTGGTTTCTGGCCCAGTAGTGCCGACGAAATTCGGCGTCACCGACGAACTGTTGGAACGTCATCGGGTTCCGCGGTGGTGATTGTGGCCCGCGGTAATCGGGGATCCCCGAATCGGTGGACATCCCCGCACCGCTGATGACGGTGACCGTTCTGCCGTCGAGCACAGACGTCAGTTGCTCGTACAGTGCCGCGGACACAGTGGATGTATTCACTTCGTCCAGGATAGCGATCGAACACGGAACGAGCACCGTATCGACGACTCACGGCCCGCACCGACGCGGAAGCATCGGTACGGGCCGTGAGGGAAGTGCGACTGTTACGCGGGTACCTCTACGAGGGGGTACACGCCATTCTCGTCGTGTGTCTCGTTGCCGACGACGGGAGGGTTGAACACGCAGAGCATGCGCATTTTGGTACGCGGCTCGACGGTGTGGCGTTCGTGTCCGTTGAGCAGGTACATCGATCCCGCACCGAGCTCGTAGGTCTCGCCGGTCTCGCGGTCGGTGAGCGTTCCTTCGCCTTCGATCAGCCAGACGGCCTCGACGTGGTTGGCGTAGTGGAAGTTGTTCACCGTGCCGGCCTGGATCGTCGTCTCGTGGAACGAGAAGCCGACCTTGTCGCCGCCGAGAATGATTCTCTTGCTGCGCCAGTTACCGTCTTCGCTCTCGATGTCGCGATCGGTACCGGTGATCTCCTGTGTGGTGCGAACGATCATACGATGTCCTCCTTCGATGTCGGTTGGTGCGGACGGGCCGTCAGGAAAGCACCTTGGTGACGGCGCTCTCGATGACATCCAGACCGCGGTCGAGCTCGTCCATCGTCGTGGTCAACGGTGGGAGCAGCTTGACGACCTCGTCCTTCGGTCCTGCAGTCTCGACGAGCAGTCGCTCGTCGTAGCACAGCTGAGACACCTTGCCTGCCATCTCGGCGTCGTCGAACACCAGGGCCTGGACCATGCCGCGACCGCGGGTCGAGATGCCGTCGAACTTGGCGCAGAGCTTGATGAATCGATCCTGGATGTGCTCGCCCTTGGTGAGAATTTCCTTCTCGAAGGCATCGTCGGACCAGTAGTGGTCGATAGCTGCCTTGGCCGTGACGAACGACGGATTGAACCCGCGGAAAGTTCCGTTGTGCTCACCGGGCGACCAGACGTCGAGCTCGGGCTTGAACAGAGTCAGCGCCAACGGCATGCCGTAGCCGCCGATGGACTTGGACAGCGTGACGATGTCCGGGGTGATGCCGGCTTCCTCGAACGAGAAGAACTGCCCGGTACGGCCGCAGCCCATCTGGACGTCGTCGACGATCAGCAGGATCTCGCGTCGCGAGCAGAGCTCGGCCAGCGCGCGCAGCCACTCGGGACGCGCGACGTTGATGCCGCCCTCGCCCTGGATGGTCTCCACGATCACTGCAGCCGGGCGGTTGAAGCCGCTGCCGGAGTCGTCGAGAACTCGCTCGAACCACTGGAAATCCTCGGTGACGCCGCCGAAGTAGTTGTCGTACGGCATCGGGGTGGTGTGCACCAACGGGATTCCGGCGCCAGCTCGCTTCATCGAGTTGCCGGTGACCGACAGCGCGCCGAGTGTCATGCCGTGGAATGCATTGGTGAAGTTGATGATTGCCTCGCGGCCGGTGACCTTGCGGGCCAACTTCAGTGCCGCCTCGACGGTGTTGGTGCCCGTCGGTCCCGGGAACTGAACCTTGTAGTCCAAGCCGCGGGGGTCGAGGATGTTCTTCTTGAACGACTCGAGGAACTCACGCTTGGCAACGGTCGACATGTCGAGACCGTGCGTGATGCCGTCGCTGGTGATGTAGTCCACCAACGCGCTCTTGATCATGTCGTTGTTGTGGCCGTAGTTGAGTGCGCCTGCGCCACCGAAGAAGTCGAGGTAGTCGTTGCCGTCCTCGTCGGTGATCACCGAGTTCTTCGCGGTGGAGAACACGGCGGGCCACTGGCGGCTGTAGCTGCGTACGCCGGACTCGACGGTCTCGAATACATCGGGCTTCTCTGTTGTCACGGTGTTCTTTTCGGTCATGTTCTGCTTGTTCCTCTCGTAATTCCGCGACGCGTCGGGGCCTACTGTGTAGAGCTCCTCGGCTTCGTGGCTATCAGGGAAATCGTTGGGCGCGAACAAATCCGACCTGACGATGTCGGTGCCTCGCTTGCGAGCGAGGCTCGTGAAGGTTGCGATGGACGCTTCGTTGTCCGGGCTGATCGTCGTCTCCAGATGCGTGATGCCCTGTGGCTCGAGGCGGTCGAGCAGCTCCATCAGCATGCGACCGGCAAGTCCCTTGCCACGCTGGTCCGCATCCACGGCGACCTGCCACACGAACAGCGTGCGGGGGGCGTCCTGGCGGACGTATCCGGTGACGAAACCGACTGCGCGGCCGTCGATGTCGGATACTACGGTGGTGGCCGCGAAATCGCGGCACCACAACACGTACGAGTAGCTGGAGTTGAGGTCCAGAACTCGCGAATCTCTTGCGATCTCCCAAAGCCGGACTCCGTCGGAGATCTGTGGCTTACGAAACTTCACTGCGTCCGGCGCAGTGACTGGGGTACTTCTCAGCAATGCGGGCTTCATGGGAAATACAAACGTAACAAGGTCGTCGTGGCATATCGAGCGTGCTCGGAAATCGACCTCCGAATCGGACATGCATCCCCAGGTTAACCGCCGAATGTGATGATGGTCACATTGTTGTTGCCCGGCTGGCTGTACCCGCATTCACGAAATTCAAACCACGTGCTTCCCGCGAGACCCTATTTCGGTGATGCCAGAGCGAACGGCAGCACCGCCTGTGCACCGGCAGATCGCAGAGCCGAGTTGGCGCACGTGAACGTCCATCCCGTATCGGTGACCAGATCTATCAACAGAATCGGCCCTGTCACGGACGATACGTCCGGAACGTCCCACGAGTCCACCAGCCCGGCGACGCGAAACGCCGAATTCGCAGCCGAGACCGGCGGATGACCCGCCCTGACCTGCATCACCCCGAGATCCTGCAATTTGCCGACGGATGCCAAACGCGCGGCGATCGACCGCACCAGGAGCGGATGAGTAGGGGAGTCGAGAGCCAGAACGGCAGTGGGCCGCTGCTTCCAATCCCAGTTGGCGAGCACAGTGATGCACGCCTTCTCCAATGCCTCGGTGGCCGGAGCATCGGGAGCGTCGAGCAGGGCGCGCAGCCGGCTGCCCCAACCCAGGTCGGTGAGTCGGCCCAGCACGCGCCCGGGTTCGTGAGGGTCGGTGATCTTGCCCGAGAGCGAGACGCCGAGCTTCTTCATCCCGCTGGGCCACTGCTTTCTGGGCTGCAGGTCGATGCCGGGCCGATCCAGTCGTGCCCTCGCCGAGTCGACCGAGGCCGCATCCACCGATGCGGACAAATGCTCACCCGTGCAGTTGTCGCACCGTCCGCACCGGTCGGACTCGCTGCCGGGTGCGCCCAGATCCGGGTCGTCGAGTTGCCTCCGCAAGAACTCCATCCGGCAGCCGTCGGTGCCCTGGTAGTCGATCATTGCCTGCTGTTCGCGGTCTCTGGCCTCTTCGAGACGCTCGTACCGGGCCGCGTCGTACGTCCACTGCTCCCCGGTCGCCATCCAACCGCCACGAACGCGTCTGACAGCGCCGTCGACGTCGAGAACCTTCAGCACCATCTCGAGCCTGCTGCGACCCAGCTCGACGAGAGGTTCCAGCGCCTGGGTCGACTGGGCCTTGTCGGTGTTCAAAGCATCGATGACCTGCCGCACCAGATGTTCGCGAGGGAATGCGACGGAGGCGAAGTAACTCCAGATCTGCCTGTCCTCGTGGCCGGGAAGCAGCACTACGTCGGCGCGTTCCGTCGCGCGCCCGGCACGGCCGACCTGCTGGTAGTACGAAATCGGAGACGATGGTGCTCCCATGTGCACCACGAATCCGAGATCGGGCTTGTCGAAGCCCATGCCCAGTGCGGAGGTGGCGACCAGGGCCTTGACTCGGTTGGCGAGCAGGTCGCCCTCCAGCGACTCGCGTTCGGTCGGGTCCGTTTGACCGGTGTACGACGCCACGACGTGGCCTTGATCGGTCAGCAGCGCTGCGAGGTCCTTGGCTGCCGATACCGTCAGTGTGTAGATGATGCCCGACCCCGGCAGCGTCTTCAGGTGGTCGCCGAGCCACGCCGCCCGTTCGGTGGCGTTGTCGATCTTCACCACAGCCATGCGCAGAGAGTCTCGTGCGAGCCCGCCGCGCAGGACCAGCGTGTCGCCGCCGCCGACGCCCAATTGTGCGGCGACGTCGTTCACCACGCGGTCGTTTGCCGTCGCAGTGGTCGCGAGCACGGGGATACCCTCACGCAACTCGGCGATCAGTGTTCGTATGCGTCGATAGTCGGGCCGGAAGTCGTGGCCCCAGTCCGAGACGCAATGTGCTTCGTCCACCACGACGAGGCCCGCATCCCCGGCAAGGGACGGCAGCACTTGATCGCGAAAATCCGGATTGTTCAGTCGTTCGGGACTGACCAACAGGACATCGAGGTCGCCCGACGCGACCTGCTGATGGATGTCGTCCCATTCGGTCATGTTGCCGGAGTTGATGGTGGCCGCCCGGACGCCTGCCCGCTCGGCGGACGCAACCTGGTTGCGCATCAACGCCAACAGTGGGGACACGATCACCGTCGGCCCCAAGCCCTGTGCGCGCAACAGCTTCGCCGCGATGAAGTAGACAGCCGATTTGCCCCAACCGGTCCGCTGCACCACCAGCGCTCGCCGCCGGTGCACGACGAGAGCCTCGATGGCCGTCCACTGGTCTTCCCGCAGCACAGCGTCGGGGCCGGCGAGTTCGCGCAGCAACTCCTCGGCGCTCTCGCGCAAGTTCCCGGTCGTAGGCTCCGTGGTCGTTGTCATGGGCTCCATCGTGCAGTAAGCGTCCGACATGGAACGCGGGCCGGTGGGAAACGGTCGTACTCTGCAGCTCGAGCGAATCAGCGAGAGTCGATCCGGATTCCGAATCGATGCCGGCCGACACGGGACCCGTGCACCCTGCACCTCGATTCCGAGGCCATCACGGTAGGCGCGTCCGTCTCGGCAGTCGGGGTTCGTCGACGTTCGGGCCTATCGTCGGGTGGCCGCGTCCCGCACTGCGTCGATCTCGTCACGAGTGCCCGAGGATGCGCTCGCGCCCGGTCTGGTCGCAGCGAAAGAGCCCGCGGCGCAGGCCCATTCGACCGATGCGCGCGGTCCGCTGAACCAGGACGCGGCCAGGGCTCCGGCGAATGCGTCGCCGGCACCGGTGGTGTCGACGGCGTCGACGCGTGGCGCGGAGACCTCGAACGATTCCGTGCCGCGGTATCGGGCGCCCCGTGCACCGAGTGTGGTGATCACGTGGGGCACCTCGTTCACCCGGTGTCCGAGACGAGCTTCCTCGGCTTCGTTGACCACCAGTACCTCGGTGGCTGCCACCAGTGCGTCGGGCAGATCCCGCACCGGCGACGGGTTCAGCATCGTCACCACGCCGCGAGAGCGTGCGTACTCGAATGCGGCGACCACGGTGTCCAGGGGAATCTCCAACTGACACAGGAGGATATCGGCCTCGGCGATGACTGCGAGGTCGTCTTCGGTGAGGTCGCGCACGTGTTGGTTGGCCCCGGGAACGACGACGATGCTGTTCTCGGCCCGATCGTCGACGGTGATGGCGGCGATGCCGCTCGAACCCGCTGCCGTACGTAGTGCGCGGTCGTCGACGCCCGCGCTCGAGAGGGTGTGTCGCAGTGTCGCTCCGAATTCGTCGTCCCCGACCGCTCCGATGAACGTCACCGGAACGCCTGCCTTCGCGGCGGCGATGGCCTGGTTGGAGCCTTTGCCGCCGGGTGACGTGGTGAACGATGTTCCGAGCACGGTTTCGCCGGGATCGGGCAGGGACGGCGTCCGGGTGATCAGATCCATGTTGACGCTGCCGAGCACGACGATGCGGGGGTTCGAGGCGGGCATCGCCGAACTGTAGCGCTCCGCTGGTTGCTCCGATCCACAGCTGCCAATTGCAGATTGTTGACAATCCGAATCTGTTCGGTGACGATGGCAGACATGACAGCGTCGACTCGCACCCACCTCAGCCCGGCACTCAAGCAGGCGACTCCGATCGTCGTCGATCACGGAAAGGGCAGCTGGATCATCGGTACGGACGGGCGCAAGTACCTCGACTTCACCACCGGGATCGGCGTCACCAGTACCGGTCACTGCCACCCGCGCGTGGTCGAGGCTGCCCGAGAGCAGGTGGGCAAGATCATCCACGCGCAATACACGACCGTCATGCACCAACCACTGCTCGCGTTGACCGACAAGCTGGGCGAGGTGTTGCCCGCCGGGCTGGACAGTGTCTTCTATGCGAACTCCGGCTCAGAGGCCGTCGAGGCATCGATTCGGTTGGCGCGCATGGCGACCGGACGGCCCAACATCATTGCGTTCCACGGGGGATTCCACGGACGCACGGTGGCGGCGGCGTCGCTGACCACCGCGGGCACCAAGTTCCGTTCCGGATTCTCGCCGATCATGGGCGGCGTGCACATCGCGCCGTTCCCGTACGCCTTCCGGTACGGCTGGGACATGGACACCGCAGTTGCGTTCGCGCTGAAGGAACTCGACTACCTGCTCATGACGATGTCCAGTCCCGCCGATACCGCTGCGTTCATCATCGAACCGGTACTCGGCGACGGCGGCTACCTGCCCACGCCTCCCGAGTTTCTCGAGGGACTCCGCGAACGCGCGGACACCCATGGCATCGTCCTCATCGTCGACGAGGTGCAAGCAGGAGTCGGCCGCACCGGCAAGTTCTGGGGGCACCAGCATTCGACGATCACACCCGACATCGTCATCACCGCAAAAGGCCTGGCCAGCGGCTTCCCCATCTCCGCTATCGCGGCATCGACCGAGTTGATGGGCAAGGCGTGGCCCGGATCGCAGGGCGGAACCTACGGCGGCAACGCCGTCGCCGCTGCGGCGGGTGTCGCGACGCTCGATGTCGTGCGCGAGGAGGGACTGGTCGCGAACGCGGCAGCGCAGGGCGACGTTCTGCTCGACGGCCTGCTCGCACTCAAGTCGGAGCACGCTGCCATCGGCGATGCACGTGGACTCGGCTTGATGCAGGCACTCGAATTCGTCGACGGCGCAGGAAATCCGGACGCTGCGGCCGCCCTGCGCGTACAACAGGGTGCGATCGACGAGGGGCTGTTGTTGCTCACCTGTGGTGCGCTCGGCAATGTGGTCCGGATCATCCCGGCGCTGATCGTGAACGACGACGAGATGCGGCAGGGCCTCGACGCGTTGTCGCGCACGCTGAAGAACGTGCTGTGACGGCTGCTTCCGTTCGGTCTCCAGTTCCGGCACTCGTGCAGCGCGTGCTGGAATTGGGCATCGAGATCGACGACTCGTCGCGGCGGCTCGCCGAGTACTCCTACGACGCGTCGAACTACCGAATTCCGCCTGCGGCCGTCGTCTTCCCGCGCAGCGCCGACGACGTTGCTGCCGTAGTGGTTCTGTGCGAGGCCGCGGGAGTGCCGGTCATCGGTCGCGGCGGCGGAACGTCCATGGCAGGCAACGCGATAGGCCGCGGAATCGTGCTCGACTTCTCCCGCCACATGAATCGCGTGATCTCGGTGGACACCGACTCGCGGACAGCGGTGGTGGAACCGGGAATCGTGATCTCGGAGTTGCAGCGGGAGCTGGTGGCGCGTACGTCGGGGTCGTTCACGTTCGCCCCCGACCCGTCCAGCAAGACACGCGCGACAGTAGGCGGGGCTGTCGGTAACGACGCGTGCGGCAATCACTCGGTGCGATACGGCCGGACGGCCGACCACACGGTGGCCTTGGACGTGGTCACCGCCGACGGGCATCTTCTTCGCGTGACCCGTAGCGGTGTGGAGGCAGTGAATTCGGAGCATTCGGCAGCAACCGATGCGGCCGAACGTATTTCGCGCGAGCTGCACTCGCTGGCGGCGGACAACCTCGCTCTCTTCAGGGTGGAGTTGGGCCGCATACCGCGACAGGTCTCCGGATTTCATCTGTCGCATCTACTGCCCGAGAACGGATTCGACGTCGCCCGTGCGCTCGTCGGCAGCGAGGGCACGTGCGCGGTGATCGTCTCGGTCACCGTCGCCGTCGTACCCGTTCCTTCGGCCGCGTTGTTGCTTTGCCTCGGATACGACGATGTGGTGGCTGCTGCAGCCGACGTGACGGCCATTCTCGAGTTCTCGCCTGCCGCGGTGGAGGGTATCGACGACAACATCGCGCAGACGATGGAGTACCGGCGCGGACCGGATTCCATCCGCGGTCTGCCGGCGGGAAACGCCTGGCTCTACGTCGATCTCGACGGAGCCGACACCGCCGAGGTGGAGGACAAGGCCGCTCGTCTGCTCGAGGCGCTCGGCCGCCTCGGCCGCGTCAAGGAAGGCCGCATCGTCGCCGACCCGGCCGATCGAACAGCGCTGTGGCGGGTACGCGAGGACGGCGCCGGTTTGGCGACCCGCCTGTCCAGTGGGGTCGAGTCCTGGGGTGGCTGGGAGGACGCGGCCGTCGCACCCGAGAACCTGTCCGCTTATCTCGCCGATCTCAATTCGCTTCTGGCCGAGCATGATCTGACGGGCGTGATGTACGGGCACTTCGGTGCGGGGTGCATGCACGTGCGCATCACGTTCGATCAGCGCACCGATGCCGGGCGTCGAGTGATGTACGACTTCCTGCGCGCCGCCGCGCGGGTGGTGGTCAAGCACGGCGGCAGTCTGTCCGGTGAGCACGGTGACGGCCGGGCCCGCTCGGAGCTGTTGCCGGTGATGTACTCACCCCGCATGCTCGACGCGTTCGCGCGGTTCAAGCGCATCTGGGATCCACGCGGGATTCTCAACCCGGGGTCGATCACCGACCCCGAACCGATGATGGACAACCTCATGTTGCAGGGCATCCCGAAGCGGGAATGGAAGACGACCTTCGATCTGCACCAGATCGGAACGCGAGAGGATCTGGATCCTTTCGTTCACGCCACCCAATCGTGTGTCGGTGTCGGTAAGTGCCGCACCACCTCCGGAGGCGTCATGTGCCCGAGCTTCCGCGCGACGGGCGACGAAAAGGATTCCACCCGTGGCCGCGCCCGGGTACTGCAGGAGATGGTGCGCAGCTCGCCGACCGTCGCCGACGGGTGGGCCTCGAAAGACGTGGCCGAATCGCTCGACCTGTGCCTGTCCTGCAAGGCCTGTTCCTCGGACTGCCCGGTCGGAGTCGACATGGCGACGTACAAATCGGAGTTTCTCGATCATCACTACGCGGGTCGGGTGCGACCACTCTCGCACTATTCGCTGGGCTGGTTGCCTCGCTGGCTCAAGGTGACGCAGCGAACGGCACCCCTGCTCAATCGTCTGCTCACCCCGCGCATCGCAGCGTTGGCCGCTCGACTCGGTGGGCTCACCACCGAGCGGCCGCTGCCCCGATTCGCATCGGTGAAGGAACTGGCTCGCGAAGTCCGTGTAGGAGGTGGCCGCGACGCCGATGTCGTGCTGATCGTCGACACGTTCACCCAGGGTTTTCGACCCGAGGTCGCGGGCGCGGCGCAGCGCGTGCTCGAGGATTCGGGTCGCAGCACCGACTGCCGGACCGACGTGTGCTGCGGGCTGACCTGGATTTCGACGGGTCAGCTCAAGGCCGCCCGCAAGCACCTCACGAAAGCCGTTGCCGCTCTAGACGACGGCACCGACCGACCCATCGTCGTCACCGAACCGAGCTGTGCGGCGGCGTTCCGCAAGGACATGCCGGAGCTGGTTCCCACTGCGGCCGCGAGACGGGTCGCGGCGCGGGTGCAGAGTTTCGCGGGAGCGGTGATCGATCAGGCCGAGACCGGGTGGGCGCCGTCGGGTGAGGTTCCCGCCTCGGTCACCGTGCAGACGCACTGCCACGAATACGCGGTGTTCGGCAACGCCACCCAGCGCACGGCGTTGGCGGCCGTCGGTATCGAGGCGGTACGGGAAGCCACCGGATGCTGCGGCGTGGCAGGCAATTTCGGCTTCGAGAAGCGTCACTACGAGCTCAGCATGGAGGTTGCCGAACAGGCCCTCGCGCCTGCACTGCGCGATGCCGAGCCGGACTCGCCGATTCTGACCGACGGATTCAGCTGCCACATGCAGGTGCGTCAACTCACCGGTGATCCGACGAGCGATGCGTCCGTACACCTGGCGCAGATACTCGACCCACGTTCGACGAAAGGACCGCGGCCATGACCGCCAGTTCGACCTCCAGCCTCACTCGCCCCACCATCTCTGCTCCGACCGAACTGTTCATCGGCGGCGAGTGGACGGCCGCAGCATCGGATGCCCGGTTCGACGTGATCGACCCCGCCAGTGGTGAGGTCATCGCCAGCGTCGCCGACGGCGGCATCGACGATGCCGAGAAGGCCATGGCTGCGGCGGTCGCCGCAGCCTCCGACTGGGCCGCGACGCCGCCGCGGGCACGTAGCGAAATCCTCCGTACCGCATACGAATTGATCATGGCGCGGCAAGAGGAGCTCGCCGCCATCATCACGGCAGAAATGGGTAAGCCGCTGGCCGACGCTCGCGGTGAGGTGGCGTACGGTGCAGAGTTCTTCCGCTGGTTCTCCGAGGAAGCGGTGCGCATCTCGGGCGATCACACCCTCACCGGTGATGGCAAGAACCGCATCGTGGTCACCCGCGCACCGGTGGGGCCGTGCATCCTCGTCACTCCGTGGAATTTCCCCCTGGCCATGGGAACTCGCAAGATCGGCCCGGCCTTGGCGGCCGGCTGCACCGTCGTGTTCAAACCCGCCGAACAAACGCCGCTGACAGCGCTGGCGCTCGCCCGGATACTCGAGGATGCGGGTGTTCCGACAGGAGTGGTCAACGTTGTGACCACCACCGACGCGTCGGGCGTGGTGGGCTCGTGGATGAGGGGCGGTGCGGCCCGCAAGATCAGCTTCACCGGATCGACTGCCGTGGGCAAGATCCTGCTCGAGCAAGCTGCGTCGACGGTGATGCGCACGTCGATGGAACTCGGCGGCAACGCACCCTTCATCGTCATGGACGACGCGGACGTCGGACGCGCTGTCGACGGTGCCATGGTCGCCAAGATGCGCAACATGGGGGAGGCATGCACCGCGGCCAACCGGTTCTTCGTACACCGCAGTGTCACAGCGCAGTTCGCGGAGCAGCTCGCCGAGCGCATGGGTGCGCTGACGGTGGGGGCCGGTAGTGCGCACGGTACCGAGGTGGGTCCGCTGATCGACGACGCGGGCCGCACCAAGGTTCAGACACTCGTCGACGACGCCCTCGGGCGTGGCGCGCGTGCCGTCGTCGGGGGAGCGGCTCCGGACGGACCCGGCTACTTCTATCCGCCGACCGTCCTCACCGACGTCGATGCGGCGTCGGATCTGATGTCGCAGGAGATCTTCGGACCGGTGGCCGCAATCGTCCCGTTCGACACCGAGGACGAGGTGATCGCCCTGGCGAACGACACCGAGTGGGGACTCGTCGGGTATGTGTTCACCCAGGACATCGACCGGGCTCTACGGATGGGGGAGCGCCTGGAGGTGGGCATGGTCGGTCTCAACACCGGGTTGGTCTCGAATCCGGCTGCGCCGTTCGGTGGCGTCAAACAGTCCGGACTCGGCCGCGAGGGCGGAAAAGTCGGAATAGACGAGTTTCTGGAGTACAAATACTTCGCCATTCCCCGAGGCTGAGAGAGGTTTTCGATCATGCCCAGTTCGAGACGATTGACGCCCATCGACGCACGCAACACGTCGATGGTCATTGCCGACCAGATTCGCGACCGCATCATCGACGGGTCCTACGCTCCGGGGGAGCAGATCAACGAGGCCAACGTCGCTGCGGAACTCGAGATCTCGCGGGGACCGGTGCGGGAGGCGCTGCAGCGCCTCAATCAGGAGGGGCTGCTCGTCAGCTACCGGAATCGAGGCGTGTTCGTCGTCGAGCTGAGCAGTGAGGATGTCACCGAGATCTACGAATCCCGCGCGGCGATCGAGGTCGGTGCCGCATGGACTCTGGTGCACGGGGATCGCGCCCACTTGGTGTCGGTGGCCGACGAGCTCTCGGCCATCGTGATGCAGATGCAGCCGTTCATCGATCGCGCAGATTGGCGAGGTCTTGCCGAACGAGATCTGGCGTTTCACACCGCCCTGGTCGGGGCGACGCGTAACAGCCGGATGTCGCGAATGTACGCCACGCTCGCTGCGGAGGCGCGTATCTGCATGGCCAACCTCGAAACCGCGTACTACCGGCCCGAGGCGTTGGTGGAGGAACACCAGCTGATCGTCGACCTGTTGCTCGGTTCGGATTGGGACGCATTGGAAAAGGGCGTGCACGAGCACATGGACACCGCTATCCACGACCTGACCCGTGCCATGGTCGAGGAGCAGGCCGAACACTCGGCTTTGGCCACGCCGGGATAGTCACCGGCCCCGCAACACAGCATTTACATCCGAAGTCTTGCGCACCCCTCACATCAGCGCTTAGCCTGATTGTCAACAATCTACTAAATCGACCCCATCGAAGGGGGTGCCCGTGAACGACTCACCCGACGCCGCCTACGTCACCGCACTCGGACCCGACGAGACCACAGGACGGGCCGCTCCCGGCCTGGCTCGGTACCCCGATGTTCCGAACAGCACGCCGATCACGTTCACCGACGAGGAGTACGCCGCCCGGCTCGCTGCCGTCCGAGAGCGGATGGCAGCGCAGCACCTCACGGCGCTGATCGTCACCGATCCTGCCAATCTCTACTACCTGCTGGGGTACAACGCGCTCTCGTTCTACACCCCGCAGATGCTGTACGTGCCTCTCGACGGCGAGATGTACTTCTTCGCCCGTGAGATGGACGCCAACGGAGCGTTTCGCACGTCGTGGCTGCCGCAGGATCGGACGTTCGGCTACCCCGAAACCTTCGTGCAGCGCAAGGACACTCACCCCTTCGTCTGGGTTGCCGCGAAGCTGCGTGAACTGGGACTGGTGAACAACTTCGAGCACGGCCAGGTGGGTCTGGAGATGGACTCGTACTACTTCAGTCCCAAGGCATTCGAGGCCTTGGTGAAGTCGCTGCCCGAATACCGCTTCACCGACTCCTACGAGCTCATCAACTGGGTACGTGTGGTCAAGTCGCCCGCGGAGATCGCCCTGATGCGCGGTGCCGCGACGGTCTGCGAAGCAGCGATGTCGGCTGCGTACCAGTCGATCTCGGTCGGAGAACGGCAGTGCGACGCGGCCGCCGCCATCATGAACGCACAGGTGCGCGGCACCGCGGAGTTCGGCGGCGACCATCCGGCCATCGTGCCGATGCTGCCCACCGGAGCCGGAGCCGACACCCCGCATCTGACCTGGTCGCACCAACCCTTCGTGCGGGGCGAGACCACGGTCGTCGAACTGGCCGGGGTGTTCCGGCGCTACCACATCCCGATGGCACGCACGATCGTGCTCGGAAAGCCAAGTCCGCGTTTGGATTACCTCGCCAAGTCCACCGGAGAAGCATTGAACGACGTGCTCGCGACCGTGCGGGCCGGCGTCACCGCCACCGACCTGGCACAGGTATGGAACACGAGCTTGGCCAAGCACGGACTGCACAAGCCGTCGCGCATCGGCTACTCGATCGGCATCGCCTACGCACCCGACTGGGGTGAGCGCACCGTGAGCCTGCGAACCGACGACGAGACGGTACTCGCCGAGAACATGACCTTCCACATCATCGGCGGAATGTGGATGGACGACTACGGATACGAGGTATCCGAGGCCGTTCGCGTCACCGAGAACGGCCTCGAAACCTTCACCGCGTACCCCCGAGAACTACTGACGAAGGAGTGAGCATGACCGCATCCACCCAAGGTCGTTCCGCAGGCTCCACTCCTGCCCCAACCGGTCGTTCCGCAGGCTCCACTCCTGCCACCCAAAATCGTTCCGCAGGCTCCACTCCTGCCGCAAAGGGTCGTTCCGCAGGCTCCACTCCTGCCATTCCCTGGGCCCTGCGAACCGACAAGCTGGTGGGGTCCGTGATCGACTCGTCGACATCGCTCCTCGCCGCACAGAAACACGACATCGTTCGATTCGCAATGGGATCGCCTGCGGCCGAGACGGTTCCGGCTGCGGCGTTCACCGAGATCGCCGGCAGTGTGCTCACCGCGGACGCGTTCGACTACGGTGCCACCGAAGGCGACCCCGGCCTGCTCGATGCGTTGCTCTCCTATCTCGATTCGGTGGGCGAACCCACGTCCGAGGAGCGCGTGGTGATCACCTCCGGCGGAATGCAGGGGCTCGACATCGCATGCAAGTTGTTCATCGATCCGGGTGACCTGGTGATCGTCGAAAGTCCCACGTACACCAACGGAACCGCCACCGTGCTCAGCTACGGAGGCGACATTCTCGAAGCCCCGATGGACAGTGACGGCCTCATCGTCGAGGCGTTGCCCGAGCTCGTCGAGCGCGCAGGTCGACTACCGAAGATGATCTACGTCATCCCCAACTTCCAGAACCCGTCCGGGGTCACCCTGTCGCTCGAACGTCGACGGCTGCTCATCGAGCTTGCACACCAGTGGGGTTCGGTGATTCTGGACGACGATCCGTACGGCCTGCTCCGATTCTCGGGTGATCCGATTCCCAGTTTCGGCGCGCTCAGTCCGAACGATCCGTTGATCTTCTCGGTACGGACCTTTTCCAAGATGATCGCTCCTGGCCTGCGAGTGGGCTGGGTGGACGCCGCCCCCGAGGCTCGGCACATGATCATCAACGCCAAACAGGCCATGGACACGTGCACCAATCTGCCCGGTCAGCGAATGGTGGCCGAGTACATCCGGCGCGGCCTGCTCGACGAGCATCTTCGATCGTTGGCGTCGGTGTACCTGCCCCGAAAGGTCGCGATGCAGAACAGCATCGACAAGCACTTCGGCGAGTCGATGTCGACGACGGATCCCGAGGGAGGGTTCTTTCTCTGGGCGACGTTGCGCGGCAACGATGTCGACTTCTCGACGCAGGACCTGTTCGAGACGGCGCTGGCCGAGGGAGTGGCCTATATTCCCGGACCGGCGTTGTCGGTGGGCGGTAAGTTCCATGATTCGCTGCGGCTGTGTTTCGCCTCGTCCACTCCCGAACGAATCGACGAGGGAATCAGAAGGCTCGCTGTGGCGGTGGAGAAGTCCAAGCACCTGCTGGCCTCCGACCCCACTCGATGACGGTCACGAGTTCCGAACGGACCCTGCTCGATTCGATAGACGCGCAGGAAATCGCTTCTCTGACTGCGTCATTGATCGACGCGGGCGGTGAGAATCCGGGTGACACCGAAGAGGCGACGGCGAAAGTTCTTGCCGAACACTGTCGGGCACTGGGATTCGACGTTCGGACTGTCGAGGTAGCTCCAGGCAGGCCCAACGTCTTCGTGTCGATCGGATCGGCCAAGCGACCAGGTGTGCTGTTCGTCGGTCATTCCGACGTGGTTCCCGCAGGAACGGGCTGGACCACGGACCCCTTCTCCGCGGTGGTCAGGGATGGCCGCATCGTCGGTCGCGGGGCCTGCGATATGAAGGGCGGCCTGGCCGCGGTGGTGGCGGCGATGGCCGCAGTGCATCGTGCAGGGCTTGCGGACGAGCATCCGATGACTCTGGCCTGTCTGGTCGACGAGGAGGACACCGGCCTCGGTATCCGAGCGTTCGTCGCCGAGGCGGAGCAACGAAATTACAGTTGCTGCGTGGTGGCAGAGCCGACGGACCTGGTCACGATCATCGGGTGCCGAGGTGCGGCGAATATCGAGATCGAAGTTCGGGGCCGGTCTGCGCATGCGGGGCAGCCGCGCAACGGAGCCAACGCCATCTCGGCCGCAGCGCGGATCATCGGGATCATCGAGGGCTCGCAGGCGGAGTTGGATGCCAACCCCGACCCCGATCTGGGCCCGGCCACCTGGAATGTGGGGACGATCGAGGGAGGCACGGGCACCTCGATGGTTGCCGACCGGTGTGTGCTCGCCGTCGACCGTCGGCTCCTGCCGGGTGAGAGCGCTGCCGGTGTGGTCGGCGACCTGCGGTCGCGCATCGAATCGGCGGAACTGACCGGCTCCGGAATCGACGTCGACATCACGATCTCGATGGAAATGCCGGGGTTTCTGACCAGCGTGAACCACGGATTGGTCACCGCCGCAGTGCAATCGGTCCTCGACGCCCGATTTGTACCGAATGGTCGTTCCGCGGGCTCCACTCCTGCCAATTTCACTGACATTTGGACCGCATCGTGCGATGGTGGTTTCGTGGCACAGCAGATGGGTATCGACACCGTCGTGCTCGGTCCGGGGGAGATCGAAAACCAGGCACATCGGCCGGACGAATCGGTGGCCGTGCAGCAATTGACCGACAGCGCAAGGGCGTACGCGTTGATCGCTACCAGAATTGCTGCGCTACCAGGGCTTTAGCGTTGCCGGAGGGGGTTGGCCGAAAGACATGTTCCCTATCGTCGTAATGTCGAACGCTGCGAAGTACCACACCGACGCTCCACTTTGTCCACAAAAGCGAGAGGTATTTCGACCGTGACCGAAAAATCAGGGTCGGCAGCATCGCCGACCGGATATCCCCCGAGCACCGACACTCTGAGCCCGGATGAGACCAAGATCCTGCACCGCGCCATCGGCGGGTCCGCGCTCGGCAATGCCGTCGAGTGGTTCGACTACGCGGTGTACGGCTACCTGGCCGTCTATATCGCCGCGAATTTCTTCCCGTCCGACGACGGGGGAGCGAACCTGCTCTCCACGTTCGCCGTGTTGGCCGCGTCGTTCATCATTCGGCCCATCGGCGGCATCGTGCTCGGCCCGCTCGGCGACCGCATCGGTCGTCAGAAGGTCCTCGTACTGACCGTCACGATGATGACGTTGGCCACGGCGACGATCGGTGTGCTGCCGACATTCGACACCATCGGCATCGCCGCACCGTTGCTACTGCTCGTCTGCCGATTGGTTCAGGGTTTCTCCACCGGTGGTGAATACGGTGGCGCAGCAGTGTTCATGGCCGAATATGCGCCGGACAAGCGCCGCGGATTCTTCGGATCGTTCCTCGAATTCGGAACCCTGGCCGGCACCGTGGGCGGTGCCACCCTGTGCACCCTGCTCAACGTCGGGCTCGGTGACGAGACCATGGAGGCCTGGGGCTGGCGAATCCCGTTCCTGGTGACTCTCCCGTTGGGCATCGTTGCGCTGTGGCTGCGGACCAGGCTGGAGGATTCTCCGGTGTTCGCCGAAGCGAAGGAAGACGGCGGCACGGTGGAAGAGGGTGCAGGCGGAGCCGTCACCTCGCTCAAGGCCACCATGACGTACTGGCAGCGCATCCTGATCCTGATGGGATTCGTCCTGCTACTGAACATCGCCTACTACACGGTGCTGACGTTCTTGCCCTCGTACCTCAGCGACACGTTGGGGCACAGCACGACTCAGTCCAACTTCACCCTCGTGGCCATCATGATCGTCATGATGGCGATCATCAACCCGATCGGTGCCCTGTCCGACCGGGTGGGCCGAAAGCCGTTGCTGCTGGTGGCCTGCGTCGGGTACTTCGTGTTCAGCGTTCCGCTGTTCCTGCTGATCATCAACACCGGACTGATCGGCCAGAGTATCGGCCTGCTCGGTCTCGGAGTGCTGTTGGTCATCATGTGCTCCTGTGTGTCGTCGACTCTGCCAGCGCTGTTCCCCACTCAGGTGCGCTACGGAGCGTTCGCCATCGGATACAACGTCTCGACGGCGCTTTTCGGCGGTACGGCTCCACTGATTCTGACGTTCCTGATCGACCGAACCGGGTCCAATCTGATTCCGGGTTGGTACATGATGATCGCGGCTGCCATCGCCTTCGTTCCGATTCTGTTGATGCCGGAAACCGCAGGCCGCTCGCTTCGCGGAACCCAGTGCCCCGGTGACAACGACGACGAGGTGGCCGCGTCGGGCGTCGAGCTCGTCGGATACAAGAAGTAGCAGTGGCACCGGTCCTCGTCGTGCTGCACGCCGGCGACCTTCCCGACGGACTCGACTCCGTCGCGGAGGTCGCCGACATCCGGTACGCCACCGCCGAGACCCTCGATGACGCTGTCGACGGTGCCGATGCGTTGCTGCTGTGGGACTTCTTTTCTCCCGCAGTCCGATCAGCGTGGCCGCGCTGCGGCTCGCTGAAATGGATTCACATCGCGGCTGCAGGCGTCGACTCGTTGATGTTCGACGAGCTGGTCGATTCCGATGTGATCGTGACCAATTCGCGGGGAGTGTTCGACAGGCCGATCGCGGAGTTCGTGCTGGCGCAGATTCTGGCGTTTGCCAAGGACTCCGAACGTTCGCGCGCACTGCAGCATTCGAAGGTCTGGCAGCACCGCGAGACCGAGCGTATCGACGGTTCCCACGCAATGATCGTGGGCACCGGAGCGATCGGACGCGCCATCGCGAGCTTGCTGACAGCGGTGGGAATGTCGGTCTCGGGAGTGGGCCGCACGGCACGAGAGGGCGACCGAGATTTCGGCACCGTCCATGCCAGTGCCGATCTGGTGTCCGAGGTAGCTCGGGCCGACTACCTGGTGCTGGTCGCCCCGCTGACCGATCGGACGAGGGGAATGGTCGACGATTCGGTACTGGCTGCGATGAAGCCCGGCTCGCGCATAGTGAACGTGGGCCGGGGGGAGTTGCTCGAAACCGACGCATTGCTGGCACACCTGGACAGCGGGCACATCGCAGGTGCCGCGCTCGATGTGTTCGAGACCGAGCCGCTCTCGGCCGACCATCCGCTGTGGACGGCCGAGAACGTGATCGTGACCCCGCACATGAGCGGCGATGCCTCCGGGTGGAAGCAGCGACTCGCAGAAGTGTTCGCCGACAACGCACGTCGGTACTCGCGGGGAGAACCGTTGCTCAACGTCGTGGACAAGAAGCTCGGGTTCGTGGTCTGAACTCTCAGTAGGCCCGCTCGTACTGCGGCGCAACGGCCGGGAGCATCTCGACGCCGAGTTCACGCGCGGCGCGTCGCGGCCAGTACGGGTCACGCAGCAATTCGCGTGCCAGTAGAACAGCCGTTGCCTCACCGAGCGAGACGATGTCCTCGGCCTGCTTCGGTTCGGTGATCATGCCGACCGCGGCGGCGGGCATCGTCGTCTCGTTCTGGATGCGCCGCGCGAACGGAACCTGATAGCCGGGACCGACCGGAATTTTGGCGTGTACGTTGCCGCCGGTGGAGGTATCGACCAGATCGACTCCGTGTTCGGTGAGGATCTGCGACAACGCCACCGTCTGATCCGACGTCCAGCTCGGGGCCTCCAATTCGGCCGCATTTGCACTGTTCTCGGGCTCGTCGAGCCAATCGGTTGCCGACAGGCGAACGAACACCGGAAGATTCTCCGGCCACACCTCACGGACCGCGTCGACCACCTCGAGCAGCAGCCGCGTGCGGCCCGCGAAGTCTCCGCCGTACGCGTCGGTACGAGTGTTGCTGGCGGGCGAGAGGAATTGGTGCAACAGGTAACCGTGCGCACCGTGAATCTCGGCTACCTGGAATCGTGCCTTCAGTGCGCGCTGCGCGGCGGTTCGGAAGTCGTCGACGATTTTCGCGATGTCCTCGGCCGTCGCCTCCCGTGGGGTCGAGTAGTCACCGAATGCCACTGCGGACGGGCCGATGGTCTCCCAGCTCCGTGGATCCTCGGCCGGCAGAGATTTGCCACCCAACCAGGGTGCCGCGGTCGAGGCCTTGCGGCCCGCGTGTGCCAGCTGGATGCCGGGAACGGTACCGAAAGACGAGATCTCGGCGACGATCTTCGCCAGTGCATCGGCCTGACGGTCGTTCCAGATGCCCAGGTCGGACGGGCTGATGCGGCCCTCGGGGCTGACCGCAGTCGCTTCGGTGATGATCATGCCTGCACCGCCGATCGCCCGGCTCACCAGGTGGGTGCGATGCCAGTCGCCCGCGACACCGACATAGTCGCCCGCGTCGTCGGCCGAGTACTGGCACATCGGTGCCATCCACACCCGGTTGGGAAAGGTGACGTCACGCAATGTCAGTGGCTCGAACAGGGCACTCACAGGTCGTTCCTCCGGTCTGTCGGTATCGACGTCGGCGACGTCGGCGATCTCCACGCTGTGCTGCAACGACGCGGCGATGCGGCTCATTCCCGGCCCCCATTAGTGTGTAGTTCATGACTGCTTCCGTCTCGGCCGCATCGGTGACCACGACCGTCGACGAGCGTGAGAACGTGCACTCGGCCGCTCGTCGGGCGCGGATCGCCTCGCGTACGTTGGCGCTGCTGACTACCGCGCAGAAGGACTCCCTGCTGCACGCCGCTGCCGACGCAGTGGTTGCCGCAGCCGAGTCCGTCCTGGCCGCGAATGCGGCCGACATCGAGATCGCACGGGCAGCGGGTACCGACGAGGGGCTGCTGGACCGGCTACGACTGACGGCGTCGCGGATCGACGGCATCGCGGCGGGACTGCGACAGGTGGCCGGGCTACCCGATCCGATCGGCGAGATCATCCGCGGTTCGACGCTTCCCAACGGGCTCGAGATCCGGCAGATGCGGGTCCCACTGGGCGTGGTGGGCATGGTCTACGAGGCACGCCCCAACGTCACCGTCGACGCGTTCGGTCTCGCGTTCAAGTCCGGTAACGCGGTGCTGCTGCGCGGTTCGTCGTCGGCCGCACAGTCCAACACCGCGCTCGTCGATGCCCTGCAGGGTGCGTTGCGCAGTCATGACCTGCCCGAGGCCGCGGTGCAGTTGCTCGGCAGTGCAGACCGCGCAACAGTCACCCACCTGATCCAGGCACGCGGGTTGGTCGATGTCGTGATTCCCCGGGGTGGCGCAGGATTGATCGCCGCGGTGGTGCGCGATGCCACGGTCCCGACCATCGAGACCGGCGTCGGAAACTGCCACGTGTACATCCACTCCTCAGCCGATCCGAACACGGCCGAGAAGATCGTGCTCAACGCCAAGACTCGTCGAGTCAGTGTCTGCAACGCCGCCGAAACCGTGCTGGTCGACGCCGCAATCGCCGAGACCCTGGTGCCGCGGCTGCTGCAGGCATTTCAGATGCACAGCGTCACGGTGCACGGGGACCTGCCCGGGCTCGTTCCCGCAAATGACGAGGACTGGTCGCAGGAGTACCTCTCGCTCGACATCGCGCTGAAGGTCGTGGGCGGCATCGACGAGGCGATCGAGCACATCGACCGGTACGGCACCGGCCACACCGAGGCGATCGTGGCCGCCGACATCGGTGCCGCGCGCGAGTTCACTCAGCGGGTGGACGCGGCCGCGGTGATGGTCAACGCCTCCACCGCGTTCACCGACGGAGAGCAGTTCGGTTTCGGAGCCGAGATCGGTATCTCGACTCAGAAGCTGCACGCGCGCGGACCCATGGGATTGCCCGAATTGACCTCGACGAAATGGACCGTGTGGGGCGACGGTCACGTCCGAGACTGACACCCATCGCCGCATCGCCCAGACCCGATCACCAGGAGCTGTGACATGGATCGTGCCCTACCGACGACACCCCCGCTGTTCGCCAGCGTGGACGACGTCCAGAGGCGTCTCGCCGAGACGGGCTATCTGGCCGACAAGGCCACCGCCACCTCGGTATTTCTCGCCGATCGCCTCGGCAAGCCGCTGCTGATCGAAGGTCCGGCGGGGGTGGGCAAGACCGAACTGGCCCGGGCCGTGGCACAGACGACCGGTGCAGAACTGGTGCGGCTGCAGTGCTACGAGGGTGTCGACGAGGCCCGTGCGCTGTACGAGTGGAACCACGCCAAGCAGATCCTGCGTATCCAGTCCGGCACCGCTGCCGATTGGGACTCGACCAAGCTGGATGTCTTCTCCGAGGAGTTCTTGCTGGCGCGCCCGCTACTGCAGGCCATTCGCCGGACCGATCCCACGGTTCTGCTCATCGACGAGACCGACAAGGCCGACGTCGAGATCGAAGGACTGCTGCTCGAGGTACTCAGCGACTTCGCGATCACCATTCCCGAGCTCGGCACTATCGTGGCCGAGCGGACGCCGTTCGTGGTGCTCACCTCCAACGCCACTCGTGAACTGTCCGAGGCCCTCAAGCGTCGCTGCCTGTTCCTGCACCTCGATTTTCCCGACGCCGACCTCGAGCGCCGGATCCTCGCCAGCCGGGTTCCCGAACTGCCGGAGGCCATCGCCGAGCAGATGATCAAGACCGTGCGGGTACTGCGCGCGATGCAGCTCAAGAAGTTGCCCTCGGTGGCCGAGACCATCGACTGGGGACGCACCCTGTTGGCTCTCGGTATGGACACCCTCGACGACGACGCGGTTCGCTCCACCCTCGGTGTGGTCCTCAAGCATCAGTCGGACCAGGTTCGCGCGGCAGCCGAACTCCGGCTCAACTGACATGCAGGCCCCGCACGGAATCCCCGGTCACCTCGTCGGTTTCGTCGAGGCGCTGCGTCGGCGTGGAATTTCGGTGGGGCCGTCGGAGACGGTCGATGCCGGACGCGTCCTGTCGGTTCTCGATCTGCTCGATCGGGAGGCCGTGCGCGAGGGTCTGGCCTGCGCACTGCTGCGCCGTACGACGCATCGCGGAGTGTTCGACGCCCTGTTCGACCTGTGGTTTCCGGTGGCATCGGGCACCAGGGACTCGGGCCAGATCGACACTGCGCTGCCCCGCACCGATGCGGGCGATGTCGACATCGATGCGCTTCGCGAGTTGTTGGTGGAACTGCTCTCGGACGACTCGGCCGAGGCCGCGGAGCTGACCCAGATGCTGGCGGCGCAGATGGTCGAGGAACTCGGGCAGTACAAGTCCTCCAACGGGCCCTCGTTCTCGGCATACCAGGCCTTGCGCGACGTTGCGCCCGATACGTTGCTGCGCAAGATTCTCGACGGCCTGCTCGGCCGTAGTGACGATGCACCCGATCGTCCCACCGACGACTACGAATCGGAAGTGGCCAAACGGACTGCAGCGCAACGTATCGCAGACCTTCGCACGATGGTCGAGAGCGAGACGAGGCGACGGTCGGCAGAAAAGCTGGGCCGGGAGCGGGTAGCGAGCTACGGGGTCCCCAAGCTCGCGGAGGAGGTCGATTTCCTGCGAGCCTCGGACACGGAGATGGCAGCGCTGCGACGCAACGTCACACCGCTGGCCCGGCTGTTGGCATCGCGACTTGCAGTGCGGCGCAGTCGAAGCAGGCACGGCTCCATCGATCTGCGTCGCACGCTGCGCAAGTCGATGTCCACCGGCGGCATCCCGATCGACCTGGTCGAGCGCAAGCCGCGTCGAGCCCGCCCCGAATTGGTTGTGCTGTGCGACGTCTCGGGCTCGGTGGCAGGTTTCAGCAACTTCACGTTGCTGTTGGTGCACGCGCTGCGAGAGCAGTTCTCGCGCGTGCGGATCTTCGCGTTCGTCGACTCCACCGACGAGGTGACGCGGTTCTTCGATTCCGGGTCCGATCTCGGTGCCGCGATGAGCCGCATCGTCCGCGAGTCCGATCTCGTGACGTACGACGGGCACTCGGACTACGGCCATGCCCTCACGACGTTCGACGAGAAGTACGCGCACGCGGTCACCAGTCGTAGTTCGGTGCTGATTCTCGGCGACGCACGCACCAACTACCGCGATCCGAAGCTGCCTGCGTTGGCGCACATCGTGTCGGTGGCCAAGCATGCGTACTGGCTCAATCCCGAACCGAAATCGCAGTGGGGTTCCGGCGATTCGGCCGCCAAGGTGTACGCCGACGTGATCGCCATGCACGAGTGCCGATCCGCTCAGCAACTCGCCACCGTGGTCTCGCGTCTGCTGCCGGTGTGAGGGGTGTGACGCCCGGTGGTGCCCCGGACGTAGAATCGGCGGTTGTGCAGCGTGAATCCGATCCCGGCGAGACCACCGGTGCGCAGTCCGTTCGTCGTTTGGGCGTGATGGGCGGCACCTTCGACCCGATTCACCACGGGCACCTCGTCGCAGCCAGCGAAGTGGCGAACGAATTCGGTCTGGACGAGGTCATCTTCGTCCCCACCGGAAACCCCTGGCAGAAGGAAGGGAAAACGGTCAGCCCGGCCGAGGACCGCTACCTGATGACCGTGATCGCGACGGCGTCGAATCCCCGATTCTCGGTCAGCCGAGTGGACGTCGACCGGGAGAAGTCGACCTATACCGTCGACACCCTGCGCGATCTGCGATCACAGCATCCCAATGCCGAGCTGTACTTCATCACCGGCGCGGACGCACTCGAATCGATCCTCACGTGGCAGAACTGGGAGGAGTTGTTCGAGCTCGCCAAGTTCGTCGGTGTCTCGCGTCCGGGGTTCGAGCTCGGCGTCGAACATCTCGCCAAGCACCTTCGGTCGCTGCCCGCGGACACTCTCACATTGATGGAAATACCTGCACTCGCGATATCGTCGACGGACTGTCGACGTCGAGCCGGTGAGAATCGGCCGGTCTGGTACCTCGTACCGGATGGCGTCGTGCAATACATCTCGAAGAGAAATCTCTACAGACCACGAGGCGCTCAGCGTCTCGACGGATCCGTCACCATGTCGGAACCAGCGCCCCAGAAGAAGCAACCGGCAGGGTCGGTCACCAGCGCAATGACCGCAAACCCGAGCCATACGAGTGGGAGTACACCGAAGTGACTGCAACAGCCGAAGCCGCCGAGATGGCGCGGATCGCCGCGCTCGCAGCCGACGACAAACTGGCCAGCGACGTGGTGATCCTCGACGTCTCCGATCAGCTCTACATCACCGATTGCTTCGTGATCGCCTCCGCGCCCAACGAGCGTCAGGTCAACTCGATCGTCGAGAACATCGAGGATCAGCTGCGTGAGGCCGGACACAAGCCGGTCCGTCGCGAGGGCACAAGGGAAGGCCGTTGGGCGCTGCTGGACTACTCCGACATCGTCGTGCACGTCCAGCACAACGAGGAGCGCAACTTCTACGCACTCGAGCGGCTGTGGAAGGACTGCCCGACCATCGAGGTTCCCGGTCTCGGACAGCACCCGGCTCCGGAATCGGAGCAATGATCCGACGCCTCATCCTGCTTCGGCACGGTCAGACGGAGTACAACGCCACCGACCGCATGCAGGGGCAGCTCGACACCGATCTGTCCGAGCTCGGCCGCAGCCAGGCTAAGACGGCCGCTGCCGAGCTGGCGACGCGTGAGCCGATCAAGATCGTCTCGTCGGATCTGCGGCGCGCCCTCGACACCGCAACGGCACTCGGAGACGCGTCGGGTGTTGAAGTGTCGGTGGACGAGCGCCTACGCGAAACCCATCTCGGTCAGTGGCAGGGCTTGACCCACACCGAGGTCGACGACATCGCGCCCGGTGCACGGCCGGCCTGGCGCGCCGACGCCACCATTGCCCCACCCGGTGGGGAGAGCCGCATCGACGTTGCCCGACGCAGCGTGCCGCTGGTTCGTGAACTGGCGGCCGGCGTTCCCGAGTGGGGGGCCGACGGCAACCAGCGACCACTCGTCCTCGTCGCGCACGGTGGTCTGATCGCGGCCCTGACTGCCGCGCTGCTCGATCTGCCCACCGAACGCTGGCCGGTGCTCGGTGGCCTCGCCAACACCAGCTGGGTGCAGCTCGGTGTGCACGGACCCGGCGAGAATCCGTCCTGGCGACTCGATGTGTGGAACGCCTCGGCGCAGGTGGCCAGTGACGTCCTCTGACGAGACGACGGCGCGCCCCGCGCTGCTCGTGCTCGCGGACTCGTTGAGCTACTACGGACCCGAGGGTGGGCTACCGGTCGACGACCCGCGATTGTGGCCCAATCTCGTTGCAGCGGAGCTGGGTTGGACGGTCGAGTTGGTTGCGCGCATCGGCTGGACGAGTCGCGACGCGTGGTGGGCACTGACTCAGGATCCGCGAGTGTGGGCAGCGATTCCCCGTGCCGGTGCCGTCGTGCTCGGAATCGGCGGCATGGATTCACTCCCGTCTCCGTTGCCCACCGCCCTACGGGAGCAGATCCGGTACATCAGACCGCCTGCCCTCCGGCGCGTGGTTCGCGCGGGATATCAAGTGGTGCAACCTGTTCTGTCTCATCTCGGTTGGCCGGTGGCCCTGCCGCCGCGGCTGAGCGTCGAGTATCTCGAACAGACCCGCGCCGCACTGGCCTACGTGCGACCGGAGCTCCCCGTCATCGGTACCTACCCGTCGGTGCACCGCTGCGACGCCTACGGCAAGGTGCACTCGGGTCGCGAACCCGCTGTGCGAGCGCTCCGCGCGTGGAGCGCCGAGACGAACGTTCCCATGGTCGATCTGGCCGACGCGGTACGGCCGAACATCGAATCCGAGAACGCGAATCCCGACGGTATCCATTGGGGTTGGGACGCCCATGTCGCGGTAGCGGAGGCGATGCTGGCGGTGCTGCGACCCGTCGCCGCGGAGGCGGTCACTCGAACGCCATGACCGTCACCGTCGTCACCGACTCCTCGTCCTGCTTGCCCGCCGCCCTCGCCGCCGAACGAGGCATCGCGGTGGTGCCACTGCACGTGTTGGTGGACGGAGTCGACCACCGCGAGGGTGTCGACGAGATTCCCGATCAGTCCGCCTCGGGCAAGCAGGTGACCACTGCGGGGGCCTCTCCAGGAGAACTCACCGAGGTCTACGCCGCAGCTCTCGAACGTAGTCGAGGCGCGGGCGTGGTGGCCCTGCACATCTCTCGTGGACTCTCGAGTACCTGGGAGGCAGCGCGCCAGGCCGCCGTGCAGGTGGGCTCCGCCGTCCGAGTCGTCGATTCCGCATCGGCAGGCATGGGACTGGGCTTCGCGGTGCTGGCTGCCGCCGCCACGGCCGCCGGGGGAGCGGAACTGAACGAGGTCTATGGCGACGCCGTCGCCGCGTCGACCACCTCGAGATGCTTCATCGTCGTCGATCGACTCGACCACCTACGACGCGGAGGTCGAATCGGTACTGCCGCCGCGCTGCTCGGGACGGCTCTGGCCATGAAGCCGGTGTTGCACATCAGCGACGGCACGCTCGTGTTGCGGGAGAAGACGCGGACCTCGTCCAAGGCGCTGAACAAGCTGGTCGACGCGGCAGTTGCGGCCGCCACCGAGGTTGGTGACGATTCGGGGGTTGTGCTCGCGGTGCACCACATGCTGTGCCCGGACCGCGCGGAGGACGTCGCCGCGATGCTGGCCTCCCGAATTCCGCAGTCGACCAGCATCGACGTGTATCCCTTCGGTGCCGTCCTCGGTGCCCACGTGGGTCCGGGCGCGGTCGGTGTCGTCGTGGCTCCGGGACGCCGATAGCCGCGTCTATCGCACGGTTCATCCACAGAATCCGGGTTGTGCACAGGGCAATTCCTGGCCTGCGTCCTTCCCGATCGGATCCTCGCGCGCGCAGTAGCGTCCTTCGGCATGGGCGGCAACGACGATCGGGCGCACACGGTGGCGCGATTGAACTCCGTGCGCAGGCAACATGATTCCGACCGCGCTCGCGTCGTGCCCGAGGACCGACGACCCGACGTCGGGTCCACGGAACCGGGGTGGCTGTTGCCGGAAGCACAGCGAACCAGCACGCCGTGGTCGTCCTTGCTGCCACAGCGGTGGAGAGCTGCCCGTGTGGACCCAGGAAAACCGGGGGCACTGGCACTCGCGGCGGCCGGGGTCTTCGTCGTGCTCGTCGCGGCATTCGCGGTGTTTCGAGATGCACCGACACCGGCACCTGCACCACCGCTCGCTGTCGTCGCGACCGACACGGTGGGTATCGATGGCACGGTAGATCCGGGGGACGCGCTAGATCCTGTGTCGAGCGCCGAGACCGAACTCGTGGTCAGCGTCGTCGGTCTCGTGACGCGCCCTGGATTGGTTCGGCTGCAACCGGGTTCGCGCGTCGCCGATGCGGTGGCGGCGGCAGGCGGCGCAGTCGAAGGTGCCGATCTGTTGGCGCTGAACATGGCTGCGCGTGTGGCCGACGGTGATCAGATCGTCGTCGGCGTCGTTCCGTCGGAGGCAGCTCCACCGGTCAGCAGTACGACGTCCGGGATCGGAACACCGATAGCCGGTAGCGGCGGTGCACCGGCCGGTGTCGGAGGTGCCACGTCGGGCGGGACGGTGGACCTCAACGCCGCGACCGTCGCAGAACTGGACGCGTTGCCCGGAGTAGGTCCGGTGACCGCGGCCTCGATCGTGAGTTGGCGAGAGATCAACGGCCGCTTCGCATCTGTGGAACAGCTGTCCGAGGTGGACGGCATCGGGCCCGGCAGACTGGCCAGGATCCGCGACCTGGTGCATGTCGGATGACCACCGCTGCCGCGTCGACCGGTGCGGCGCAGACCGAGGATCGTCTGCCGTTCGACGTGCGGCTGGTTCCGGCTGCCGCCGTGTGCTGGTCGATCACCGCGATCGGAATTCTCGGTGGGCCCGGTGCTGCCCTGGCTGCTACTGCGTCCGCCGTTGCGGTGGTGCTGCTCGTCGGAGTTGCACTGCACCGGTTGTCGATTCGGCTCTCCTGGTCGGGGTCGAGTCGGTTCGGTGCGGCCGCGGTGATCGTGCTGGCATTGTGTTTCGGTGGAGCGATCTGGCTTCAGATGCGGTCGCTGGCCGATCATCCCGTGGCTGCCGCTGCCGAGAACCGAGCGTGGATCACCGCCTCGGTGCGATTGGAGGAGGACCCGCGACGACTGCCGACTCCAGGTCCGTCGATGGTGATGCTGAAGGCCGAGACGACGCGAGTCGACGTGGGCGGCGAGGCGCTCTACGTCGGCGGACGAGTGTCGATCGTGGCACCGGAGGCACAGTGGTCGGCCTTGCTACCGGGCCAGGAGATCACCGTGCGGGGCAGGCTCGGTACGCCGATCCGGCCGGACATGAGCGTCGCTGTGATCCGTACTTCGGGTCCGCCCGTCACCGTGGACGAGCCAGGGGCGATCTCTGCTGCAGCCGGCACCTTCCGGTCGAACCTGGCTGCGGTGGCGCAGAATTCGATGCCACCGGATCGCGCAGGTCTGCTACCCGGTCTCGTGGTCGGGGACGTGTCGCGGTTGGAGGAGACGGTCGCCGAGAACTTTCGGGCGGCCGGACTGACGCATCTGACGGCTGTATCGGGTGCGAATTTTTCCATCGTGATCGGCGCGGTTCTGTTGGTGTTGCGGGGTATCGGACTCGGCCCCCGCGCGACGGTCGTGGTGGCGTTCGTCGTACTCGTGGCGTTCGTGATCGTGGCCAGGCCGTCGCCGAGTGTGGTGCGGGCGGCAGTGATGGGGTCGATCGGTTTGCTGGCGTTGGTCACCGGCCGACGCAGACAGGCGGTTCCAGCGCTGTGCGGCGCGGTGTTGGGTCTGCTTGCATGGTGGCCGAGGCTGGCGGTGGATGTCGGATTCGTGCTGTCGGTGTTCGCCACCGCCGCGCTCGTGCTCGTCGCTCCGGTCTGGGTCGACTGGCTTCGGGCCCGCGGCTGGCCGAGGGCGGCCGCGGAGGTGGTGGCGGTCGCCGCGGCGGCGCACGCGGTGACCGCTCCGGTGGTCGCGGCCATGGCCGGAACGTTCAGCGTGGTGGGCATCGCAGCGAACGTGCTGGTGGCACCGGTCGTCGCACCGATCACGGTGGTGGGCATCGTCACGGCGGTGATCGCCTGCGTCAGCGGTTCGCTCGCGGAATGGGCGGCACAGCTGGCGTCCGCGCCGCTGTGGTGGTTGATCGCCGTGGCAGAGGAGGCTGCGTCGGTGCCGGTAGCGGGCGTCGTCGTCCCCGACGGCATCGGGGGCGCCGCACTGGCAGCATTCGGAACGGCCGCGCTGTTGGTGGCGTTACGTTTCACCGTGTTCAGGTGGCTGGCCGCGGCGGTGGCGATAGCGGCACTCGCGTCGTGGACGGCACACGTGCTGTGGTGATCGCTCGGCACGAAGCGGATGCCGGCACTGTCGGCCGCTCATGGCACGATCATGGTCGTGACTTCGAGTGTGGCTCCACTGCATCTGGTTCTCGGCGACGAGGAACTTCTGATGGATCGCGCGGTTGCGGCGATCGTGGCTCAGGTCCGCGCGAACGCCGCGATTCCGGGGGAGGACCTGCCCGTCACGCGGTTGCGCACCGGTGACGCCAGCGCCCCGGAACTCGCCGAACTACTCAGCCCGTCGCTGTTCGCCGAGGACCGAGTCGTGGTGCTCGAGGCCGCCGCAGAGGCGGGCAAGGACGCCTCGGCACTGGTGCTCGACGCTGCTACCGATCCACCCGAGGGAGCAGTCGTGGTGGTCATGCACTCCGGCGGCGGTCGGGCCAAGGCGATGGTCGGTGCCCTGCAGAAGTGTGGTGCGCAGGTGCACGAGTGCGCCAAGCTGACCAAGCCTGCCGAGCGCATCGACTTCGTACGCGGTGAGTTCCGTGCGGCCGACGTGCGGGTCAGCGCCGAGGTGATCGAGGCCGTGGTCGAGTCCGTCGGCAACGAGCTCCGTGAACTGGCCTCTGCCTGCTCACAATTGGTATCCGATACCGGCGGCAAGGTCGACCTCCCGGCCGTGCGTCGGTACTACTCGGGCAAGGCCGAGGTCTCCGGGTTCGACGTCGCAGACAAAGCAGTGATCGGTGACCGGGCAGGCGCTCTCGAGGCCCTGCGCTGGGCGATGCACCGGGGCGTGGCGCACGTGCTGCTCGCCGATGCGTTGGCCGATGCCGTCCGGACCATTGCGCTCGTGGGTTCGGCCGGTCGCGGCGACCCGTTCCGGATGGCGGGGGAGCTGGGTGTGCCGCCATGGAAGATCAAGAAGGCGCAGGGTCAGGCACGTGGGTGGAACGGCCGATCCATCGCACAGGCGCTGCGGGTGGTGGCGCAACTGAACGCCGACGTCAAAGGCCAAGCGGCGGACGCCGACTACGCGGTGGAAAAGGCGGTGGCGGCGGTCGCGTCACTCGGCAAGTAGCGTCGCCGGAGTGCAGAGCGCACGAAAAAGCCCGCTGCATCGTTGTCGGATGCAGCGGGCTCGATCGAGCTCAGTGGTGTATCAGAGCTTGTTGACTGCGAGAGCCAGTGCCGACTTCTTGTTGGCTGCCTGGTTCTTGTGGATGACGCCCTTGCTGGCGGCCTTGTCCAGCTTGCGGCCTGCATCGAGAAGAATCTCGGAAGCCTTGTCCTTGTCGCCCGCAGCCTGTGCCTCGCGGAACGAGCGGATGACGGTGCGAAGGGAGGACTTCACCGACTGGTTGCGCAGGCGTGCACGCTCGTTGGTGAGAATCCGCTTCTTCTGGGACTTGATATTGGCCACGCGTAAAATCCTTCTTGTCTTCGTCGGTATTCCGGTCAGGGCGATCCATGCTGGAATGCCCGAAGTCTGCTGCAGAGCATGGAGCCCTGCGCCGAAGATCGAGAATACCAGTACGGTCGGCCAGAACCCAATCCGGAGTGGGGCGACGATGCGTTTCAAGAAATTAACGCTTCTACCGCGCCTAACTCCTGTCTCTGTAGCAACATGGCCAGAATGAGTCCGCGATCGGCAACGCCTGCCAACACCAAGGCCAAAGCGACCAAAACCAAATCCGCGGATCGTGTCGAACCCGAAGTCGACGGAGTGTTCGGAGGATATTCCGACGTCGGAAAGTACAGTCTCGCCTTCGACGAGATGTTCGACGCGGACGGGCGCACCCGAAGTCCGTACAAGGGCATTCACACTGCGCTCGCCCCGGCGAACGCAGTGGACCTGGACGCGAGATCCGATGCGCTGGGACGAGCCTTCATCGACCAGGGCATCACGTTCTCCCTGTCCGGTCAGGAACGCCCGTTCCCGCTCGACCAGGTTCCCCGCGTCATCGCGGCAGGCGAATGGTCACGGCTCGAGCGCGGCATCAAGCAGCGAGTCAAGGCCCTCGAGATGTTCCTCGCCGACATCTACGGCGATCAGGAGATCCTGCGCGACGGCGTGGTTCCCAAGCGGCTGGTGACCTCCTGCGAGCATTTCCATCGCGAAGCGGTCGGCATCACGCCGCCCAACGGTGTGCGCATCCACGTCGCCGGCATCGACCTGGTCCGTGACGCCCAGGGCACCTTCCGAGTGCTGGAGGACAACCTGCGCTCGCCGTCGGGCGTGTCCTACGTTATGGAGAACCGGCGCACCATGGCCCGGGTGTTCCCCGACCTCTTCGCGAGCCACCGCGTCCGCGCCGTCGGCGATTACGCCTCGCACCTGCTCCGGGCACTGCGCGCATCGGCAGCCCTGAACGAGGCCGACCCGACTGTGGTGGTTCTCACTCCTGGCGTGGCCAACTCGGCGTACTTCGAGCACTCGTTGCTCGCGCGACTGATGGGCGTCGAGCTCGTCGAAGGACGAGACCTGTTCTGCCGAGACAACATCGTCTACATGCGCACCACCGAGGGCGAGCGTCAGGTCGACGTCATCTACCGACGCATCGATGACGACTATCTCGACCCCATGCAGTTCCGCCCCGACTCGGTGCTGGGAGTAGCAGGTCTGGTCAACGCCGCTCGTGCAGGCAACGTCGTCATCTCCAGTGCCGTAGGAAACGGCGTCGGCGACGACAAGCTCGTCTACACCTACGTACCGACGATCATCGACTACTACATGGGTGAGAAGCCGTTGCTGGCCAACGTCGACACGTTCCGCTGTTGGCTGGAGGACGAGTGCGAGGAGGTGCTCGACCGCATCGACGAGCTGGTCATCAAGCCGGTGGAAGGCTCGGGCGGCTACGGCATCGTGTTCGGCCCCGACGCGTCGCCGAAGGAACTCGCGACCATCAGCAAGAAGGTCCGCGCAGATCCGCGCGGCTGGATCGCGCAACCCGTCGTGCAGCTCTCGACGGTGCCCACGAAGATCGGCGATCGATTGGTACCCCGCCACGTCGACCTGCGGCCGTTCGCCGTCAACGACGGTGACGACGTCTGGGTGTTGCCCGGCGGCCTGACCCGGGTGGCGCTGCCGGAGGGATCCCTGGTGGTCAACTCGAGCCAGGGCGGCGGCAGCAAGGACACCTGGGTGCTGGCCACCCGAACCTCTCAGGAGGAGCAGGAACTCGCGGGTGAGGAGATCGTCAGCGTTCCGCCGGAGTCGCCCATGGCCGAACAGGGCCCGGAGCTGACGATGGACCAGCAGATGAATCAGCAGCAGCAGCAGCAACAACAGCAGGCAACGAACTCGGACTCGAACGGCGGTGGACAGTAAATGCTCGCGCGCAACGCAGAGTCGCTCTACTGGATCGGGCGGTACGTCGAGAGGGCGGACGACACGGCCCGCATTCTCGACGTCACCGTCCACCAGCTTCTCGAAGACGCCACGGTCGATCCCGACCACACTTCGCGAGTGTTGTTGCGAGTGCTCGGATTCAAGCACGAGCCGGACGTCTCGCTCGACGTGTGGTCGCTCACCGAGGTCGTCGCCTTCAGCCGAGACGGATTGGGTTCGATCGTGGACTCACTGTCGAGCGCGCGCGAGAACGCCCGCGGTGCGCGTGAAGTCACGTCCAGTGAGATGTGGGAGTGCTTGAACACCACGTACAACGGGCTGAACGAGCGCATCAGGGCGTCCAAGCGCACCGGCCCGGCCGAGTTCTTCAGCTACATCGAGGAGCGGGCCGCGATGTTCGCCGGTCTCGCGGACTCCACCCTCAGTCACGACGACGGCTATCGCTTCCTCCTGCTCGGGCGGTCGGTCGAGCGCATCGACATGATCGTTCGGTTGTTGCTCTCGCGAGCCGGTGACCGGCCGTCGTCGCCGGCGTGGGTCACCGTGCTCCGCTCTGCCGGTGCCCACGACACCTACCTGCGCACCTACCGCGGCGCGCTCGATGCACAGCGAGTTCTGGAATTCATGTTGTTGGACAGGCTCTTTCCGCGATCGGTGTTCTACGCGCTCAACGAGGCGGAGCGTTCGCTGGATCAGCTCGACCATCAGCCCAACAGTCGAGTCGGTGCGCGCGCAGAGGCTCAGCGTCTACTCGGTCGCGCTCGCAGCGAACTCGAATTCCTCCGTCCCGGTGAAATTCTCGACGATCTGCAGGAGCGCCTGCTCTCCCTGCAGGAAACCTGCCGTGAGCTCGGTGATGCGATCTCCAAGCAGTATTTCCACGCCGCTCCGTGGGTGGCGTGGACCGACGCCGGTTCCGGAACATTCGAAGATCAATTGGAAGGTGAACTGTGAGCTGGCGTATGCGTGTCGTGCACACCACGGGCTATCAGTACGACGCACCGGTGACGTCGTCGTACAACGAGGCTCGGTTGACGCCGCGAAGTGACAATCGGCAGAACGTGATTCTGAACCGAGTCGAGACCAACCCGGTGACGCGTTCCTACCGCTACACCGACTACTGGGGCACCGCAGTGACGGCGTTCGACCTGCACGCACCGCACACCGAGCTCGAGGTCACCGGATCGTCGGTGGTCGAGACCGATCCCTTCGTCTACCCGGACGAGAACGCCTCCTGGGAGGAACTCGCGAGCGATCCGGTCATCGACCGCTTCAACGAAGTCCTCGACAACACCGAATACGTGCCGAAGAACAGGCAACTCGCATCGGTGGCGAAGAAGCTGTCCAAGGGCCTACCGCCGCAGGAATCGGTGGTGGAGATCGCCAACTGGGTCAACCAGGAGATGTCCTACGTGCCGGGAACCACCGGCGTGCACACCTCGGCCGTCGAAGCATGGTCGGAGAAGAAGGGCGTCTGCCAGGACTACGCCCACCTGACGCTGCTGATGCTGCGCAGTGTCGGCATCCCCAGCCGATACGTCTCGGGCTACCTGCACCCGAAGAAGCAAGCGGCGATCGGTGCGACGGTCGAGGGTCAGAGCCACGCGTGGATCGAGGCCTGGACCGGTGCGTGGTGGGGCTACGACCCGACCAACGCCATCGCCGTCAACGAGCAGCACGTTTCGGTCGGACTCGGCCGCGACTACGCCGACGTGCCACCGCTCAAGGGCATCTTCTCCGGCGGCGGTTCGACGGCACTCGACGTGGTCGTGGAGATCACCCGCCTCGCCTGATGCCGTGCGCGTTGTGCGTAGCTGTGGCCACGCACAACGCGCACGACTCAGTTCCAGCCGAAGTCTCGGCGCAATCTGTCTGCGACGGAATCGAATTGGGGCTTGCTCAGAATTGCGCCCTCGCGGCGAATGCCGTCCTCGGGTACGTCGAGCACTCGATCCAGACGAATCCAGCTCGGTCGACCCTCGGCGTCCCAGGATCCGGACCCGATCGACTGCCAGTCGCGGTCTCCGTCGCGGCTGCTCTGGCTCGAGAGCATCAGGCCGAGCAAATCGTTGCCCTCGCGCCCGATGACCAACACCGGGCGATCCTTGCCCTGGCTGGCGTCTTCTTCGTAGGTCACCCAGGTCCAGACGATTTCGCCGGGATCGGCTTTGCCGTCCAGGTCGGGGGAGTACTCGATGGTGCGGGCGCGTTGGGCCGTCGGCCTGGTCTGCGACGCCACCGGACGACCGGGACGAGGAGCCGGAGCGGACGTGCGAGTGGCCGTTCCGCTGATCGCGTCCTTACCCTTCTGCAGGGCACCGGACTTCTGTAGCTGACGCAGAAGTCGAGGGCCCTCGCGCATCGCGATCTTGCCCAGTTCTTTGCCGAATCTGCTCCAGTTGCCAGCCATGCGGCGAGTGTAGCGATCCGGACGCCGCTGCTCATCGCCCGAACCGCGGCGACATGACACCCGAGTCGGACAGCCGGGGACGGCGCACCGTTCTCGGCGTGGGACGATAGGGAGACCCGTTCGCTCATTTCGAACACGCCAGCCGAAGGATACGAGTGCCCAGCTTCGCCGACACGACGTTCACCGATCCGTCCAGGATCAGGAACTTCTGCATCATCGCCCACATCGACCACGGTAAGTCGACGCTGGCCGACCGGATGTTGCAGCTCACGGGCGTCGTCGACGACCGGTCGATGCGCGCTCAGTACCTGGATCGGATGGACATCGAGCGCGAGCGCGGCATCACCATCAAGGCACAGAACGTGCGGCTCCCGTGGGTCGTCGACGGTGAAGAATTCGTCCTGCACCTCATCGACACGCCCGGCCACGTCGACTTCACCTACGAGGTATCGCGTGCCCTCGAGGCCTGCGAGGGAGCGGTACTGCTCGTCGACGCCGCCCAGGGCATCGAGGCGCAGACCCTTGCGAACCTGTACCTCGCTCTCGACAAAGAGCTCACCATCATCCCGGTGCTCAACAAGATCGACTTGCCCGCCGCCGACCCGGACCGCTACGCCGCCGAGATCGCCCACATCATCGGCTGCGAGGCCGACGACGTGCTGCGCGTGTCCGGTAAGACCGGAGTGGGCGTCGAGGAATTGCTCAACGAGGTCGTCAAGCTGGTGCCTGCCCCGGTCGGCAACCCGGACGGCCCTGCCCGCGCGATGATCTTCGACTCGGTCTACGACACCTACCGCGGCGTCGTCACCTACGTCCGAGTCGTCGACGGTGCGCTGAATCCGCGCGAGAAGGTCACGATGATGTCGACCGGCTCGACGCACGAGCTGCTCGAGGTCGGCATCGTCTCACCCGATCCGAAGGCGACCAAGGGTCTCGGCGTCGGCGAGGTGGGATACCTGATCACCGGGGTGAAGGACGTCCGCCAGTCCAAGGTCGGCGATACCGTCACCACCTTCCGGAAGGGCGCGACCGAGCCGCTGACCGGCTACCGCGAACCCCGTCCGATGGTGTACTCGGGCCTCTACCCGCTCGACGGTTCGGATTACCCCGACCTGCGTGACGCCCTGGAGAAGCTGCAGCTCAACGATGCGGCACTGACGTACGAGCCGGAAACGTCGGTGGCGCTGGGATTCGGCTTCCGCTGCGGCTTCCTCGGGCTGCTGCACATGGAGATCACCCGCGAGCGGCTCGAGCGAGAGTTCAACCTGGACCTGATCTCGACCTCGCCCAACGTGGTCTATCGCGTCGAGATGGAAGACGGTGCCGAGCACATCGTCACCAACCCGTCGTACTGGCCCGAGGGCAAAGCGCGGGAAGTGTTCGAGCCGATGGTCAAGTGCACCATCATCTCGCCGAGCGAGTTCATCGGTTCCATCATGGAACTGTGCCAGGGACGACGTGGCGAACTCGGCGGCATGGACTACCTGTCCGAGACCCGCGTGGAACTGCGCTACACGATCCCGATGGCCGAGATCATCTTCGACTTCTTCGACATCCTGAAGTCCCGGACGCGTGGCTACGCCAGCCTCGATTACGAGGAGATCGGCGAGCAGGCCGGTGCGCTGGTCAAAGTCGACATCTTGCTCCAAGGTGAGGCCGTCGATGCGTTCTCGGCGATCGTGCACAAGGACAATGCCGCGGCCTACGGCAACAAGATGACGACCAAGCTGAAGGAATTGATTCCGCGTCAGCAGTTCGAGGTGCCGATTCAGGCCGCCATCGGATCTCGGATCATCGCCCGCGAGAACATCCGCGCCATCCGTAAGGACGTGCTGGCCAAGTGCTACGGCGGCGACATCAGCCGTAAGCGCAAGCTGCTCGAGAAGCAGAAGGAAGGCAAGAAGCGGATGAAGACGATCGGTCGCGTCGAGGTGCCGCAGGAAGCCTTCGTCGCTGCGTTGTCGTCGGAATCTTCGTCGGACAAGCCCAAGAAGTAGAGCAGAGCCGGCAGCAACCTCACACCCTTTCTGTCGACCGCGCGCCCCCGCCCGACTCAGAGCAGGGGCGCGCAGTTGTCAGTAGGGGCGCGGTCCCCACCGGAACCTGTCGCACATGGCGGGCGAGTACATTTCGAAGCTGTGACGACGCCGATTCTGAAGCAGCTGCGTGTTCCCGTTGTCGGTGCGCCGATGGCAGGTGGCCCGAGTACTCCCGAACTCGCCCGCGCAGTGTCGGAGGCAGGTGGGCTCGGCATGATCGCCGGTGCGCTGTCGACTCCCGAAGCCTTTGCGACGCAGATCGATTCGGTGCGCGGTCTGCTGTTCGGCGTCAATCTCTTCCTGCCCGAGGAACCATCGGGGGCTGACGTGAAGGCCTATGCCGAGCACCTGGCGTCCTGGTTCGAGCGTTTCGACGCGGAGCCGGGAGAGTTGGTGCGACGGGACGACTTCTACGCCGAGAAGTTTGCCTGGCTGCTCGCGCACCCGGTACCGCTGGTGTCGAGTACGTTCGCGACGTTCGATGCGGACGAGGTCGCCCAGTTGCACGCCGTGGGAACCGAGGTGTGGGCTACCGTCGCCACTGCGTCGGACGCATCGGTGGCCACCGCCAACGGTGTGGACGCGCTCGTGGTGCAGGGCCCCGAAGCGGGCGGGCATCGAGGCACCTTCGACGGTTCGGCCCCCGACGAGCCGCTGACCGAACTGCTGATCGCAGTGCGAGAGGTTTCCGATCTACCCCGAATCGCCGCGGGCGGGCTGATGGACGGACGCGACATCGTGCCACTGCTGGATTCGGGTCTCGCGCATGCGGCGCAGCTCGGAACAGCGTTCCTGAACACTCCCGAGGCCGGTACCAAGCCCGTGCACCGGGAGCAACTGGGCATCGCTTCCGACACTGCGGTGACCAAAGCCTTCTCCGGCCGTCCTGCGCGCGGGCTGGTGAACGAATTCATGCGCGAGAACTCCGAAGCGGCACCGCTGGCGTATCCCGATCTGCACTATCTGACCGCGCCGATGCGTGCGAAGGCCGCGGCGGCAGGCGACCCCTCGGGACTGTCGATGTGGGCCGGCACCGGCTTTCGCCGCGTGCAGGCGAAGCCTGCGGCCGAGCTGATCGCCGCATGGGCGAGGCAACTCGGCCGCTGAACCTGCCCGCTCAGGGGTTGGCGTGCGCAGGCTGGAAGTGCCCCGACACCTGAGCTTCCTCGGCGCGAATGACGTGCACCACGGCGTTGATGAGTGCGAGGTGGGTGAACGCCTGCGGGAAGTTGCCGAGGTGACGGCCGGTGCGGTGGTCGATCTCCTCCGCGTAGAGCTTGAGCGGGCTCGCATAGCCGAGAAGTCGTTCGCACAGGTGCTTGGCCCGCGGGAGTTCGCCGATCTCCACCAGCGCCGAGACGAGCCAGAACGAGCAGATCGTGAACGTTCCCTCCTCGCCTGCCAAACCGTCGTCCGTGGTGTCGGTTCGGTAGCGCAGAACCAATCCGTCCTCGGTCAACTCGTCGGCAATGGCGAGCACCGTCGCCCGGATGCGTTCGTCGTCGGCAGGCAGGAACCGCAGGAGAGGTGCCAGTAGCAGCGATGCGTCGAGCGACGGGTCACCGTAGCGCTGGGTGAGCACTCCGCGTTCGTCGGTGCCGTTCTCGAGGATGTCCGCCTTGATCTCGTCCGCGATCTTGTTCCACTTGATCGAATACTCCGTCTCGCCATGGATGTCGGCAAGCTTGGCACCGCGATCGAGCGCAACCCAACACATGAGCTTCGAGGATGTGAAGTGCTGCGGTTCGCCGCGGACTTCCCAGATGCCGCGGTCCGGTTTGCGCCAGTTGGCGATCGCTTCCTCGACCTGACGCTTGAGCAGCGGCCACAGGAATTCCGGAACATGCTCCCGCGACTTGACGTGCAGGTACACCGAGTCGAGCATCGTGCCCCAGATGTCGTGTTGTTCTTGGTCGTAGGCTCCGTTGCCGATACGCACCGGACGTGCGCCGTCGTAGCCGGACAGGTGCGGCAGCTCGCTTTCGTCGAGGGTCTTCTCGCCGCCGATTCCGTACATCACCTGCAGCGGATTGACTTCACCGTTCGCCGTCGTCGCCACATCGGACATGAATGCGAAGAAGTCGTTGGCCTCACGGTCCAGTCCGAGTGTGTAGAGGCCCCACAGTGCGAACGTCGAATCACGTACCCACGTGTAGCGGTAGTCCCAGTTTCGTTCTCCGCCCGGCGTTTCCGGAAGGGAGGTGGTCGACGCCGCCAGTAGGGCTCCGGTGGGCGCGTAGGTCAGGCCTTTGAGTGTCAGGGCGCTGCGCTGCAGGTAGCCCCGCCACGGGTGATCGGGGAACCGGCCGATCGTGATCCACTGCCGCCAGCATTCGGACGTCCGCCACATCTTGTCCGCAGCCTCGTCGAACGTCTGGGGCGCAGGAAGGTCCGACCACGAGAGAGCGACGAACACGTTGTCGCCCTCCGTCATTCGGGTACGTGCACGCGCTTCGCGTCCCTCGATGCCGATCCGGAGGTTGGTGGTCAGCTTCAGGGTGGGCTGATCGCCGCCCGCACTCGCCTCACAGGTGGCGGTGGTTTCCTCGTAGACCTTGCCGGTGTACTCCCATTTCGCCGGTGCGCGGTGGTAGTCGAAGGCGGGCTCGCAGCTCATCTCCAGTTCGACTGTGCCGCTGACACACTTGATGGTGCGCAGCAGGATGTGCTCGGCATCCCAGTCGCTCGGTGCGCGCTTGTGGGTGCGGGAGCGTTGATCGGTGTTGTGCCACGGGCCCATGACGAGTGCGTCACGAACCACCAGCCAGCCGGTTTCGGTCTGCCAGGTCGTCTCGACGATCAGGCCGCCGGGCAGGTATCGCCGCGCGGCGGGTACGGATTGACCGTACGGGCCGACGCGGAAGTGCCCTGCGCTTCGATCGAGAACCGCTCCGAAGATGCTGGGGGAGTCCGGTCGGGGCACGCACATCCACTCGACCGATCCGTTGCGGGCGATCAGGCAGGTCGTTTCGCAGTCCGAGAGGAACGCGTAGTCGTCGATCGGCGGAAAGGCGCTGCGGTAGGACGTCAGGGTGGACACCGGGGCGTCGGTGCTGCCCAACGCTCCCTGAACCTCGACCCCGCCCAAACCTGGGTGTCCCGACCCCATGGCGGGCTCGTCGGCCACCGGGGGCACTGGCGAAACATCTTCGTATGCCGTCATGGCGTAATCATCGACCGATCGATGGCACTCGTCCACTGCTGGTCCTCGCTCGGCGTGGCGTGAGGTCGTCACGGGCTGGTCCTCGCTCGGCGTGGCGTGAGGTCGTCACGGGCTGGTTTAAGCTGCAAGAGTGGATGCGATTGCACGCTGGTGGGACGGCGTCGAACTGTGGGTGACGGGTTTGCCGTTCGTGCCGCAGTCGGTTGTCGTGCTGCTCGTCCTCGTGCCGTCCGCATTCCTGCTGGCACGGGTGTTCGATCGCGTGCTCGCGGTGGTTCTGCACCTGCTCGGGCGTGATGCACGAGCTGCCCGCGACGCGGAGCCGACGGGTGCGGCCACCACTACGACGAAGGATGGACAGTAATGCCACGGTCTCGGGTCACGTTGGCGCTCATCGCGCTGCTGGTGCTGGTTGTCATCGCCTGGTTGCTCACTCGGTAGCAACCGCGTGATCACCCATCTGCCCAATTAGAGTCCGTCTGGATCCTCTGCTAGATTTCTGACCGTGTCTTCTGCCGCCGAGTACTGCGTCCGCCACCAGTTGGCGTTGATTGCTGTCGGCATGCTGGCAGTCGCCGACATCGACTGTTGTTGATTCTTTCCTTCGTCGAATCGGTTCGTCGATCGTGGCCGTCGCGCACAACCGCGCTGCGACAGTTCACGACGTTCTTCTTGCCGCGCACGATGGTCCCGCGATGACGCGCGGCCACGGCAGTGGCCCGGTTCGACTCGGGGGTCTCGACTCTGCCCGGCTCGTACACAGTGCATACCGTCATGAAAGGCCTTCTCTCGATGAGGCACAGCTCTCGCTCCCTGCTGACCACGTTCGCGGCTGTGGGAGCCCTTGTCCTCACTGCTTGCAACGGTGGATCCAGTGACGTCGTCGGCGGTGAGCCGGACACCGCGAGCGGGCCCGCGCTGACCCTCGTGAGCTACGCCGTCCCGAAGAACGGTTGGGACGCAATCGGTTCGGCCTTCGCGGCAACCGAGGACGGCGACGGAACGGCGATCAACGCCGACTACGGCCCATCCGGCAACCAGTCGCGCAAGGTCGTCGACGGTGCACCCGCAGACATCGTCAACTTCTCGGTCGAACCGGATATCACGAGACTGGTCACCGCAGGCAAGGTCGACGAGGACTGGAACCGGAATGCCTACGCCGGAGTGCCGTTCGGGTCCGTCGTGACCATCGTCGTGCGCGAGGGCAATCCCAAGAACATTCGCACCTGGGACGACTTGCTCGAGCCGGGCGTTCAGGTGATCAGCCCCAGCCCGCTCAGCTCCGGTTCGGCCAAGTGGAATCTGCTCGCGCCCTACGCGGCGAAGAGCAACGGCGGGCAAGACAAGCAGGCCGGTCTCGACTTCGTTCGCGCACTCGTCGCCGATCACTTCCCGGTGCAGCCCGAATCCGGCCGCGCTGCAACCGAAGCCTTCCTGCAGGGGCAGGGTGACGCGTTGCTCAGCTACGAGAACGAAGCGCTCCTGATCGAGGAACAAGGACAGGATGTGGAGCACATCGACGTTCCTGTCACGTTCCGCATCGACAATCCGGTGGCAGTGATCAACGACAGCGCCAATCTCGATCGCGCCAATGCTCTCAACGATTTCCTCTACTCCGACGAGGGGCAGAGGATCTGGGCCGAGTCCGGCTTCCGGCCGACGAACCCGGATATCGCGTCGGAGTACTCCGACACGTTCTTCACCCCCGAAAAGCTGTACACGATCGACGATCTCGGCGGTTGGACCCAGGTGGACGCGGACCTGTTCGGAGACAACGGTGCCATTGCCACGATCTACCAAGAGAGCACTCGGTAGAGATGTCCGTATCGAACAGTGAACCGGCACCGGCGCAGTCGGGTGCCCTGCCCAGCACGACGCCTCGATTTCGTGCTGGGCGGGAAGGCCGGAAGTTTCGCGGCCCGGGATCGGTGGGTCCACTCGGCCTGGGTGTCGCCGTGTTGTGGCTCAGTGTCATCGTGCTGCTTCCGTTGGCCGCATTGACGGTTCAGTCCTTCGACGACGGTTTCGTCGGCTTCTGGAACGCGGTCACCGAGGAACGCGCAGTGGCCACGTTCAAGGTGACACTGCAGGTGTCCATCGCCGCAGCGGTGGTGAACCTCTTTCTCGGCACGCTGATCGCGTGGGTCCTGGTGCGTGACGAGTTTCCGGGCAAGCGTTTCGTCAATGCGTTGATCGATCTACCGTTCGCACTGCCGACCATCGTGGCCAGCCTGGTGCTGCTGTCGCTCTACGGTCCGGCGAGTCCGATCGGGTTGGTGTTCAACGCAACCAAGCCTGCGGTGATAGTCGCATTGCTGTTCGTCACGCTGCCGTTCGTGGTGCGCGCGGTGCAGCCGGTGCTGATCGAACTCGACAAGGACGTCGAGGAGGCCGCGGCTTCGCTCGGCGCGAACAACTGGACCATCTTTCGTCGCATCGTCCTGCCCGTGCTGCTGCCGGCGATTCTCAGCGGTGGCGGCCTCGCCTTCGCTCGGGCCATCGGCGAATTCGGATCGGTGGTGCTCATCGGCGGCAACATCCCCAACGACACGCAGGTCGCGTCGCAGTACATCCGTGAGCTCATCGAATACGACCGAACCACCGATGCCGCGGCGATCTCCGTGGTGCTGCTCGCGATCGCGTTCGCGATGCTGTTCGTGCTTCGCGTGGCGGGCAATCGACTGGCCCGACGTGAGGAGCAGATCTCGTGAAAATCGGACTGCCGATCAAACTGACACTGCGTACCGTCGCTCTGCTGTACCTCGCCGTTCTGGTGCTCTTTCCGCTCGGCACCATCCTGTTCCGCACGTTCGAGGACGGGATCGTCACGTTCTGGGAACAGATCACCACCCCGGCCGCGCAGTCGGCACTGCAGCTGTCGTTGTTGATCGTCGCGATCGTGGTTCCGATCAACATCGTGTTCGGTGTGGTCACCGCCCTCGCGCTCGTGCGCGGACGGTTCCGTGGCAAGGGTGTGCTCGAAGCCATCGTGGATCTGCCTTTCGCGGTGTCGCCCATCATCACCGGCGTCGCGCTGATCCTGTTGTGGGGAGCCGACGGATGGTTCGGCGGGGTCGAAAGCCTCGGTTTCACGGTCATCTTCGCGCTCCCCGGTATGGTCATCGCGACGATTTTCGTCACCCTGCCGTTCGTCGTACGCGAGGTCGAACCGGTGCTGTACGAAATCGGAGAAGAGCAGGAAGAGGCCGCCTCGACGCTCGGTGCGTCGTCGTGGCAGACCTTCTGGCGCATCACCCTCCCGGCGATCCGATGGGGTCTGACCTACGGGGTGGTACTGACCGTCGCGCGATCGCTCGGCGAGTTCGGTGCCGTGATCATGGTCTCGACCAACCTGCCCGGCATCTCCCAGACACTCACGCTGCTGGTCAACACACGGTACGAGGACTTCAATCAACAGGGCGCGTACGCCGCGTCCACACTGCTGATGGGGATCGCCGTCATCGTGCTGCTGTTGATGACTGCCCTCGACAAGAAGAGGACGAAGTAATGACCGAGACACCCCCCGAGATCGAGATCTCCGTCGTCGGTGCCAACAAGCACTACGGCGACTTCGCCGCCCTCGACGATGTCAGCATCGACATTCCCAAGGGATCGTTGACGGCGCTGTTGGGACCGAGTGGCTCGGGCAAGTCGACACTGCTGCGCTCCATCGCCGGGCTGGAGCAACTCGATTCCGGACGTGTTGTGCTCGCCGGCCAGGACGTGACGTGGGTCAGCCCGCAGCGCCGTGAGATCGGGTTCGTCTTCCAGCACTACGCCGCGTTCAAACACCTGACGGTGCGCGACAATGTCGCCTTCGGCCTGCAGATTCGGAAGCGTCCCAAGGCGGAGATCGCCAAGAAGGTCGACGAGTTGCTCGAGATCGTCGGGCTTGCCGGATTTCAGGGCCGCTACCCGGCGCAGCTGTCCGGTGGACAGCGTCAGCGCATGGCGTTGGCCCGTGCCCTCGCCGTCGACCCGCAGGTGCTGCTGCTCGACGAGCCCTTCGGTGCGCTCGACGCCAAGGTGCGTGCCGATCTGCGGACGTGGCTCCGCCGACTGCACGACGAGGTGCACGTCACGACCGTGCTGGTGACCCACGATCAGGAGGAAGCGCTCGACGTCGCGGACAGGATTGCGGTCCTCAACAAGGGCCGTATCGAGCAGGTCGGCAGCCCGGAAGATCTCTACGATCGCCCGGCCAACAACTTCGTGATGTCGTTCCTGGGCCAGGTTGCGAAACTGAACGGACTTCTCGTGCGCCCGCACGACATTCGCGTCGGACGCGACCCGTCGTTGGCGCAGGCTCAGGCCAGCGGGACGGCCGAATCGGCCGGGGTCACGCGTGCCGTCGTCGAGCGAGTGGTGCACCTCGGCTTCGAGGTGAAGGTCGAATTGAAGAACGCGGCCACCGGTGAATTGTTCGCGGCGCAGATCACCCGCGGTGACAGTGAGGCACTCGGTCTTCGCGAGGGCGAGACGGTCTACGTGCGAGCGACTCGGGTGCCGAAAATTGCAGACGCTAGCGATCCCGATGCGATTGCTGCCGCACCGGTTCGTTGAACCGGTGCGGCAGCGCGTTCGGCTCCTGCGTCGCCACGGCTCGTGCCGCAGGAGTGGAGCCTGCGGAACGACCCATTGAGACTGCGGAGTCGTAGCGCCGCGACACCAGATCGGCCAGCGCCGGATGTGCTCCGATGACCTCGGCATGCACCACATTCGGTAGGCCTGCCACCGACGCCTCGATCCTGTCGGTGAGCAATCCCGGGGCCAAGAACCAAGGTGCAACGACGATGCGGTCGGCTCCCATCGACCGCAGCTGTGCGACGGCATCGGTGGGGGATGGGGAGACCGATGTCGCAAAGCAGGTGACCGCCCCGGCCCAGCCTGTTCCGGCCTGTAGCTTCTCCGCGATCACACGAGTGCGCTGGTTGGCCGGTGCCACCGAGGAGCCCACCGCCGCAAGCGCGATTCCGACCGTCGGATCGTTCAGCGCTGCACCGGTATCGGTGATGCGGTCACGGACTGCGTCGATGAGGAGAGTGTCGTCTCCGAGGACGTCGGCCTGCACGATCGATACCCGTGGGTGCCTCGTTCGGGCTGAGTCCAGCAGCGCGGGCAGATCGACCTTCGCGTGAAAAGCTTTGCCCAGCAACATCGGGACTGCGACGACGCGTTCATGGCCGGCGGCGGTCAATTGTTCGACGACCTGCTCGACGCCCGGTTCGGTGAGATCCAGAAACGCGACGCGCACCTCCAGATCCGGACGCCGTCGACGCAGGACGTCGACGGCGCGGTGGATCATCGCACCCGAGCGCGGGTCACGGCTGCCGTGAGCAACCGCGATCAGTGCGCTCACGCCGGAACTGCCGACCCCAGTTCGACGGCAGCCAGGGCGTTGCCCACGAGCCCGGCAGCCAGCGTGTTGCCGCCGGCCGGATCGATCAGCAGGAAGCTGCCCGTGTGCCGGTTGACGGCGTAGTCGTCTGCCACGATGGGTTCTGCCACACGCACGGAGATTCGACCGATCTCGTTGAGCTCCAACGATTCCGGCCCTTCCTGTGCAGTGAGCTCCTGCTCGTCGAACCGCTCGATCAGTGTCCCGACGATGGCCTGGGTGGTGCGCGTGCCGTGCTTGAGCAGCAGGCGAGCGCCGGGGCGAAGCGGCTTCTCGGCGAGCCAGCACACCGTGGCCTCGAAGTCGCCGATCGGTTCGGGTGCGTCCTGCGGTGAGGCGATGGTGTCGCCGCGCGAGACGTCGACGTCGTCGGCGAGCACGAGGGTGACGCTGCGTCCGGCGTGGGCCGTGCGCAGTTCGCCGTCGGCGGTGTCGATGCGCTCGACGGTGGTCCGAGTGCCGGAAGGCAGGATCACGACCTCGTCGCCGACGTCGACGGTGCCTGCTGCTACCTGGCCGGCGTATCCGCGATAGTCCGGGAAGTCTGCTGTGCGCGGACGGATCACGTACTGCACGGGGAATCGCAGACCGACCCGATGCGGTTCGGCGTCCACCGGGACCGACTCGAGGTGCTCGATGAGGGTGGGGCCGTCGTAGTACGGAGTCTTGTCGGACTTCACCGCGACGTTGTCGCCGTGCAGTGCGGACACCGGGATTTCGATGACGTCCTCGCTGGACCAGCCGAGTGAGGTGGTCAGCGAGTTGAACTCGGCCGAGATCTCGGCGAACACCGTAGCGGGGTCCTCGACCAGATCGATCTTGTTGACCGCGAGCACCAGGCGCGGAACGCCGAGCAGGGCGAGAACCGCTGCGTGCCTTCGAGTTTGAGTGATGACACCCTTGCGGGCATCGACCAGCAGGATGACGAGCTGGGCCGTCGACGCACCGGAGACGGTGTTGCGGGTGTACTGCACGTGGCCGGGGGTATCGGCCAGCACGAACGAGCGGTGCGGCGTCGCGAAGTAGCGGTAGGCCACGTCGATGGTGATGCCCTGTTCACGTTCGGCGCGTAGGCCGTCGACGAGCAGCGACAGGTCCGGTGTGGCCAGTCCCTTGTCCACCGACGCGCGAGTGACTGCGTCGATCTGATCTGCCAGAACCGATTTGGTGTCGTACAACAGACGTCCGACGAGGGTGGACTTACCGTCGTCGACGCTACCTGCGGTGGCGAGGCGGAGGAGTTGAGTTCCCGTGCTGCTCATCAGAAGTATCCTTCTCGTTTGCGATCTTCCATGGCAGCCTCGGAGACGCGGTCGTCGCCGCGGGTGGCTCCGCGTTCGGTCAGCCGTGACGCGGCCACCTCGGCAAGGATCGCCTGGTTGTCAGCGGCCTCGGACAGGACGGCGCCGGTGGTGGATCCGTCGCCGACGGTGCGGTAGCGCACCGACAAGGTCTGCAGTTCCTCGTTCTCGGCCGGTCCGCCCCACACTCCTGGCGTCATCCACATGCCGTCACGCTGGTAGACGGGACGCTGATGGGCGTAATAGATGCTCGCCAGTTCCACGTCGTCACGGGCGATGTAACGCCAGATGTCGAGTTCGGTGAAGTTGCTGAGCGGGAACACCCGCACCTGCTCACCGGGGGAATGCTTGCCGTTGTACAGGTTCCACAGCTCGGGGCGCTGCTTCTTGGGCTCCCACTGACCGAAGGCATTGCGCAGCGAGAAGATCCGCTCCTTGGCGCGGGCGCGTTCCTCGTCGCGTCGGGCACCGCCGAAGACGGCGTCGAACCGATTCTCGGAGATCGCGTCGAGAAGCGGCACGGTCTGCAGCGGGTTGCGGATGCCGTCGGGGCGCTCGGTGAGGCGTCCGTCGGCGAGGTACTCCTCGACGCTGGCCACGTGCAGGCGCAGGTTGTACTTCGCGACCACGTGATCGCGGAAGTCCAGCACCTCCTGCAGGTTGTGGCCGGTGTCGACGTGGAGCAGTGCGAACGGCAGGGGAGCTGGCCAGAAGGCCTTGATCGCCAGGTGCAGCAGGACTGTCGAGTCCTTGCCGCCGGAGAACAGGATGACGGGGCGCTCGAACTCGCCCGCCACCTCGCGGAAGATGTGGATGGCCTCGGATTCGAGTGCGTCGAGGGTGTCGAACCGATCTGCGTCGAGATGGGTTCGACCGACGGTCGCCGAGGTGAGGTCGAGTGTCATGAGGCGTGCAACCCACATTCGGTCTTGGCCTTACCGGCCCAACGACCGCTACGCGGGTCGGCTCCGGGGGCAGGTTTGACGGTGCACGGTGCGCACCCGATGGACGGATAGCCCTCGTCGACGAGGGGATTGACCAGAATCGAATGTTCGTCGATGTAGGCCTGCATCTCCTCGTCCGACCACGGTGCGATCGGGTTGATCTTCACCAGGCCGAAGGCGTCGTCGAACGAGATGAGCGGGGCGTTGGCACGCGTGGGTGCTTCGACCCGCCGGATGCCGGTGACCCAGGCGCTGTAGTTCGCCAGTTCCTTCTTCAGAGGGGCGACCTTGCGCATCGCGCAGCACCGGTTGGGCTCGCGGGCGAACAGGTCCTTGCCCTCGATCGAATCCTGTTCCGCCACAGTCTTCTCGGCGCGGGCGTTGACCACGTGCACGCCGTAGACCGCCTCGACGGCGTCGCGCGTTCCGATGGTCTCGGCGAAGTGGTAGCCGGTGTCGAGGAACAACACGTCCACGCCGGGATGGACCTGTGCAGCGAGGTGAACGAGAACCCCGTCCTGCATGTTGGAGGCAACGATGAAGTCGTTGCCGAAGTTGTCCTCGGTCCACTGCAACAGCTCCAGTGGGCTCGCCCCGTCGAGTTCGCGGGCACCGCGCTCGGCGATGTCCTTCAATTCCTCTACCGTCAAATTCAGCCTGGTACTCATCGCAAATCCGCCTCGTCTGCTCGCACGGCCCATTGAGCGAACCGTTCGCCGTCCTCGCGGTGCTTGTCGAAATTGCGCACCACTCTGTCGATGTAATCTCCCAGCTCGGAGCTGTTGACCTTGTGCTGGCGCAACTTTCGGCCGAAGGCACTGTCGAGTCCGAGGCTGCCTCCGAGATGAACCTGGAAACCCTCGATCTGATTCCCGGCCCCGTCGTCGACCAGCAGACCCTTGAACCCGATGTCGGCGATCTGCGACCGTGCGCACGAGTTGGGGCAGCCGTTGATGTTGATCGTGATCGGAACGTCGAGTCGACTGTTGATGTCGGACAGGCGCTCTTCGAGCTCCGGTACGAGAACTTGTGAACGCTTGCGGGTTTCGGCGAACGAGAGCTTGCAGAACTCGATGCCGCTGCATGCCATCAGGTTCTTGCGCCAGTGCGAGGGCCGGGCCGGTAGGCCCAGCGCATCGAGGTCGGAGATCAACTGCTCGAGCGTCTCGTCCGGAACGTCGAGGACGATCAGCTTCTGGTACGGCGTGAACCGCACGCGATCCGACCCGGCCTTCTCGGCGGCGTCGGCGACGGCGGCGAGGATGGTGCCGGAGACGCGACCCGCGATGGGAGCAACACCGACGGCGTTGAGCCCGTTCTTGAGCTTCTGGATCCCGACGTGATCGCGGGGCCGAGCGGGCTTCTCGGGAGCCGGGCCGTCGATGAGCTTGCGGTGCAGGTACTCGTCCTCGAGGACCTGGCGGAACTTCTCGATGCCCCAGTCCTTGATGAGGAACTTCAGGCGCGCCTTGGTACGAAGTCGACGGTAGCCGTAGTCACGGAAGATCGAGACGACGCCTTCCCATACATCCGGAACCTCTGCGAGCGGGATCCAGACACCGACCCGCTGCGCCAGCATGGGGTTGGTGGACAGTCCGCCGCCGACCCAGAGGTCGAGCCCCGGTCCGTGTTCGGGATGGTTCACACCGATGAACGCGCAATCGTTGACCTCGTGCACCACGTCCTGCAGGCCCGAGATCGCCGTCTTGAACTTGCGCGGCAGATTGGAGTACTCGGGCTTGCCGATGTAGCGCTCGACGATCTCGTCGATGGCGGAGGTGGGGTCCAGAATCTCGTCGACCGCCTCGCCCGCGAGCGGGGAACCGAGCACCACGCGTGGGCAGTCGCCGCACGCCTCGGTGGTCTTCAGGCCGACCGCTTCGATGCGACGCCAGATCTCGGGGACATTCTCCACCTCGATCCAGTGGAACTGGACGTTCTCCCGATCGGAGAGGTCGGCGGTGTCGCGGCCGAAGTCCTGGGAAATGCCGGCGAGGACGCGCAACTGCTCCAGGTTCAGTGCGCCCGCGTCGCAGCGGATGCGCATCATGAAGTACTTGGCCTCGAGCAGGTCGATGTTGTCGTCACCGGTGAAGGTGCCGTCGTAACCCTGTTCGCGCTGGGTGTAGAGGCCCCACCAACGGAAGCGGCCACGGAGGTCGCCCTTGTCGATGCTGTCGAACCCCTGCTTGGAGTAGATGTTCTCGATGCGGGCACGCACGTTGAGCGGGTTGTCGTCCTTCTTGGACTGCTCGTTGGCGTTCAGTGGCTCCCGGTATCCCAGTGCCCACTGTCCCTCGGCTCGACGCTTGGTCGGCCGTGGCGTGCGCTCCCGTGGTGTAACGGGGGCAGCGTCGGTGGTCGCGTCGCTGGTCGACGACATGCATTGCTCCTGCATCTGTGTGCTGGCCGGTACCCGGGACGACAGCGCAGGCGATTGCGCTCTCGACGACAGTGGGGAACCGGTGGATCGAATGGACGTGCTCGAAGGAGGCTGGTCAGCAGCCGGTCGTGTGTCGACACGACGCACTGCAGACACGGCCGAGATCGACATGGCGGCGCGCCACGAGTCGAATTCCTGAGTCGGTCACGGGAGCCATTGTGCCACGTCATCGGGGCGACAGACGACCGCGGCGGCTATTTACCCCGATTTTGCGGTGAATAGGCTGGCAGGGCGAGTGGGATCGGGCGGACCTGGACTCTGGGAGACTGGAGATCGTGAATACCGTCGTGCCCGTCCCGTCCACCTTCGAGCTGCCGGTCGAGGCATTCGACGGGGTGGGGGATCGGGCGTTCGGGATCTACGTGCACGTTCCGTTCTGCGCCACTCGGTGCGGGTACTGCGACTTCAACACCTACACGGCGGGTGAATTGGGAACGTCGGCGTCTCCGCAATCCTGGTTGGAGGGCCTACGACGCGAACTCGACACCGCGGCGGGGCTGATCCAGGCCGGCACGGGTCGCGTGCCGACGGCGGACACCGTCTTCGTCGGCGGCGGCACACCGTCGCTGCTCGGGGGCGACGGTCTGGCCGACGTCCTGGGTGCGGTCCGGTCCAGTTTCGGTGTGACCGACGGCGGCGAGGTGACCACCGAATCCAACCCGGAATCGACGTCGCCGGAATTCTTCGACCGGCTCCGAGACTCGGGCTTCACTCGAATTTCGCTCGGAATGCAGTCCGCTGCACCACATGTGCTCGCCGTGCTCGATCGCACCCACACACCGGGTCGCGCGGTCGCTGCGGCCAAGGAGGCTCGCGCGGCCGGGTTCGAGCACGTCAACCTCGACCTCATCTACGGCACCCCTGGCGAGCGAGACAGCGACCTCGATCAGTCTCTCGCCGCGGTGCTCGAGGCAGGCGTCGACCACGTCTCGGCCTACGCACTGATCGTCGAGGACGGCACCGCCATGGCACGCAAGGTTCGACGCGGTGAGCTGCCGGCACCCGACGACGACGTACTGGCGAGCCGATACGAACGCATCGACACGGCGTTGAACGCCGCGGGCCTGTCCTGGTACGAGGTGTCGAACTGGGCCACCGACGCTGCGGCGCAGTGCCGTCACAACATCGGTTACTGGGACGGCGGCGACTGGTGGGGCGCGGGACCCGGTGCACACAGCCACATCGGTGGCACCCGGTTCTGGAACGTCAAGCACCCGGCCGCGTACGCCGATCGGCTCGCCGCAGGCCACCTACCGGTGCACGGCAGCGAACTGCTCAGCGCCGAGGACAGACACCTGGAGGAGCTGATGTTGACCGTGCGGCTCCGCTCGGGAGTGCCGATGGCTCTGCTGGGGCCGGCCGAGCGCGCTGCCGCCGAGCAGCGTGTGACGGACGGGTTGATGGTGCGCCGCGGGGAACGGCTCGTGCTCACCGATCGCGGCCGATTGCTGGCCGACGCGGTGGTGCGCAGTATCGCAGCCGCCTGACCGATCTGTCCGGTGCCGCGGTTCTCGGGCCTCCGTACCCTCAGGCGCCGAGGGCGTCGTAGTCGAACACCCTGGCGTGCAACACTGTTCGATTGCGCAGAGCCGCACGCACTGCGCGGTGCAAGCCGTCCTCGAGATAGACGACACCACGGAACTGCACCGCATGAGGGAACAGATCGCCGTAGAAGGTGGAGTCCTCGGACAGCAACCTGTCGAGCTCGAGCACCTTGGTGGTGGTGACGATCTCGTCCAGACGCAGCTGCCGTGGCGGGATTCTCGACCAGTCTCTGATGGACAGACCGTGCTCGGGGTACGGCTTTCCGTCACGCACACCTTTGAAGATCATCGCGAGCCCGTGGCCGCTGGGTCGAATCGAAAGACAGTTTCCACTCGGACCACAGTAAGGCCTTGCACGAGCATGCGTTCGCCGGCTACTAGACTCGAGCGACGATTGGAAACGAGAACGGAGGTGGGCACCGATGTCGAGCACCGACGACAGGCGGTTCGAGGTTCTACGAGCGATCGTGGCGGACTACGTGTCCACCCAGGAACCGGTCGGTTCACGTGCCCTGGTCGAGCGTCACAGCCTCGGAGTGTCCAGTGCGACAGTGCGCAACGACATGGCCGTACTCGAGGCCGAGGGGTACATCGCCCAGCCGCACACCAGTTCCGGCCGGGTGCCGACCGACAAGGGCTACCGGCAGTTCGTCGATCGGATTGCCGACGTCAAGCCGCTCTCCGCGGCCGAGCGTCGCGCCATCCTGGAGTTTCTCGAGAACGGCGTCGACCTGGACGACGTGTTGCGACGCGGCGTCCGGTTGCTGGCTCAGTTGACCCGTCAGGTCGCCGTGGTCCAGTACCCCACGCTGTCGGCGTCCTCGGTGCGCCACCTGGAAGTGGTAGCGCTCACCCCGGCTCGGCTGCTGCTGGTGCTGATCACCGACTCGGGTCGCGTCGATCAGCGCATCGTCGAACTCGGTGATGTGATCGACGACGAGAATCTGGCGCAGCTGCGGCGTCTGCTCGGCGGCGCGCTCGAGGGCAAGCGGCTGGCGGCAGCATCGGCCGCAGTGGCCGAACTCGCCGAGAACGCGCCACCCGCGCTACGAGACGCCATGATTCGCTCGGCAACGGTGCTGGTGGAATCGCTCGTCGAGCATCCCGAAGAACGTCTGGTTCTCGGCGGTACGGCGAACTTGACGCGCAACGCGGCGGACTTCGCCGGCGACGCGGGGTTTCCCGGATCGCTCAGGGCGGTACTCGAGGCGCTGGAAGAGCAAGTGGTGGTGCTCAAACTGCTCGCCGTGACGCAGGACACCCGCACCGTGACAGTGCGGATCGGCGAGGAAACGCAGGTCGAGGAAATGCGTGGGACGTCGGTGATTTCCACCGGATACGGGTCGGCTGGCATGGTCCTCGGAGGAATGGGTGTTCTCGGGCCGACCCGAATGGACTACCCAGGAACAATTGCGTCGGTCGCTGCGGTTGCCAGGTACATCGGCGAGGTCCTGGCCGAACGCTGAGACGAGCGAGAACCGAATCGATCGACGGCCGCGGGGCATGGGCGGCCGCACACAGCAGCAACGAACGAGATTCATCTTCTAGGACGAAAGAGACGACGTGGCACGGGATTATTACGGGAGTTTGGGCGTCGGCCAGCAGGCGACGGACCAGGAGATCAAGCGCGCCTACCGCAAACTGGCGCGAGAACTGCACCCGGACGTCAACCCGGACGAGGCCGCGCAGGCCCGGTTCAAGGAGATCTCCACCGCGTACGAGGTGCTGTCCGATCCGGAGAAGCGTCGCATCGTCGACCTGGGCGGCGACCCGCTGCAGCAGGGCGGCGGAGGCGGCGGCGGTGGATTCGGTGGAGCCGGATTCGGCGGCGGCCTGGGAGATGTGTTCGAGGCGTTCTTCGGCGGGGGCGCGGGCGGCTCCCAGCGCGGGCCGAAGGGCCGAGTACAGCCGGGAGCGGATTCACTGCTGCGGACCAAGCTCACCCTCGACGAGTGCGCCACCGGCGTGACCAAGCACATCACCGTCGACACCGCGATCCTGTGCGACCTGTGCACCGGCTCGGGTACCAACGGCGACTCCAAGCCGGTTCGCTGCGACACCTGCGGCGGTGCCGGAGAAGTGCAGTCGGTGCAGCGCTCGTTCCTCGGCCAGGTCATGACCAGCCGTCCTTGCCCCACCTGCCGCGGTGCAGGCGAGACCATCCCCGACCCCTGCCGCAAATGCGGTGGCGACGGTCGCGTCCGGTCGCGTCGCGACATCTCGGTCAAGGTGCCGGTCGGCGTGAGCAACGGCATGCGGATCCGACTGGCATCGCAGGGCGAAGTCGGTCCCGGCGGCGGACCCGCGGGAGACCTGTACGTGGAGATCGTCGAACAGCAGCACGAGGTGTTCGTGCGCGACGGTGACGATCTGCACTGCACCGTCCGCGTCCCGATGGTCGACGCCGCCCTCGGCACCTCGGTCAACATCGATGCGATCATCGACGGACCCACCGAGATCTCGATCGAACAAGGCACGCAACCGAATTCGACGACGGTACTGCGTGGTCACGGAATGCCCAAGCTGCGGTCGGGCATTCGTGGCGATCTGCACGCGCACCTCGAGGTCATCGTGCCGACCAAGCTCGACAGCAAGCAGACCCATCTGCTCGAACAGCTCAGGTCGATGCGCGACCGCGACTCGGCGGAGGTCGTCACCACCGGTTCCGCGCACAGCGGCGGCCTGTTCTCGCGGTTGCGGGAAGCATTCAGCGGTCGCTGATCGATGGCCCCCACGGTCTTCTATCTCTCGCCCCTGCCGAACGTCGGCGAGTTGGCGGTGCTCGACGGCAAGGAAGGGCACCATGCCGCGACCGTGCGACGCATCCGCGTCGGTGAGCGGGTGTTGCTCGGTGACGGAGCAGGTGGCTTGGCCGACGCGGTCGTCGTCGCCGCGGAGAAGAATCGACTGGAACTGACCGTGCACTCGCGCAGCGAGATGCCGCGTCCCACTCCGGCCGTGACCCTCGTGCAGGCATTGCCGAAGGCGGATCGGTCGGAGTTGGCGGTCGAGCTGGCCACCGAGGCGGGCGTCGATGCCGTCGTGCCCTGGCAGTCGGCTCGCTGCGTCGCACGGTGGGAGGGCCCGAAGGCAGCCAAGGGCGTCGCGAAGTGGCGCAGTACCGCGTCGGAGGCGGCCAAGCAATCGCGTCGGGCCTACATCCCCGAGGTCTCCGAGCTGCAGGATTCGCGAGAGATCTACGCCCTCGTGCGCGGCGTCGTGGAGCGCGGCGGAATCGTCGCCGTGCTGCACGAGGCGGCCACCACGTCGTTTCGGGACCTGCCGTTCGCCTCGGTGCCCGAGGTCGCGATCATCGTCGGACCCGAAGGCGGGCTCGACGACAGGGAGGTCACCGCTCTGACCGAGGCGGGTGCAACCCCGGTGGTTCTCGGTCCGACGGTGCTGCGGACCTCTACGGCGGGAGCCGTGGCCCTCGGCGCGCTGGGCGTCCTGACCTCGCGGTGGACGCAACTTCCGCCGGACTTCGAGAACGCATGAGCGCGCGAATCAAGATCGCCTACGGCGAGCACCCGGAGCAGTTCGGGCACCTCTACCTGCCGGCCGAGCCGATGGAGGACACGACGCCGGTGGTCGTGGTGGTGCACGGTGGGTTCTGGAGCGGTCAGTACGGATCCAATCTGGGCACCCAGTTCGCCCGGGCCGTCGCCGGAGCCGGCGCGGTGGCGTGGAACATCGAGTATCGACGCGTCGGCGCAGGCGGGCACTGGCCGGAAATGCAGTCCGATGTGACCGCGGCACTCGACGTGGTCGCCGGGGAACTGCAGCAGCACGCCCCGGTCGGTGTCGACGACGTGCGCGTCATCGGGCACTCCGCTGGAGGCCACCTGGCAGTGTGGCTCGGCGGTGAGACCGGCACGAAGGTCCGCCCGTCGCGCATCGTCTCGCAGGCCGGCGTTCTCGATCTCGAACCGCGCGGTGCGTCGGGACGCACCAACCCGGCGGTCGAGGCGCTGTTGCAGGCCCGGTACGAGGACGATCCCGACCTGTACCGATCGGCCTCGCCGGCCGCGCGTGTACCCATCGGCATCCGGACGATCGCCCTGCACGGATCCGAGGACATCCAGGTTCCGGCGGCGCAGAGCGAACGGTACGTCGCGCTGGCGCGCGCCGCCGGGGACGACGCGGAGCTGGCGATCGTTCCGGGCGAGGACCACTTCGCCTTCCTCGATCCCGATTCCCGGTGTTGGGCGCTCTCGCTCGATGCCGTGATCGGTGCCACCAGCAAGTAATGGGAATGCGCATCGTCCCTGCGGCGTTAAACTCGATCCGTAGCGAGTGCACGTCCGAGAAGCCGACACCAGAGAGCAGGCCATAGCCACCACGTGAGTGAACACAGCGAATTTCCCGCCGAGCGTGACGTTCGGTCCACTTTGGAACTCGCCCCCGAAGCAGTGATGCCACTGCTGGGACAGTCCGACGAGAACCTGCGGGCGCTCGAGCAGATGCTGACGGCAGATATCCACGTACGAGGAAACGCCGTGACGCTCACCGGAAAAGTGGCGGATGTGGCGCTGGCCGAACGGGTGATCTCCGAGTTGGCCGCGCTGGCCAAGCGCGCTCAGCCACTGACTCCCGATGCGGTGCGCCGATCGATAGCCATGCTCACCGAGGGCGTGGCCGATTCTCCGGCCGAGGTGCTGAGCCTGGACATCCTCTCGCGCCGCGGTAAGACGATTCGGCCGAAGACTCTGAATCAGAAGCGATACGTGGATGCGATCGACGCCAACACCATCGTGTTCGGTATCGGGCCCGCGGGTACCGGAAAGACGTACCTCGCGATGGCGAAGGCCGTCCAGGCATTGCAGACCAAACAGGTCAGTCGCATCATCCTGACGCGTCCGGCCGTGGAAGCGGGGGAGCGGCTCGGCTTCCTCCCCGGAACCCTGCACGAGAAGATCGACCCCTATCTGCGCCCACTGCACGATGCGCTGCACGACATGATGGACGACGAAGCGATCCCTAAGCTGATGCAGGCCGGGGTCATCGAGGTCGCGCCCCTTGCGTACATGCGTGGTCGCACACTCAACGACGCGTTCATCATCCTCGACGAAGCGCAGAACACCACCGCCGAGCAGATGAAGATGTTCCTGACTCGACTCGGATTCGGATCGAAGATCGTCGTCACGGGTGACGTGACCCAGGTCGACCTTCCGGGAGGTGCGCGATCCGGACTGCGTGCGGCGTCCGAGATCCTGACCGACGTCGACGACATCCACTTCGCGCAGCTCACCAGCAGCGACGTGGTGCGGCACCGCTTGGTCTCGGAGATCGTCGACGCGTACGAGCGGTTCGAGTCGACGTCGGAAGGCGTCATTCCCAACCGCGCGCAACGCCGCACCGGTGGACCGCGTTCGGCGAGAAGATGATTCAGGCAGACGGACCGACAGATGCAGGCAACGAGAGCGTGGGTAGTGGCTAGATGAGTATCGAAGTGTCCAACGAGTCGGGGATGGACATCTCCGAACCCGAGCTGGTCTCGGTCGCACGGTTCGCGATCGCCGGCATGGACGTGCATCCCGCCGCGGAGCTGTCGATGGTGCTGGTGGATTCCGCCACGATGGCCGATCTGCACATGCGGTGGATGGATCTGCCCGGCCCCACCGACGTGATGTCGTTCCCGATGGACGAGCTGGAGCCGGGCGGTCGTCCCGACGCCCCCGAGCCCGGACCGGCGATGCTCGGCGACATCGTGCTGTGCCCGTCGTTCGCCGCGGATCAGGCTGCTGCGGCAGGCCATTCGCTCGAGCACGAGCTGGCGTTGTTGACCGTGCACGGTGTACTGCACCTGCTGGGTTACGACCATGCCGAGCCGGACGAAGAGAAGGAGATGTTCGAGCTGCAGAACCGTCTGCTCGCCGAATGGTACGAGGATGCCAGGCGAGCGGAGCAGGCCGCCGAACAGGCCGCCCGCGATGCCCGGCTCCTCGGCAAGGCCGGTTTCGTCGACGGACACGATCGATGATCTGCGTCGTCGAACAGCTGGAAGTACGGGGTCGTAGCGCGTGAGCAGTGCTGTTGCGCTCATCGTCTTCGCCGTCCTTCTCGTCCCTCTCGGAGGCCTGTTCGCTGCGGTCGACTCTGCACTGAACACGGTCTCGCGGGCGCGCATCGACGACATGGTCAAAGACGAGCGGCCCGGTGCCACCGGCCTCGTCGTCGTGGTCGGCGACCGCCCGCGCTACGTCAATCTGATGGTGCTGCTGCGCATCCTGTGCGAGATCGGCGGCACCGTGTTGCTCGCGGGTGGTCTGACACAGCTGATCGACTCCACCACGGCCTTGCTGATCAGCGCGGTGGCCATGGTGCTGGTCAGTTACGTCGTGATCGGTGTCGGTCCGCGAACCCTCGGGCGGCAGAACGCGTACTCGATCGCGTTGGCGGCCGCGTTGCCGCTACGCGCGCTCGGGTGGCTCCTCGGCCCGATCAGCAGACTGCTCATCCTCATCGGTAACGCGATCACCCCAGGTAAGGGATTTCGCAACGGCCCCTTCGCCTCCGAGATAGAACTCCGAGAACTGGTGGACATGGCTCGCGAACGCGGCGTCGTGGCCGACGACGAACGGCGGATGATCCAGTCGGTGTTCGAGCTCGGTGACACCTCCGCCCGTGAGGTCATGGTCCCGCGCCCCGAGATGGTGTGGATCGAGTCGGACAAGTCGGCGGGCCAGGCCACGTCGTTGGCCGTGCGCAGCGGACACTCCCGCATCCCGGTGATCGGGGAGAACGTGGACGATGTCGTCGGCGTCGTGTACCTCAAAGACCTTGTGCAGCAGACGTACTACTCCACCGACGGTGGCCGCGGAGTGCAGGTGTCCGAGTTGATGCGTCCGGCCGTCTTCGTTCCCGATTCCAAGGCGCTGGACAGTCTGCTCGCCGAGATGCAGCGCGATCGCAACCACATGGCTCTGCTCGTCGACGAGTACGGAGGCATTGCGGGCCTGGTGACCATCGAGGACGTCATCGAGGAAATCGTCGGCGAGATCGCGGACGAATACGACTCCGACGAGGTTGCCCCCATCGAGGAACTCGACGACGGGCGCTATCGATTGTCCTCCCGGGTGCCACTCGAGGACCTCGGCGAGATCTTCGACATCGAGATCGAATCCGAGGAAGTCGACACCGTCGGCGGACTCCTCGGCTACGAACTCGGCCGAGTACCGTTGCCCGGATCGCAGGTGATCACCCACGGACTGCTGCTGCGCGGCGAAGGCGGAGCCGACCCCAAGGGGCGCGTCCGCATCACCACGGTGCTGGTCGAAAAGATCGAACCCGACGAAGAATCCACCGAGGACGACGACTCGTCCGACGCCACTCGCCAACACTGAAATCTGGAGGTGCTCTTGTCCGAGCAGAACAACGGTGAGTTCCGATCCGGATTCGTCTGTTTCGTAGGCCGACCCAACACCGGCAAGTCCACACTGACCAATGCACTGGTGGGATCGAAGATCGCCATCACGTCCTCGCGTCCCCAGACGACGCGGCACACCATTCGCGGCATCGTGCACCGCGAGCACGCCCAGCTGATCCTGGTCGACACCCCGGGCCTGCACCGACCGAGAACGCTGCTGGGGCAACGCCTCAACGATCTGGTGCAGGACACCTACTCCGAGGTCGACGTCATCGGACTCTGCATCCCCGCGGACGAGAAGATCGGGCCCGGTGACCGGTGGATCCTCGAACAGGTGCGGCACATCGCGCCCAAGACCACGCTCGTCGGGATCGTGACCAAGATCGACAAGGTCAAGAAGGAACGCGTCGTACAGCAGCTGATGTCGCTGTCGAAGCTGCTCGGCGAGAATTCGCACGTCATCCCGGTGTCGGCCGAATCGGGCGAGCAGATCGAGAAGCTCGTCGACCTGCTGGCCTCCGAACTCCCACCGGGACCGGCGTTTTACCCCGACGGCGAATTGACGGACGAGCCCGAAGAGATCCTCATGGCCGAGCTCATCCGTGAAGCCGCGCTCGAAGGCGTCCGGGACGAGCTGCCCCACTCGTTGGCCGTCGTCATCGAGGAGGTCGTGCCCCGCGAGGGCCACGACAACATGCTCGACGTGCACGCAATCCTCTACGTCGAGCGATCGAGCCAGAAGGCGATCATCATCGGCAAGGGCGGTTCACGACTCAAAGAGGTCGGCACGGCGTCGCGACTGCAGATCGAGAAGTTGCTCGGCACCAGGATCTACCTGGACCTGCACGTCAAGATCGCGAAGGACTGGCAGACCGACCCCAAGCAGATGGGCAAGCTCGGCTTCTGACCGGAGCGGCTTCGCCGCACGTGCACGACTGGCCCCACCGGTCGTTCCGCAGGCTCCACTCCTGCCTCGTAGTGCGCTACGAAGTTTCGCTCACATCGGCCCACCAGGGATCGGGGCGCTTGCGGTGCCACTGCAAGACGTTCTCGAGTTGGGCGGCGACCGAGACCAGCAGTGGCTCCGAGGATTCGTGGCCCATCAACTGCAGGCCGATGGGGAGGCCGCCGGCGGTGAATCCTGCGGGCACGTTGACGCTCGGCCACCCCAGCACGTTCCACGGCCAGGTGTACGGGCAGTGCTCGGTGATGACCCGATCGGTGTCTGCGTTGGAGATGCCGTCGATGGCCTCGATCCGCGGCGGTGGGGTAGCCGTCGTGGGCGCGAGCACGATGTCGTACTCGTCGAAGAACCGGCCGATTCGACGCCCGATGCGCGGTTCGGCGGCGCGTGCTGCGCGCAGCGGCGCTCCGGCGAGAGCCCGGCCGCTCCTGGCGTTGGCTCGGGTCCTCGGGTCGGCGAGAGATGGATCGGGGAGTCGATCGAGCCAGGTCGCCACGCCCGCCAGTGAGCGGGGTAGGAAATTGAGCCCCAACAGCATTCCGTAGGCGGGGTCGTCCACGACCACTCGGTGTCCCAGCAATCGCAGCACCGCGGCCATCTCGTACGCCGCCGCCGCGATCTCCGGATCCAGCGGTGCCGGCGTCGGGATGAAGGGCTTACGAAGGCTGAGCGCGATGCGCAGGGAGCCAGGGTTGCGTCCGACAGCATCGGAGACGGTCAGCGGTATCGGACGATGCAGATCTCCGTCGTGACTACCCGAGACCACATCGAGGAGCAGTGCCGCGTCGGCCACCGTGCGCGCGAGCGGGCCGATGACGGTGATGCCGTTGAACGCCTCGGGCTCCGGCCACGACGATATGCGCCCGCGTTGCGGCTTGATCCCCACGAGATTCGTCCACGATGCCGGGATGCGCACCGAACCGGCACCGTCGGAACCCAATGCAGCAGAGACCAATTCGGCAGCCACTGCTGCAGAACTACCACCGGAGGAGCCGCCCGGCGTCCGCTCGCGGTGCCACGGATTGCGGGTGTGCCCGAAGGTGCCGCCGGTGAACGGCCACTGACCGAGTTCGGGACTGTTCGTCTTTCCCACGATGACGGCTCCGGCAGCACGCAATCTGCGCACCACCTCCGAGTCCGCGGTGGCCGGCGGAAAGTCACCCGCGCAGCCGAAGGCGGTCGGCTCTCCGGTGATGTCGACGTCGTCCTTGACGGCGATCGGAACGCCGAGCAGGGGAGCGGTGTGGCCGGTGGAACGCAGCCGATCCGCCTCGGCTGCCTCGGCGAGGGCGGCGCTGCGGCGCACGATGCGGAACGCGTTGAGCGCGGGCTGGCTCTTCTCGATCCGATCGAGCGACGCGGTTACCGCCTGCACCGACGTGATGCGGCCCGACGCGAGAGCGGCGGCCTGAGCAACGAGGGTCGACCGATGGAAATCCACGCCTGCACAGTATCGAGTACTCGTCAGCGCGGGAACGGTCACCGCCGCTGCGCGCGTGGGACACTGGAGTACGTGAGGCCATACCGTGACAACGCAGTCGTCCTGCGCCAGCACAAGCTGGGTGAGGCCGATCGCATCGTCACGTTGTTGACCAGGGAAAACGGAATCGTGCGGGCCGTCGCCAAAGGGGTTCGTCGCACCAAATCCAAGTTCGGTGCGCGGCTGGAGCCGTTTGCGCACATCGACGTTCTGCTCTATCCGGGTCGCAACCTCGACATCGTCACCCAGGTGCACACAGTCGACGCGTTCGGCGGAGACATCGTCGCCGATTACGGTCGCTACACCACCGGTTGCGCGGTTCTCGAAACTGCCGAACGGCTGGCAGGCGAGGAACATGCACCCGCGCAGCGGCTGCATCAGTTGACCGTCGGTGCCCTGCGCGCCCTCGCACAGCACATCCGGCCTCCCGAACTGGTGCTCGACGCGTACCTGCTGCGCGCGATGGGTTTCGCCGGATGGGCTCCCGCACTGACCGACTGCGCGCGGTGCGCAGCGGTAGGGCCGCACCGTGCGTTTCACGTCGCGGCCGGTGGGGCCGTGTGTGTGCATTGCCGGCCGCCGGGATCGGCGACGCCGTCGACCGGGGTTCTCGATCTGATGGTTGCGCTCGAGCGGGGAGAGTGGGACTACACCGTCACCACCTCCGATGCCGTCCGCAAGCAGGCCAGTGGACTGGTGGCGGCGCATCTGCAATGGCATCTGGAACGACAGCTGCGCACGCTTCCGCTCATCGAACGGTCGCACCCGCATCAGGTGCCGCTGGCACAACCTGACTCCGTGTTCGCCGACACCGTCGGGCAGGATGGGGACCGTGATTCGACGACGAGAGCCGCAACCCCGGCCTGACGAACAGTCGGCAGTGCGCCCTCCCGATCCGCATCCGTCGGGCGCTCGGCCGCCGATCCTGCAGCCCGAATTGATTCCTCGCCACGTCGCGCTGGTGATGGACGGCAACGGTCGGTGGGCCCAGGATCGAGGATTGCCGCGGACCGCTGGGCACGAGCAGGGTGAAGCGGTGCTCATGGACACCGTGTGCGGATGCATCGAGATCGGGGTTCAGTGGTTGTCGGCATACGCCTTCTCGACGGAGAACTGGAAGCGCAGTCCCGACGAGGTCAAGTTTCTGATGGGCTTCAATCGCGACGTCATCCGTCGTCGACGCGACGAGATGAACGAGATGGGCGTCCGGGTTCGCTGGGCCGGCCGTCGACCGAGGTTGTGGGGCAGTGTCATCAAAGAACTGGAAGTGGCCGAGGAGCTGACGAAGCACAACACCGTGATGACGCTGACGATGTGCGTCAACTACGGTGGCCGTGCCGAGATTGCCGATGCTACAAGGGAAATCGCTCGCCAGGTGGCCGCGGGCAAGCTGAACCCCGAGAAGATCACCGAGGCGACCGTCGCCAAGTACCTCGACGAATCGGACATGCCCGACGTGGATCTGTTTCTGCGTCCGTCGGGGGAGCAGCGAACGTCGAACTTCCTGCTCTGGCAATCCGCCTACGCGGAGTTCGTGTTCCAGAAGAAGCTCTTCCCGGACTTCGACCGTCGGGATCTGTGGGAGGCGTGTATCGAATTCGCTTCGCGAGACCGACGGTTCGGCGGAGTCAAGTATGAGTGAGAACGCGAACGAGATGCCGGCCGAAGGACTCTCGCTGCAGACTCGTGCCCAGCTTGCGCTCTCACAGTTCGCGACCGTGACTCTCGGCGACGAGGGGTCGCTCGGTTTCGACTACGCCGGTGCACTCTGCTCGCTGCGTGCGGTTCGACTCTCACCCGAACTCGAGGTGCTCTCGCTCACTGCAGTTCTGGCCTGGGACCGGCCGCTCAAGGCAGCTCTGCACAAGAAGGTTGCCGACCGCAATGCCGATTCGCAGTTCGGCGCGATCTCGGTCAACACCCACGACAAGCTCGCGGATGTGTTGCTGCGCTACACCTTTCCAGCGAACGGTCTGGACGACGAGGCGATGTTGACGATGCTCATTCTGGTGCTGGCCGGAGTCGAGAAAGCGCGCGAAGGCCTACTGCCCTGATCGGTCAGATAAGGTTTGCCTGTACTTACTTCGAGTAGAGGCGGATGCGATGACTGTGCAGTGGACCCGGATGCTGACGGCAACAGTGGCGGTGATCGTCCTCGGTGTGTCTCTGACGGCCTGTTCGACAGAGAGCCCGGAGGACTCGGCGGCACCATCGTCCGACGGTGCATTCCCGGTCGTCATCGATCACATCTACGGCAGCACGACCATCGCGGAGAAGCCGACCCGAATCGTCACACTCGGGGTGTCCGACGCCGATGCCGTCATCGCGCTCGGCACCGTTCCCGTCGGCAACACCGGGTACACGTTCTACGAGACCGGACTGGGTCCGTGGACCGACGAGTTGGTCGGTGACGCGCCGTTGACGCTGCTGGGCTCGGAGTCCGAGCCGAACTTCGAGCTGATCGCCTCTCTGGCACCGGATCTCATCACCGGACTCAATGCGGGTTTCGACGAGGCGACGTACGCACAACTCAGTGACATCGCGCCGACGGTGGCCCGACCTGCAGGATCGGCCGCTTATGCCGTCGATCGTGAGGTGGCCACCGACACCATTGCTCGTGCCATGGGTGAACGCGACCGCGGCGAGGAGTTGAACACGCAGACCACCGCGGCGCTCGAGCAGGTTCGAAACGAACATCCCGAGTTCGCGGGTAAGACAGCAGCAGTGGTGCTTCCGTACGACGGCCAGTTCGGCGCTTATCTGCCCGGTGATGCGCGGGGGACGTTCGTCACCTCGCTGGGCTTCGAGGTCCCGGAATCGATCCGCGCCCAGGACGACGGCACCAACTTCTTCGTTCCGGTCTCGGCCGAGAACATTTCCATGCTCGACGCGGATCTGGTGCTCTATCTCGGTACCGGTGAGGACATCGACGTGGTGGCGGAGAACCCGATCTTCGGAACGCTCGATGCCGCACGGGGCGACGCGATCGTTCCGTTGTCCACCGATCAGCGTGGCGCGATCACGTACAACTCGGTGCTGTCGATTCCGTTCGCCATCGACGCGGTGGTACCTCGCGTGGCAGAGGCCGTCGCCTGAGCGGATTCACCGAACGGCAGCACTGCACTGACTGCAGGTGCCGAAGATCTCGATCGTGTGGCTCACGTCGCTGAAGCCGTTGGACTCTGCGACACTCTGCGACCACTTCTCGACGGTGGGGCCTTCGACCTCGACGGTGAAACCACACGAACGGCACACCAGGTGATGGTGATGACCGGAGGAGCAGCGTCGGTAGACGGACTCCCCGTTGTCGGTGCGGAGCACGTCGACAGTGCCGGCATCGGCGAGGGTCTGGAGAGTGCGATACACGGTGGTGAGGCCGATGCCCTCACCGCGCTTGCGCAATTCGTCGTGCAGATCCTGTGCGGACTTGAACTCCTCGATGGTGTCGAGCAGATCCGAGATGGCACTGCGCTGCTTGGTGGCCCGCACACCGACGACGACGGGTCGTCTGGGTGTGGCGGTATCGGTGGACTTGTCGGTCACGGGTGTCGGCCTTCCTCGGCGTGGGCCACGGCGTCGACGACGATGTGGGAGAGGTGATCGTCGACCAATCGGTACAGGACCTCGCGTCCGTTGCGTTCTCCGCGCACGACACCCGCTGCCTTGAGTACCCGCAGGTGCTGGCTGATCAACGGTTGCGTGACACCGAGGGCGACGACGAGTTCGTGAACGCACCGCTCGGACTCGCGCAACTGCAGCACGATGGCGATGCGTACCGGCGCCGCGAGTGCCCGCAGGATGTCTCCCGCCGCAGTCAGAGTCTCCTTCGGCGGGATGTGAGCCGGGGGTGCGACGGCGAACGGATCGCCCGAGTGCAACGGATGCTCGGGATCCTGCCTGTGGCTCGAACTTGCTTCCACTGTCGAGTCCGTGGACACGGTTGCGGCTCCTTCGGTAGCCGGTTCGTTGCCGGCGGACTCTCCCTGCACGATCGACGTCATGACTTCAGGTTAGTGCAGTTGTTGTTATTGCAAATCGTATTCATTGTGATATGCACAGGTGCGCATGTCAACTTCCGCACTCGACCGCTGTTCGGTTTCGCCCGCCGAGCCAGATAGTCTGATCAGGGCGAAAACCGCCCACGTCACCTCTTACACGATGTAACCGAAGATGGAGAGCTCCGCCAGTGGCACCCAAGTCCAAAGTCGAAACCGTCGCCAACCTCGCCAAGCGCAGAGGCCTCGTCTACCCGTGCGGCGAGATCTACGGCGGTACCAGGTCGGCCTGGGATTACGGTCCGTTGGGCGTCGAGCTCAAGGAGAACATCAAGAAGCAGTGGTGGCGCAACATGATCACCAGCCGCGACGACACCGTCGGGCTGGATTCCTCGGTGATTCTGCCTCGTGAGGTGTGGGAGGCGTCGGGCCACGTCGAGACGTTCTCCGACCCGCTGGTCGAGTCGCTGCACACGCACAAGCGCTACCGCGCCGATCACCTCATCGAAGCCTACGAGGAAAAGCACGGCCACCCGCCGGAGAACGGCCTGGCCGACATCCGCGATCCCGAGACCGGTGAGCCGGGTTCGTGGACCGAGCCGCGTGCGTTCTCGGGCCTGCTCAAGACCTTCCTCGGCCCGGTCGACAACGAAGAGGGCCTGCACTACCTGCGTCCCGAGACCGCGCAGGGCATCTTCGTCAACTTCGCCAACGTGCTGACCACCTCACGCAAAAAGCCGCCGTTCGGCATCGGCCAGATCGGCAAGAGCTTCCGCAACGAGATCACTCCCGGAAACTTCATCTTCCGTACCCGCGAGTTCGAGCAGATGGAGATGGAGTTCTTCGTCAAGCCGGGCGAGGACGACGAGTGGCATCAGTACTGGATCGATTACCGCATGAAGTGGTACACCGATCTCGGTATCGATCCGGAGAACCTTCGGCTCTACGAGCATGCCAAGGAGAAGCTGTCGCACTACTCCAAGCGCACCGTGGACATCGAGTACAAGTTCGGTTTCCAGGGCAGTGCGTGGGGTGAGCTCGAGGGCGTCGCGAACCGCACCGACTACGACCTCTCGGTGCACTCGAAGGCGTCGGGCCAGGACCTGAGCTACTACGAGCAGGCCACCGACACCCGGTACACCCCGTACGTCATCGAGCCGGCCGCAGGCCTGACGCGTTCGCTGATGGCGTTCCTCGTCGACGCGTACACCGAGGACGAAGCTCCCAACGCCAAGGGCGGCGTCGACAAGCGTGTCGTGCTCAAGCTGGACCGTCGTCTCGCCCCGGTGAAGGTTGCAGTGCTTCCGCTCTCGCGTAACGCCGACCTGACGCCCAAGGCGAAAGATCTTGCGCAGCAACTGCGTCAGTACTGGAACGTCGAATTCGACGACGCCGGAGCCATCGGTCGCCGCTACCGTCGTCAGGACGAGATCGGCACCCCGTTCTGCATCACCGTCGACTTCGACACCCTCGACGATCATGCCGTCACCATCCGTGAACGCGACACGATGGCACAGGAGCGCGTTGCTCTCGACCAGGTCGAGGGCTACATCGCCTCTCGACTGATCGGTGCGTAAGAGCCTCACATAACCGACAGGGCCCGATCTCTTCGTGAGATCGGGCCCTGTCGTGCGTATGTCGAGAAACTAGAAGCGGCCGCCGCCACCGCCGAATCCGCCGCCCCCACCACCTCCACCGAAGCCCCCGCCACCACCGAAGCCACCACCGAATCCACCGCCGCCACCGCCGCCGCGAAGGACGCTGTTGATCAGGATGCCGCCGAGCACTGCGCCGGCGATGTTGCCGCCGCTGCTGCCACCGCGCGGACCGTGACGGTTCTCCCAGTTCTGTACATCGGACTGGGCGATCTGCGATGCGCGCGAGGCCAATTGGCTGGCGGCATGCGCATGCTTGAGGGCTTCGTCGGGGTTCTCCGGTTCGAGCTGCCGGGCCGCGCCGAGGTGGCGTTCGGCCTCGGACAGGCGTGTTCTGGCGTCGGCCCCGACGCCGCCACGACGGGTCGAGATGTAGTCCGCGGCTGCGGTGATCTGTGCCTGAGCGGCCGCGATATCGCGCTCGAGGCGAGCCCGCAGCTGGTCTTCGGCAGCCTTCTCGGCCGATGCCTCGTCCACGATCTTCTCGAGTTCGGCATCGGCTTCGGCGAGGGCGGTATAGCTACCCAGAGGATCCGAGGATTGGGCCTTCTCCGCGTTCTGCAACGCCGTCTGCGCCGCAGTCACCGCCGAGTGCAACTCGGCACCACCGTGTTCGGTCAATGTGCCGGCCTGCTCGATGTCGCGGCGGACGTCCGCGATGGCGTCGGGCAGGGTGGCGATGGCGTGCCTGATGTCGTCACGTGCGTGGTCGACGCCGTCGAGCAGTGTCTTGGCCTGATCGACGGCTCGTTCGGCCGTCCGAATCGCAGTGACGGCCGGACCCTGCTTACCGGGCGGGAGCGCAGCCGCCTTGCGGCCGGCCTCGATGTTGTCCTCGGCCAGCGCGAGGCGGTCCTTGGCCATCGTGACGTTGTCCGCTATCGATTTCAGTGCGGTCTCGGAGAATTCCGAATGCAGTTGAGCGAGCAGGGTTTCGGATTGCGGAATCCGCACCGTCAACCCGATGATCGCCTGGGTGAGCTCGTCGAGATGCGACTCGGCATTCATCACCAGGTCGCGAAATCCGTCGAATTCCTCCACCCGCGAATCGAGTTCGCGATCGGCTTGCCCGCACGAGGAGATGATCTCGACGAGCATCGCGCGTCGTTGGTCGGGAGTTTCGGGAATGGCGTCGTCGAGGCGTTGACGTATTTCGAAGGCAGAGGCCAACGCTTTCTTGGCGTTGTCGTGGGCGGCGATGAACGGTGCCGCCGCGGAATCGCCGAATTCGCCTCGCGCGAGGTTCAATTCCTCTTCGCTGGCGCGCACGGCATTGTCGGTCTCGATCAGAATTTCCTTGGCGCGGGTATCGAGGACGTCGATCGGGAAGGCGGCCAGCGCGGCCGGGTCGCTCGGGTCGATGTTCGCCACGGCCTCGACCTCGGCGGCGACGCGGGCCTTCTTGCGACGCGAGGAGTAGACGACAGCTCCGCCGCCCGCCACCGCCAGCACGCCGACACCGATCAGCAACGGTGCCGACGATCCGCCGCTGCCGCTCGAGGCATACGCGTCGCCGAGTGCACCGGCTGCCGCAATAGCGGCACCGGACCAATCCTCCTCGCGCAGTGCGGGTTCCACGTCGTTGACACGGATGTCGTCCTGTTCTGACGAGGTGATCTGAGACAGTCCGGTATTCACGCCCAGGTAGTACGAACGGTCCACGGTCGCCACCGCGAGGAGGACGTCACGCTGCCCGAGATCGCTTCTCGACGCGGTCTGCTCGGCCCAGTCGGCGGCCGACAGGTTGTCGAAATCCGCAACGTAGGTGACCCACAACCGAAGCTGGCTGCTGCCGTAGAGGTCGTCGACCGAGGTCTGCACCTCGGCCAGCGAATCAGGGTCCAGAGCCTGGACGTTGTCGGTGATCTGGGTGGCCAGCCGCGAGGGAGCCTCGGCGGATGCAACCCCCGGCGCGAGCAGAACCGCCGCGAACAGGGTCAGAGCACCCGTAGCGGCGAGACGACGAAATCGATGGACCGACCTGGGGACTGTGGCGCTGCTGTGCCGCCGGTGCTGGACTGCCATGGCCTGAAATCTACCGGCTGGGCGGTGCAGAGATCGAGCAGGTCGATGTGGATGCATGACAGTTGTCACCTCGCAATCGTGACGCTCGAACGAGGTCGAAGCCGCCCGGCCGCAGCAGAGTGAGTCCCATGACCACAACAACGGCAGTCGAACTACGAGACGTCACCAAGACCTACGGCTCGGTCCGGGCGGTCGACGGGCTCAGCCTGTCCATCGAACCGGGCGAGGTCGTCGCATTTCTCGGACCCAACGGAGCGGGAAAGACGACCACCATCGACATGATGCTCGGGCTGGCAACACCCACCACCGGGTCGGTGTCGGTGTTCGGGGGCACGCCCGCCGACGCCATCGCCCAGGGCCGCATCTCGGCCGTCATGCAGACCGGCGGTCTGCTTCGCGACCTGACCGTCCGCGAAACCGTCGAGCTGACCTCGGTGCTGTTCGCCCGAACCCGGTCGGTGCAGGAGGTTCTCACCCGGGCCGGTATCGCCGAGATCGGCGATCGCCGAGTGGCCAAATGCTCCGGCGGGCAGCAGCAGCGATTGCGGTTCGCGCTCGCATTGCTGCCCGACCCGGATCTGCTGGTGCTGGACGAGCCGACCACCGGCATGGACGTGGAAGGGCGTCGCGACTTCTGGAACGCCATCCGCCAGGACGCCAGTACCGGCCGAACGGTGCTGTTCGCTACGCACTATCTCGACGAAGCCGACGCCTATGCGGACCGTATCGTGCTGGTGCGGCACGGCAAGATCGTCGCCGACGGCAGCGCCGCCGAGGTGAAGAACCTGGCTGCAGGACGCACCGTCACCGCCACGCTGCCCGGCGTCGACCAGTCGGTGTTGCTGGCTCTGCCGGGGGTGGACCGCGTCGAGACTCGCGGCGATCGGGTGATCGTGCACGGCCGCGACTCCGACGCGGTGGCTCGGTACCTACTCGACGAAGCGCACGCGACCGATCTGGAAATCGTCTCGCGCAACCTCGAAGACGCATTCCTCGCCCTGACCACCGACTCACAAAACGACCTCGCCGGGAGCATCCGATGACCACGACCACGCCGTCCACGACCACCCGTACCTCTGCCAGAGCTGTTGCCTGGGGCGGCTTCTCGCCGACCTTTCTCGGACTCGAGATTCGCAGGCTCTTCCGAAACAAGCGAACTCTGATCTTCACCTTGGTGATGCCGCCGGTGTTCTTCGTCATCTTCGGCACACAGTCCGACTACAGAACCGACTACCCTTTCGCGCACGGCAACGTCACCGGCTACATCGCCATCAGCATGGCCGTCTACGGAGCGATGCTCGCCACCACCAGTGGGGGAGCGATGGTCTCGGTCGAGCGGGCGCAAGGGTGGAGCCGACAGTTGCGGTTGACCCCGCTGAAGCCGGTCGCCTACATCGTCACCAAGGTCCTCGTGGCCATGACGATGGGTGCAGCCTCGATCGTCGTGGTGTTCGTCGTCGCGAAGTTCCTCGGGGCGGACATGCCGATCTGGGTGTGGATCGTCAGCGGTCTGATCGGCTGGATCGGCTCGGCGGTGTTCGCCGCGTTCGGACTGTTCATGGGCTACCTGCTGCCGTCGGAGAACGTGATGCAGATTCTCGGACCCGTGCTGGCGTTCCTGGCGTTGGCGGGCGGACTCTTCGTTCCCCTCGGTGACAGCGGCTGGTTCCCGATGCTGGCCCAGTTCACCCCGCTCTACGGGCTGGCCACCGTGTCCAGGGCCGCGTTCGCCGGGACCGAAACCGGAACGTTGCTGATCGCCGTGATCAATCTGGCGGTGTGGGCGACGGTGTTCGTCTCGGGAGCTGCGTTGCTGTTCCGAAGAGACACCACGCGTGCCTGAGACCGAAACCACTGATCATGTCGCCCACAGAGATACCGTGGGCGGCATGACCACGCTCACCGCCGACCTTCCCGAGGGACGGATCTGGCGGTTCGGCTGGATGTTCGGAGCCATCTGGCTGGTGTACCTGATCTACCCGTTGAACGACATCCTCGCTCTGGAACACACGCCGGCGAAGGTTGCCGGGGTCATGACGATCGTTGCCTTCGGAGTGGTGTTCACGTCCACCTTCTGGCGCTTCCGCACCGGACTCCGCCGAGGAAAGCCACTGCCTACTTCGCAGGCGTGGATCGCGCTCGGGGTCATGATCACCCTGACCGTGTTCATGAGCCTGTCGATCGACACCACTGCATTCGGTGCCACCGTCTATATCGCAGTGCTGGCCATGATGACCCTGCCGGTCAGGCAAGCGTGGGCGTTGGTGGTGGTGATGGTCGCACTCGTCGAGGCGGTGCCACGCTTCGTCTCGTCCTGGGAGCCCGACACCTTCTTCGCGTTTCAGCTGCTGATCAGCGCGGCCGCGGCCTGGGGCATCACCCAGGTGTTCCAACGCAATCACGAATTGGCCGTGGCCAGGCAGCAATTGGCAGACCTGGCCATCGTGGCCGAGCGCGAGCGCATGAGCCGAGACGTGCACGATATCCTCGGCCATTCCCTGACCGTCATCACCGTCAAGAGCGAACTGGCCGGCAGGCTCATCGAGATCGACCCCGCCCGAGCTGCCGTCGAGATCGCCGAACTGGAAACCCTTGCGCGGCAAGCGCTTGCGGACGTTCGCAGCACCGTCGGCGGAATGCGGCAGATCGATATAGGCACCGAACTGCCCAGTGCACGTACGGCTTTGAACGCTGCGGGAATCGAGGCCGACCTTCCCGGCGATGCCGACGTGGTGCCGCTGCGACACCGAGAACTGTTCGGTTGGGTACTTCGGGAAGCGGTGACCAACGTGGTTCGACACTCGAGCGCACGGCACTGCCGGGTGACGCTGACGGCGTCGAGCATCTCGATCGTCGACGACGGAGTCGGACCTGCCGAGGGCGGCAGCGACAACGGTGGCAACGGCCTTCGCGGTCTCGGTGAACGAGTGATGGCATCGGGTGGTTCACTGACGATCGCTCGGGTGTCGACCGGTGGTTTCGGAGTGGAGGTTTCGGCGGAATGAGCATCAGACTGCTGTTGGCCGACGATCAGGCGCTGGTGCGGGGCGCGCTCGCAGCACTGCTGGGTCTCGAGCACGATCTGGACGTTGTCGCCGAGGTGGGACGCGGGGACGAAGTGATCGCTGCCGTACTGGAACATCGACCCGACGTCGTGCTGCTCGACGTCGAGATGCCCGGCAAGAACGGTATCGACGTCGCCGCCGAACTGGCTTTGGTCGCTCCCGAGTCGAGGGTGCTGATTGTCACCACGTTCGGCAGACCGGGTTACCTGCGCCGCGCGATCGATGCGGGTGCGTCGGGTTTCGTGGTCAAGGACACTCCAGCCAAGCAGCTGGCCGACGCTGTTCGGCGGGTGCACATGGGGCTCCGGGTCGTCGATCCGACGCTGGCAACCGAGACTCTGACGGACGGCATTTCTCCGCTCACGGCTCGTGAGCAGGAAGTTCTCCGCGCCGCAGCGCAGGGAGGGACGGCCGGCTCCATCGCTGCCACGGTGCACCTGTCGGAGGGGACGGTGCGCAATCATCTGTCGTCGGCGATCGGAAAGACCGGTACCAGCACCCGGGCCGAGGCGGTCCGCGTGGCCGAGGATCGAGGGTGGCTGTAGCTCGTTCGAGGCGCGCCGTGACCGCCGAAGAAGCGCGGGCCTGGCAAACTCGAGGGGTGAACTCAACTCTCGACCGAGATTCGTACGGCGATCCGTACGACGATCGGTATGCCCCGGACCCCGGTCCCGAGCGCCTCGGCTTCTTCGGAACGCTCGGACGCTGGACCGGTCGGCTGGTCGCGGGAGTGGTGCTGATGGCGTTGGTACTGGTCGCAGGAACAGCGGTGCGGGTATGGCAGGTGGCGCGCATCGACGACTACTCCAAGGCGGACGCCATCGTGGTGCTCGGTGCGGCGCAGTACAGCGGCACACCCTCGACCGTGTTCGAGGCCCGTCTGTCCCAGGCCGCGTCACTGTACGAGCAGGGAATCGCCCCCGAGATCGTCACCGTCGGTGGCAAGCAGGAGGGCGACCTGTTCACCGAGGCGGCGTCGGGCCGAAACTATCTGATCGAGCAGGGAGTGCCCGCCGACGCCATCACCGCCGTCGAGACGGGCTCGGACACCCTCCGGAGTATCGAGGCCGTGAGCAACACACTGCAAGAACAGGGCAAGTCGTCGGTGGTGCTGGTCAGCGACCCGTGGCATTCATTGCGCACCAGAACCATGGCGCGTGACGCAGGCCTCGACGCCTGGACCTCGCCCACCCGCACCGGTCCGGCCGTCTACACCAGAGAATCGCAGGCACACGGAATCGCCAGGGAGACAGGCGCTCTGCTCTGGTATCAGTTGACCCACTTCACGGCAGACTTCTCCTACACGGCGGGCCAGTAGATGACCGGCACCTACTCGGCGCACGACGTCGAACGATTCGTCACCGAAGCCCCGAAGACCGCGGGCTTGCGGGCCGGGGCGGACAACGCCTCGCATCGAAGCGCCTTCGCTCGCGATCGTGCGCGCGTGTTGCACTGCGCGGCCTTGCGCAGGCTCGCGGACAAGACGCAGGTCACCGGACCTCGAGACGGAGACACCCCGCGTACGCGGCTGACGCACTCGCTCGAAGTGGCGCAGATCGGCCGCAGCATCGCCGAAGGCCTGGGTAGCGACCCCGATCTGGTCGACCTTGCCGGTCTGGCGCACGACATCGGCCACCCGCCGTACGGCCACAACGGTGAACGCGCCCTCGACGAAGTGGCCCAGGATTGCGGCGGCTTCGAGGGCAACGCGCAGAACCTGCGCATTCTGACCGGTCTGGAGCCGAAGATCCTCGACGCGGACGGCCGCAGTGTGGGGCTCAACCTGACCCGAGCCTCGCTGGATGCGGCGACCAAGTACCCATGGATCAGGCCCGCACCCGGAGCGAAATTCGGTGCCTACGACGACGACTCGGCCATTCTGGATTGGGTGCGCAACGGCGCGCCCGAGAAGCACAAGTGCCTCGAAGCGCAGAGCATGGACTGGTCCGACGACGTGGCGTACTCGGTGCACGACGTCGAGGACGGTGTGATCGACGCCCGAATCGACTTGCGTGCGCTGTCCGATCCGATCGAGCAACGCGCCCTGGCCGAACTCGGCGTCTCGGAATTTCGCGGACTCGACGTCGACGAACTGATCGAGGCCGCGAACCGACTGTCGAGGATGCCCGTCGTCATCGCCGTCGGACGCTACGACGGCACGCTCGCCGCATCCGTCGCGCTCAAGCACATGACCAGTGAGCTCGTCGGCCGCTTCGCCACCGCTGCCATCGAGGGCACCCACGAGAAATACGGCACCGCGCCACTGAGCCGATACGACGCCGATCTGGTGGTGCCGTCGATCGTCGGGTCGGAGGTGGCATTGCTCAAGACCATGGCACTGCGGTACGTGATGTCCGACGCCGGCCACAAGATTCGCCAGGAGCGTCAACGCGACCGTATCCACCGCGTCGCCGAGTGGCTGATGCGCTCGGCTCCGGGCGAACTGGACCCCATCCTGGTGCCGGCATGGCAACGGGCCGACAGCGACGCGGAACGGACCCGAGTGGTCGTCGACCAGATCGCGTCGTACACCGAGAGCAGGCTCGAACTGATCGACAAGCGGTCACTCGGAGCTCAGGCCAGCTGGGGTTGATCGATTCGAAACCCGTCTCGGATCGGGACTAGACTGCCCTTCGTGGCCGGCCGAATTCCTGAACGCGACATCGCCGCCATTCGCGAACGCACACGGATCGAAGACATCGTGGGCGACTACGTCTCGCTCAAGCGCGCGGGCGGCGACTCCATGAAGGGGTTGTGTCCCTTCCACGACGAGAAATCACCGTCGTTCCACGTTCGCCCCAACCACGGTCACTATCACTGCTTCGGCTGCGGCGAGGGCGGTGACGCCTACTCCTTCCTCCAGAAGATCGAGCACATCTCGTTCGTCGAGGCCGTCGAGCAACTCGCCGACCGGCTGAATTACTCGATCTCCTACGAGGGCGGCGGGCCATCGGTTCAACGTGATCGTGGCACCCGAGCGCGCTTGATCGCCGCCAACGCGGCAGCGCAGGAGTTCTACGCGGGCAGGCTCAGTGGTCCCGACGCCCAGGCTGCGCGGGACTACCTGACCGAACGCAATTTCGACGGCCATGCCGCGCTCGCCTACGGCTGCGGTTTCGCACCCGACGGCTGGGACACCCTCACCAAGCACCTGCTGGGCAAGGGCTTCGAGGCCAAGGAGATCGTCGACGCGGGGTTGGCGACACCCGGAAAACGCGGTACGCCGATCGACCGTTTCCGGCGCCGATTGGTGTGGCCCATCCGCAGTCAGAGTGGAGACGTCATCGGCTTCGGCGCACGCAAGCTGTTCGACGACGACACGATGCCGGGCAAGTACATCAACACCCCGGAAACCATGCTGTACAAGAAGTCTCAGGTCTTGTTCGGGCTGGATCTCGCGCGCAAGGAGATCGCGAAGTCGCATCAGGCCGTCATCGTCGAGGGGTACACCGACGTGATGGCGATGCACCTGGCCGGCGTCAAGACTGCGGTGGCGTCCTGCGGAACCGCATTCGGCGAGGATCACCTGGCGATGCTGCGTCGACTGATGATGGACGACAGCTACTTCCGCGGAGAGGTGATCTACACCTTCGACGGAGACGACGCCGGCCAAGCCGCAGCGATGAAGGCATTCGAGGGTGATCAGAAGATCGCCGGTCAGACGTTCGTGGCCGTCGCCCCCGACGGTATGGACCCGTGCGACCTGCGCCTGAAGTCCGGCGACAACGCCGTTCGCGATCTTGTCGCCAGACGTACTCCGATGTTTGCCTTCGTTGTCAAATCGCTTCTGCGAGAACATGATCTGGACACGCCCGAGGGGCGCGTCGAAGCGTTGAAGCGAACGGTCCCCGTCGTTGCTCGCATCAAGGATGCGTCGCTTCGGGACGAGTACGCCCGGCAGCTCGCCGGGTGGACCGGCTGGGACGACACGGCGATGGTGCTCGCCCGCGTGCGCGACGAGGCGAAGAAAGGTGCCCGGGGCGACACCAGCGGTAAACGTGTCCCGTTCGAGAAGCGGCAGGCAGCTCCCGTGGAGGCTCCCACGGGACCCCCGCGTCCCAACCCAACCGATCCGTCGCTGTGGCCGCAGCGGGAGGCTCTCAAAGCTGTGCTGCAGATGCCCGCGATGGCCGGTACGGTGTTCGATTCACTGCCGCCGGAGAGCTTCCACCACCCGGCGTACTCGGCTGTGCGCGACGCAGTGGCCGCTGCCGGCGGTACGGCTGCAGGCTTGGGCGGAGGGGAGTGGGTCGACGCCGTGGCCAAACAGGCCAAGGATGCCGTAGTCGTGTCGTTGGTGACGGAGTTGGCCGTCGACCCGATGCGCGTGGCCGACGACGCCCTCACCCGCTACATCTCGGGCGTGCTCGCGCGGCTCCAGGAAGTGTGGGTCGGTCAGCAGGTGGCCGAACTCAAATCGAAACTGCAGCGCATGTCGCCGGTGGAGAAGCCCGACGACTACAACGCGTTGTTCGGCGACCTCATCGCCCTCGAGCAGTATCGCCGCAGCCTGCTCGAGCTCGCTGTCGGAAGTGTGGCCGAGGTCGGTTAGCGCCGCAGCTGATCGCGCGGAACGAAGACCTGGGTCTCGTCGTCGATCGGCTGCATCGGTTCCAGTCGAGGCTGGGTGTTCAGGGAATCGGACAGCTTCTGACGGCCGACCTCGATCGCCTTCTTGGTGGCCGGGCTCGACGCGACGGCGTTCGCAGTCTTCCGAATCTGCTCGTACCGGCCACGTCCTGCCTTGGCACCGAGCACATACGCAGCTCCAGCCGCCAGTACCAAACGAATCATCAGTAGGTCCTTCCATAGAACGTGCGGCTGTTCTTCCATCTTGCCCGACGAACCTCGAGCAGGGCGATTTGGTACTCGGCAGAACCCGATTTGGTAGTAGCAAGGGGGTGTGCGCTATTGTTTCCAACGGCTCGCACGAGAGTGTGACGCCGCGAAGTAATCCCCCATAGCTCAATTGGCAGAGCATTCGACTGTTAATCGAAGGGTTCCTGGTTCGAGTCCAGGTGGGGGAGCGCAATCCCCGTCCGGTTCCATTGGGCGGGGATTTTTTGCGTCCGGCTGCACCGACCGGAGCCACCCTCCGATCCGACGAAGTACCGAATACGTGGTACTGCAAGTACGGATCGGTTATCAGATCGCGACCGCTGTTGCCGTATATCGAATGAATGAATCCCTGCGACGGATGCGAGGGATGTCGGCGACCCGCGACATACTGAACGGGCGATCCGGACGGCTCGAGAGTGCTATAAAAAACCGGGTCGGTCGGGTTAAGGGGCTTCATGAGTTTGAGTTACGCAGCAACCGTTCCACGTCACCTGGTGCATCGGCGGTCACCGGGCGACGTTCTGTTGACCGACTACGAGACCATCGACGGTACCCATCGGGCGGCGGTGCAGTTCCCTACGTCGCACCGCATGTTCGCGCCGGTACGTCGGACCCACGACTCCTTGATGGTGGCGGAGGCTCTGCGGCAGGCGATCAGCCTCTTCTGTCACGTCAATCATGGCGTGCCTCTCGATCACGTGGTGTTCATCGAGCACTCCCGCTTCGAGATCCTCGATCCGCTGTCGGTCGACGACATCGACGATTCGCTCGTCGCCGAGTCGATCGCGACCGACGTCAGGTTCGACGACGAGTCGATGGACAGCATGAAGCTGTCGGCGCGGCTCCTGAACGGCACCCACCTCGTGGCCTCGGGGACGGCGTCCGTCCGGACCATCGGGCCTGAGGTGTACTCACAGCATCGCAAGTCGACCATGGCCGACCCACATTTCCGTTACCTGCCGGCCGGAACCGAGGTGGTCTCGCCCTCCGCCGTGGGACGCCTCGACCCGTCAGACGTGGTGCTGGCACGCCACACATCCGACGGCAGCATCGTCGTCGCCCCTGATCCCCGCAACTTGGCCATGTTCGACCATTCGGTCGAGTACCTGCCGGGAGTCACGATGCTCGAAGCGGCCCGGCAGGCTTTGCGTATGGCAACCGGAATCCCGACGCTGGACTTCACCACGTGCGAGGTGAGGTTCATGGGATTTGCGGAGTGGAGCAACCCGTGTTCGGTGATCGTCGACACCGATCCCACGGACGGCGTCCATCGCATTCAGTTCGAGAACGACGGCGAGGTGCTCTCGGCGATATCGGTCACGGCTACATCCGAACCGTGGTTGGCCGCTATCGATCGCTCCAGTCGATAACGGGAGCCTCGGCCAGCGCAACCAGCCGAGGAAGGCGTCGACGCGGGACCATGCCGGGTAGCAGTATCTGCCACATTTCGGTCATCCGCTGCTGGAGATCGGCCCGTCCGGTGAGCATTTCCGAGACCGTGTGCACGCCGGTGAACAACGAGACGATGTACCGTCCCGCGGCCATCGCGTCGACGCTGTCGACGACGTCGCCCTCCGTCTGGGCACGCGCGACCAGATCACCGATCTTGGCAATCCACTCGCCGAACGCCCCCGCGTGGGGACCGTCGGCGATGGCCGACTCCAAGGTCAATCTCATGCCGCCTCGCGATATCGACTCGGTCTGCAGCTGACGGCCCAGCTCTTTGGTCACCAGAATCAACGCGTCGAGCGCTTTCGGCGTCCGATCGACGATGACGGCGGTGGCAGTCGCAGCCATCGTGAGCTGCGCGTCGATGACAGCCTGGGCCAGCTCCTCCTTGGAGGAGAAATGAAAGTACATCGCGCCTTTGCTGACCCCGGCATACGCGATGATAGTGCTCAAACTGGCTGTGCCGTAACCGAATTTCTCGAAACTGGTCGCGGCACCTTCGAGTACGGCCTGCCTGGTGGACGCTGCACGCTCTTGCATCGGTCGACAATAACTGCCAGCCGGGTTCGAGGCACGGCGGCGCGGAGGACGTTAGCGCTGCACATTGGTGGCACGCTGAGGCCATGGTCGAAACGAGCGCAGGAATTCTGTTGTATCGCGTCGGTGTCGATGGCCCGGAGGTGTTGATCGCTCATCCCGGCGGACCTTTCTGGGCCCGCAAGGACGACGGAGCCTGGTCGATCGTCAAAGGGCTGATCACCGATGGTGAAGATTCCTGGACGGCAGCCCAACGGGAATTTCGCGAGGAAGTCGGGGTCGAGGTTCCGGCCGGAGAGCCCGTCGACCTCGGCACCGTCAGACAACGCGGCGGGAAGATCGTCACTGCATTCGGCGTCGAGGCCGATCTGGATGTCTCGAATGCGGTGAGCAACACATTCGAGATCGAATGGCCGCCGAAATCCGGCGTCATGAAGTCGTTTCCCGAGGTCGACCGCGTCGAATGGTTTCCGCTGGCGCAGGCGAGAGCAAAGCTGCTCGCCTCTCAGCACCCCTTTCTCGACGCTCTGGAGGTGGTTGTTGCCGCGAACTAGTTTCGGCACGGGTTCCCAGGGTATCCACCGGCCGGAAATGACCAGGGTCGCGGATGCAGGGTGGGAAGTGGATCATGACGCCGACGAATACGGCAGGTGCGAAAGCGCTCTCGGAGACGGCTCTGGCGGAGACTTCTCTCGTGGAGACGCAGTGGGGTGGCCGGATCGTCGCCTCCGCGTTCGTGGTGCTGGCCTCAGGACTCTCGTGGGTGTTCGCCGCTACGGCAATGATCGGCTGACAACCCGACAGCGGCTGGTCGACACTGCTCAGCGACTACGACGAAGGGCAGCACAGTGACCGACGGCATTGCCTCTGCAACTCCACCAGCGACAGAGGTACCCACACGTGCCTGGAAAGCGCTCGTGGTTCTGCTGCTGGGCATGTTCATGGCCCTGCTGGACACCACCATCGTCAACGTGGCACTACCGACGATCAGCACCACGTTGGACGCGTCGGAATCGATTCTGTCGTGGATCATCTCGGGGTACGCACTCGCCTTCGGATTGGCACTCATACCGGCGGGCAAGGTGGGCGATCGCATCGGCCACAAATGGGTGTTCTTCACCGGCCTCGCTCTCTTCACCGTCGCGAGCTTCGCCTGCGGGCTGGCTCAGGACGATCTGCAACTGGTCGTCGCGCGAGTCGTTCAGGGCTTGGCGGGCGGCATGTTCGTGCCCGCAGTCACCGCCTTCATCCAGCTGTTGTTCCCGGGGCCGGTGCGCGGTAAGGCATTTGCCATCATGGGGGCGGTCATCGGAGTGTCGACCGCACTCGGACCCATCGTCGGCGGCCTGATCATCCAGGCCTTCGGCGAGGAGAACGGCTGGCGGCTCGTCTTCTGGGTCAACCTGCCGATCGGAATCGTCGGTCTCGTTGCGGCTGCAGTGCTGCTCCCGAGCAAGACCGATGCCGAGCCGGCGGCCCGCCCCGGAATCGACTGGCTCGGACTGGTACTCATCTCAGCAGGTCTCATCGCACTGCTCGTTCCGCTGATCGAGGGCCAGGAATTGGGCTGGCCCACGTGGACCTACCTGACGATCGCCGCAGGACTGGGCCTCATCGCGCTGTTCGGCTGGTGGGAAGTGATTCGGACCGGCCGCGGACAGAATCCGTTGGTGCCACCTCGATTGTTCACCCGTCCGGCGTTCACCGGAGGTGTGATCCTCGCGCTCGTCTATTTCGCCGCCTTCACCAGCATTTTCTTCACCATCTCGCTGCTGTGGCAGACCGGGCTCGGTAACACGGCACTGGCGTCGGGACTGGTGTCGATACCGTTCGCGATCGGCAGCATCATCGCGGCCTCGCAGAGCAACAGGCTGACGATCCGACTCGGTCGCACCGTTCTGATACTCGGCGCGTCTCTCGTCTCGATCGGGCTGATCTGGCTGTGGGTCATCCTCGCGACCAGCTCTGCCGACACGATCTCGCACTGGACGCTGTTGGTTCCACTGTTCATCGCGGGTCTGGGCAACGGTGCGTTCATAGCACCGAACGCCCAGTTCATCGTCGCGACCGTCGATCGCGACGACGCGGGAGCCGCCAGCGGAGTCATCTCCACCATGCAGCGCGTCGGCTCGGCGATCGGTATCGCCGTCATCGGCAGCGTGCTGTTCGGATCTCTGAACATCACCGGTCCCGACACTGTCGGTTCCGGCTTTCTGCACGGCGCGGCGATGGCCATGGCCGTCAGTGCTGCGTTCAGTGTGGTGGCGCTGGCACTGGTGTTCGCGCTACCGAAGAAGGTGTAGGCAGCGCACCGATCAGGTGGTCAAGCCCTTGCTGTGCCGATCGACGACAGTTGCTGCGAGGTCGGCGATCTTGACGTTGAGGTCCTGAGAGGACTTACGCAGCAGAGCGAAAGCCTCGTCGCCGGACACATCGTGCAGAGCCATGATCAGGCCGATCGCCTTGCCGATCTCCCGATTGCTCTCGAGTCCGTCACGCAGAGTCGACGCTTCCTGACCGTTCATGACCGCAGCAACAGTGACTGCGGTGAACGCCGTCAGAATGATCGCCTTGCTCGCGCTGTCGGTGTCGAACACGCCCGGCTTGTCGGTGAACAGGTTGAGCGCGCCCACCTTCTGCTCGTCCACGTTGAGCCGGAATCCCATGGCTCCTCGCACCGGCGTGCGGTTCAACACACCGCGAGCCATCGCGGGCCACTGGGTGGGAGTTCGGAAGTCGGCCTCGAGCTGTGCTGCCTCGCTGGTGATCGCGTCCAGGCACGGGCCTTCGCCGGTGGCGCGCTCGATGTCGTCGACGACACGAGCGATGTCGTCCGACGCCGCGACCGTGACGGGCTTTCCGTGGCGCATCAGCATCAGGCTCGCGTGATCACAGTGCGGAACGATCAGCACAGCGGCATTGCAGATCGCGGTGTAGATCTCTTCGGCGCTGCTGCCTCGGTACACGATGTCGGCCAGAGCGGCGAACACTGTAGCCGGATCCGTCGACGGGCCGTCGTGCTGCGAGACGTCGTTCACTTGCTACTCCCGTCCAATAAGTATGTTCGAGCGACCAGCACTCGAAGTGAACCAACCGTACCGCCACGGTATGGGGTGTTCGAATCGGCGGGTACCGGCAGTAGCCTCAGGTCGTGAGCGATGCGCAGGAGTCCACCGGGTTCGAGTACGGCCACGACGGACCGAAATCGATCGTGGTCGGCGTCGACGGGTCCGATTCGTCCTGGCGCGCCGCCGCCTACGCCGCAGGCCTTGCTCGCCGGCAGAGGTCACTGTTGGTGCTGGTGTACGTGCAGCCCATTGCGACCGCTTCCTGGGGCCAGGCCGGCATCTCACTCGTCGAGACCGGTCAGCAGATCGCCGACGAACTTCTCGACTACGTCCGCACCTCTGCTGCTCGATTCGGGGACCGGGAGCACGTTCGGTGGGAGTTCCGCACCGCGCAGGGTGACCCGTACAACGGGCTGATCGCCGTGGCAGAACAACTGCGCACCGACGCCGTTGTGGTGGGCGCATCCGAGAATGCCGGCCATCGAATCGCCGGTTCGGTGGCGGTGCGGTTGGTCAAAGCCGGCCGCTGGCCGGTCACCGTGGTGCCCTGAACGATCCGAAATCGAGCCTGGCTGCCGTACACCCTGTAAAAATAGGCAGTCACCTCGTCGGATGCGAGGCGCACGTGGTGCCGTTCTCGAGGATCCGGGGAGTTCCATGGCTGGGCTGTCGCGTCGACAATTCATCGCTCGAGTAGGGGCTCTCGCCGCGGCGTGGGGAATCGCGCCCCACGTGCTGGGTCAGGCTCTCGTTGCGCACGCCCAGCCTGTGGAAGCGGGCGGGACCGGAACGCTGGCGCAGACGATTCTGCGAACCGCGAACGGGCCGGGGCAGTACCGGGTGCTCGCTGCCGGGCCGGGGGAGCCGTACGTCGCGCGCCTCGACGTTCTCGGACGAGCGCCCGATGCGTCGCGGGTGCAGTCACGGCGCTCGTTGCTCTACCTCGGCCACCTGTCGGACATGCATGTCATCGACGCGCAATCGCCCGGCCGGATCGAGCCCATGATCGTCTCCGACCACGCCGCGTGGGGTTCGGCGTTCCATCCGCAGGATCCGCTCACGGTGCACGTCACCGCGGCGATGGTGAAGGCCTTCGCGGACGCGCGGATCAGCCCGGTCACCGGCGCTCCGATGGGGGCAGCCGTGGTCACCGGGGACAGTGCCGACATGCATTCGCACCTCGAATTACGCTGGTACATAGATGTTCTCGACGGTGTTCCGGTTCGGCCGACGAGCGGCTCCGCGGACGTCTTCGAGGGTGTTCAGGCCTGGCCGGAGGCGCAGTGGGCCTATCGGCCGGGCGATCCGTCGGGAGGGTCGTTCGGCGACTACGGATTCCCGACGCTTCCCGACCTCCTCGAGCAGGCGATGTCGGGCACCGTGGAATCGGTGGGGCTGCCGGTGCCGTGGTACTCGGTGTACGGCAATCACGACACCCTGTTGCTCGGCACGTTCGACCTGTCCTCGCAGCTGCATGCGCTGGCCGTCGGGGGTCGCAAGGCGTACACGCTCGAAGCGACAGCCACCTCGGCTCTGGCCGGCTATGCGTCGACGGCCAGTCCGCTACAGCGAATGGCCGACGCGTTGGGCGTAGGAGCCGGTGCGCGACCGGGGTTTCGGGCGGTGTCGGCCGATCCGTCGCGCTACCTGTTCGAACAACGCGAGTTCATGCAGGAGCACTTCGAGACCACTCCGACGCCGGGACCGATCGGTCACGGCTTCACCCAGCACAATCTCGACTCCGGCGAGACGTGGTGGGTGGCAGACCCCACCCCGAACATCCGCACGTTCGGTCTCGACACCTGCAACGCTGTCGCCGGGCCCGACGGTGCGGTGCCGGGAAATCAATTCGATTGGCTCACCGGGCAATTGGAGCGAGCGCAGGCCGAGAACAAGTTGGTGCTCATCTACACGCACCACAACAGCCTGACATTGGAGAACCGAGCACAGAGGCCAGGGCAGTCGGTGAAGCTCTACGGCGCGGACGAGTTCGTCGATCTTCTGTTGAAGTATCCGGTGGTGATCGGCTGGCTCAACGGCCACACCCACCAGAACCAGATTTTGGCGCACTCGCGAGACGGACGCGGATTCTGGGAGATCACGACTGCGTCGTGCATCGACTTTCCTCAACAGCAGCAGGTGGTCGAGATCGTCGACAACCGGGACGGGACCCTGTCGCTGTTCACGACTGTGCTCGATCACGCGTCTCCGGTCACGCCCGGAAACAGCGGAGGGTACCTGGATCTGGCGTCGCGCAGCCGTGAATTGGCGGCCAACGACTGGGCCGAGAATCCACTGATGCGTCGAGGGTCGCGCCTGGACCGCAACACCGAATTGCTCCTTCCGGCACCGTTCGATCTGAGCAGCATCACCGACGCCGCCCTCGAACAACAACACCTGGACGAGCATGCGCGACTGATCGCCTACGAGACGAGGCAGGGCCGATGAACGGATTGCGCAGAAAGATTCTCGCCGTATTCGCGGTGATGGTCTGCGCGGGATGCTCGCAGACTGCAGCGCTCGCCCCGGTCGGCGGTGCCGAGCTCGGAAATCTGCGCTATGCCGTCAACGACGTGCTGTTGGAGAAGGGAATCGAGATACTGGTCGCGCCGGTGTGCTCGGGTGCCGGAGCCGACATCGAATGTGCCGGGGAGACAACCGACAACGAGGCGATCACCGGTTCGGCGACGTCGGACGACGCGAGCACCGTCGAGGTGAAGGTCGGCACGGACGTTCTCTATTCGGGATCCGTACAGGACGTGCTCGACCGCAATTCGACGGTCGGTGCGCCGTGAAAGGGAGTGCGGTTCTGGCTCTCGTGGTGGTCGTGTCCGCTCTGATTCAGGCGCTGACTGTGGTGGGGGATCCCGTACCCACGTTCTCCCTGGGATTCGCGGGATTGGTTGCGGCCTCCGCCGCGGCACTGGTACTCGCCCTGTGGATCACCGCATCGACGGCACTCGACGTGGTGGACGGCACTGCGATCGACGCGCTGAGCCGGGCACGGCGACGTCCGCGCGTCTTGGTGTGGTGCGTAGTGCTGACCGGGGTGGCCGTTGCGTTGGCAGTAGTTTTCCCGCTGCTCCCGGCCATCGTGATTCTGGTTGCGCTGCTGATACTTCCGGCCGCGGCCGACAACCAACGACATCCGTTCCGCGCAGCGTGGGCTACGGTCCGGCAGTTCCCGGGGCGGTGCGCAGTGGCGGCTGTCGTCACGATTGTGGCCTATGTTCTCGCCTGGGTCGTGGCATTGGTACTGGGCTTCTTCGTCACCGGTGTCCTGGCGGCATTCGTGACGTGGCTGTGGTTCGGGACGAATGCTGCTGTGCTGCTGGTGTATTGGTCGCGGCTGTACCGAAGAGCAGCGCTGATCTGACCGCTGTAGCCGCCCTCAGCCGCGGGCTCGTCGACCGGCGGCGGCCTCGGCGACGACGTGTGCGATTCGAGTTGCGCGAGTGTCGTCTCGCACGGCGCTGACGACCCACCACAGCATCTGCTTGCGGGCACTGGGCGGAAAGCCGTCCCAGGTGCTCCGAGCGTTCGGATCTCTGTCCAGCGCCGTTGTCAGCTCAAGTGGTTCCTGGAGGTCCTCGACCTGATCGGCAATCGTCCACCAGCCGTTGGATTTCGCGGCAGCGATGGCACGGCGACCTGCGTCGGTCATGAGGCCGCGGTCCTCCATATCGGCGGCGCGTTTCCGGTTCAGACGGGTCCACTGGCTCTTGGGCCTGCGCGGCGTGAAGAGTTGCAGGCTGCGCTCGTTGTCGAAGACGGTGTTCGTGGAGTCGATCCAACCGAAGCAGATGGCTTCCTCGACGGCTTCGGGGTAGGGGCAGCGTGGTCGATCGGTGGTATTGCGCCACGAACACAGCCACACGCCTCGGGTCGAGGTGTGATTGTCCGCCAGCCAGGTTCGCCACTGTGCCCGAGTTTCGGCGTGAACGACCGGGTAGTCGAACTTCCACGTCGGTGGGTGGTCGGACGCCGACGAGGAAGACTTCTCAGCAGTCACTTGTGCGCTCCATCCACTCGTCGTGGTGTCGCACTCGAATATCGCATGCGGTCAGCCTGCCCGCAATCGAGGACATCCCACGTCCGCAATGGCGCTGAGGTATCGATGAATCGGCACGGACATCAGGGTTCGGCTCTCGGCACCGTGGTGGGGCGGGCGGGGCTCGAACCCGCGACCAATGGATTATGAGTCCACGGCTCTAACCGACTGAGCTACCGCCCCATGCCCGTACCAGGTACGAGCCTGCAGAATCGTACAGAATCCCGTCGCCTCGACGGTGCATCGGGGCGCTATTTCGCTCGGACCTGCACCGGAACCCCGTTGAGGATCGCGTTGGCCGAGACGGCGTCGACGCGGTTGGGGTCGGTGATGTCGTTGACACTGGGACCCGTCACCGTCGTGGCAACCGACAACTCCACGCCGGGGCGCTGATGCCCGAAGCCGTGCGGCATGCTCACCACACCCGGCATCATCTTCTCCGATGCCGCCACCTCGATGTCGACGGTTCCCGCGGCAGAAGTCACCGATACCATCGCCCCGTCCTCGATGCCGCGATGCGCAAGATCGTCCGGGTGGGCCAGAAGGTGGTGCCGTGCTTTGCCTTTGGTGAGCCGGGCGGTGTTGTGCATCCACGAGTTGTTGCTACGCAGGTGTCGTCGGCCGATCATCAACAACTCGTCGCCGCTCGGTACTGCACTGGAGCGCATCAGATCCACCAGCGCGGGAAGTTCGGTGACGACGATGTCCTGTATCAGCTGTACGCGCTTGTCCCGCGTCTTCAGCTTCTGCGGGAAGCCGGGGCGCAACGGTCCGAGATCGACACCGTGTGGGTTGGCTCGAAGCTTTCTGAGCGACAACCCTTTTCGTTGACTGCGGAGCAGGATGTCCAGGGTGCGAGCGGGGGACAGTCGCAGGCGCGCTTCGCTGATCACGCTCTTCGGAGTCAATCGTGACTTCAGTCGACCGACCGTCGAGCCGGCCATCCGGCTCTTGTAGCGGAGCGACAGATCTCGGAAGATCTCCCAATCATGCTTTGCTCCAGCCTGCTTGGGCAGGATCGCCGGCATGTACTTGGCGGTGTTGTGTACCGCGAAGGAGTTGAAGATCAGATCGTAGTGGTCACGTTCGAGAGACATCGTCGGCGGCAGAATCACGTGTGCGTGACGCGAGGTCTCGTTGATGTAGAAGTCGAACGACACCATGAAGTCGAGACCGGCGAACGCGTCGTTCAGGGTGGTGCCGCCGGGCATCGACAACACCGGGTTACCGGACAGGACAGCCATCGCGCGGATCTGGTCCTTGCCCTCGGTGGTGATCTCGTCGACCAGCGTCGAACAGGGGTATTCGCCCGCGAACTCGGGCAGGTCGCGAACGCGACTGCGCCACTTGTCGAAATGGCCGCGGCCGACGATGCCCTGCTTGATCAGATCGATCGCGGGATCGGTCACCATGGCACCGCCGGGGCGGTCGAGATTGCCCGTGATGATGTTCAGTACCTGAATCGCCCACTGGCACACGGTGCCGAACTGCTGAGTCGAGACCCCCATTCGGCCGTATGCCACCGCGGACTTCGCCGAGGCGAAATCACGTGCCAGGGCGTAGATCTCTTCCGCAGCAATCCCGACGACCGGAGCGACGGATTCCGGTGTGAATTCGGCGACGAGATCGGCGAGCCGATCGGCACCGTCGATGTAGTCGGCCACGCGCACGTTGCCGTCGGCGACGATGATGTGGATCATCGCGAGCAGCAGCAGTGCGTCGGTGCCGGGGCGGACGAAGAAGTGTGTGTCCGCGATATCCGCGGTCTCGGTCTTTCGTGGATCGACCACGACCAGCCGTCCGCCCCGTTTGCGCAATGCCCGCGCTCTCTTGGCGAAATCGGGGACGGTCATCATGCTGCCGTTCGACGCCATCGGATTGCCGCCGAGGACCAGGAAGAAGTCGGTTCGGTCGATGTCCGGGATCGGCAGCAGCAATTGATGCCCGTACAGCAGGTGATCGACGAGCTGATGCGGGAGTTGATCCAGCGAGGTGGCGGAGTATCGATTGCGCGTCCGGAGCAGCGAAGTGAAGGGAATGCCATGGGTCATCGCACCCATCGAATGCACGTTGGGGTTGCCCTGATAGATGCCGACGGCATTGCGGCCGTACTTCTCACGCGTCGAGATCAGACCGTCGATCACGAGGTCGTATGCCTCGTCCCAGCCGATCTTCTCCCACTTCTCACCCACACGTTTGACCGGCGTGGTGAGTCGATCGGTATCGGCGTGCAGATCGATCAGCGACAGAGCCTTCGGGCAGATGTGGCCGCGCGAGAGAGGATCCTTCTCGTCACCGCGGATGGACGTCACCGCGTCGTTCTCCACCGTGAACTCGAGACCACAGATCGCTTCGCACAAATTGCACGATCCATACACAACCGACATCGCATTCCTCCCACTCATGTGCTGCGAGCGTAGCCCGACGGGGGACCGGGGCACCGTCATCGACCGACAATTAGGCTCGTGAATCGTGACCACCCTCGATCTCACGTCCTCCTGGCCCGTCGACCATGTCAGTGCCGCAGTCGTCACCGACTCCGGGGTTCGTGAGGAGGTCGGCGACACCGATCGCGTATACGAGCTCGCCTCGGTCACCAAACTGCTCAGTGCATACGCGGTCCTCGTCGCCGTCGAGGAAGGTGCGATCGAACTGGATCAACCCGCAGGGCCGGAAGGGTCGACGGTTCGGCATCTGCTGGCGCACGCGTCGGGGTTGGCGTTCGGGGAACGCACAGTTCAGGCACCGGCCGGCACCAAGCGGATCTATTCGAGCGCCGGGTTCGAGGTGCTGGCCGAACTGATCGAAACCGAGGCGGGCATCGCCTTCCCCGATTACCTCGACGAGGCCGTGTGCCGACCATTGCAGATGACGAACACCGCGCTGCCGGGATCGGCAGGCCACGGTGCCAGCTCCACCTTGGCGGACCTGAAGACATTTGCGGCGGAGCTGTTGCAGCCCACGCTCCTGGCGTCGCAGACACTGTTGTCCGCGACAGACGTGCAGTTTCCCGGTCTGAACGGGATCGTGCCCGGGTACGGATCGCACAGACCCTGCGACTGGGGGCTCGGGTTCGAGCTACGTGGAGAGAAGACCCCGCATTGGACCGGAAGCGCCAACTCGTCGGCCACGTTCGGTCACTTCGGTCAGGCCGGGACGTTCCTGTGGGTGGATCCGGCCGTGCGGACCGCGTGCGTGGTGTTGACCGACCGGGCCTTCGGAGATTGGGCAAAACCCCTGTGGCCCGAACTGTCCGACGCCGTCCTGGCAGGCTGAATATCGACCGTTCACAGATTGCACTGGCGCAACAGGGGTAACTCGGGGCACACTAGTACACATACGTGTTGATTCACTGCAGCCAGCCGAAGCATGTCGAGGTCGTTGGGGAAGACGTCCCTCGTCGAAGCTGGAGGTAGTGCAATGCGTGGATCGAATCAATTCGCAGAAGCGACGTCGGGTGTCGTGTACATCCACTCGTCGCCCGCTGCGTTGTGCCCGCATGTCGAATGGGCGTTGTCCGACGCCCTCGATTGCCGTGCGAATTTGAAGTGGTCTGCGCAGCCGGCCTCCGACGGGCAGCTGCGCGCTACCACCGATTGGATCGGCCCGGTCGGCACCGGGGCGACCCTCGCCGGCATCTTGCGCTCGTGGCAGATGCTGCGTTTCGAGGTGACCGAGGATCCCAGCGAAGGCGTCGACGGCGAACGGTTCTCGCACGTTCCAGGTCTGGGACTGTGGCGCGGATCGACGAGCGCGAACGGTGACGTGGTCCTCGGCGAAATGCGACTGCGCGCCCTGATGGAGAACAATCAGGGCAACCTCACCGCGGCCGTGGAGCACGCTCTCGGCTCGGACTGGGACGCCGCTCTCGAGCCGTTCCGCACCGGTGGTGCCGGAGCCGAAGTGACGTGGTTGAGCCGCAACGTCGGCTAGATACGAGAGTTGCTGGGGATCCGCTGTCGCGGTAGTTTCGCGAACGTGCCTGGGGTAGGCATGTGGGAACGACCGTGGAGTGGTGAGTTCGATGTTGTCGACCGGAAAAGTTATTCGATTCGACGAGTTCAAGGGGTACGGATTCGTAGCGCCGGACGAGGGCGGCGAGGACGTGTTCATTCACGTCAACGATCTGGACTTCGACAAGCGACTGCTGGCACCGGGGGTTCGCGTCGAATACGTTGCCGTCGACGGCGATCGTGGCCTTAAGGCCACTCAGGTGCAGATCATCGACGGTCCGGCATCGACCGCCCTGGTCACCCGACGCAAGCCAGATGTGCCGTTCCACGACGTTCCGGCCGGCGAACACCAGCCACTCGAGGACGTCATCTGCGACGTGCTGTCCGAGGCGGACTTCACTGCCGAAGTGACCGAGGCACTCCTGACGGCCAACGGAACCGTGACGGCAGCGCAGATTCTCGACATCCGATCAGCGATGCTGCGACTGGCTCACGATCACAAGTGGATCGAGAACTGACGCTGTAGTTCGGCCGCCCGCCGTGGATCAATGTGGCTTTGTTGCAGTCTGAGCGACTGAAACCCGCATTGAGCCACCGTGAATGGACCACTACATGCGTCTGGGCGCTGCAAGGGTCCATTCACGCGGCCGGGGGAGGACGGGGCTGGGTGCTGGGTCAGGGCCGCAAGCGAAGCCGGTCGATCAGAGCGGAATGTTCTTGTGGTTGCCGCGCGCAGCGGGGGCAGCCGCGAGTGCCTTGGCGACCGTGCTGCGAGTCTTGCTCGGCTCGATGACCTCGTCGACGACGCCGATGGCCACGGCACGCTCGACGCCACCGGCGATGCTCTCGTGCTCGACAGTCAGGCGATCGTGCAGTGCCTCACGCTCCTCCTCGGGAGCTGCGGCGAGGGCCTTCTTGTGCAGGATGCCGACGGCGGCTTTGGCACCCATCACGGCGACCTCGGAGCCGGGCCAGGCGTAGACCGCGGTGGCACCGAGTGCGCGTGCGTTCATCGCGATGTATGCGCCGCCGTAGATCTTGCGCGTCACCAGCGTGACGCGGGGGACCGTGGCTTCGGCGAAGGCGTGCAACAGCTTTGCTCCGCGGCGGACGACACCTTCCCATTCCATGCTGACGCCGGGCAGGTATCCGGGAACGTCGACGACCACGATGAGAGGGATGCCGAATGCGTCGCACAGGCGCACGAAACGGGCTGCCTTCTCGGCGCTTTCGGAGTTGAGGCAACCGCCGAGGCGAATGGGGTTGTTGGCGATGACGCCGACGGTACGGCCGCTGATGCGTCCGAGGCCGATCACGATGCTGCGGGCCCAGCCGCCTTGGAACTCCTCGAAGGTCGATTCGCCTTCGACGTTGTCCAGCAGTTCGTGAATGATCGGGTGGACGTCGTATGCGCGACGGTTGGATTCGGGCATCAGGGCCCGGAGGTCGGTGTCTCCGTGCTCGGCGGCGGCGATGTCGAATTCGCCCTGCTCGCAGAACATGGACACCAGACGGCGGGCGCGGGTGAAGGCGTCCATCTCGCTGTCGGCGACGATGTGGCATACGCCGGACTTCTTGTGGTGTGTGTCGGGGCCGCCGAGCGAGGCCATGTCGACCTGCTCACCGGTGACGCTGCGGACGACGTCGGGTCCGGTGACGAACACGCGTCCCTCGGGAGCCATGATGACGACGTCGGTCAACGCAGGACCGTAGGCGGCGCCGCCGGCTGCGAAGCCGAGGACGACGGAAACTTGGGGGACGAGGCCGGACGCTCGGACCATGGCCTCGAAGACGAGCCCGACGGCGTGGAGAGCTTCGACGCCCTCGGCGAGGCGAGCGCCTCCGGAGTGCCAGACGCCGACGATCGGAGCGCGCTGCTCGATGGCCGTGTCGATGGCGGCGACGATGTGCTTGCACCCGTCGACACCCATGGCACCGCCCATGACGGTGGCGTCGGAGCAATAAGCGATGGTGTGGACGCCGTCGATCTCACCGGACGCTGCGAGGATGCCGGATTTGTCTCGATTATGCAGCGGCACAGTGGTTCCGGCGTCGAACAGATTCTCGAGGCGGGCGAGTGGATCGCGGGGATCGGTGGAGGTACCGGATCGTGTGACAGGGGCCAGAATAGTCATCGCTTGTCCTTCTTCAGGGCCCCTGAGGGGGCGAGGCCCGAACCGGAACCGTTCCCTGGGAACGGCCCCGGTCCGGATCATGCACTGCGAGAGCGAGATTCGCTGAGTCGAGGAGACGACTCAGTGCATCACGCCTTTCCGAAGGCGAGCGCTACGTTGTGCCCACCGAATCCGAACGAGTTGTTGATCGCGTAGTCGATCTGTCCGACGCGGGGCTCGCCCTTGACGACGTCGAGATCGATTTCGGGATCCTGATTCTCCAAATTCAGTGTGGGAGGGATGATTCCCTCACGCACTGCCAGCACCGTCAGAACCGACTCGAGGGCACCGACGGCACCGATCGAGTGGCCGAGAGCGGATTTCGGTGCGTACACCGCTGCGTGATTTCCGACGGCCTTGTTGATCGCCAGCGCTTCGGCGGTGTCTCCGATGGGAGTTGCCGTTGCGTGTGCGTTCACATGGGTGATGTCGGACTTCTGCAGGCCTGCGGTCTCGATGGCGCGCTGCATCGCACGCGCGGCACCCTTGCCCTCCGGGTCGGGGGCCACGAGGTGGAACCCGTCGGAGGTGATTCCGGCACCGAGCAGGCGGGCGTGGATCGTTGCACCGCGTGCCTTGGCGTGCTCCTCGGTCTCGATGACCATGAGCGCACCCGCTTCACCGAAGACGAAGCCGTCACGATCCTTGTCGAACGGCCGTGACGCACCCTTCGGATTGTCGTTGTTGGTGCTCATCGCCCGCATCATGGAGAAGCTGGCGATCGGAACCGCATCGATGTATCCCTCGACGCCGCCGGTGACGACCATGTCCGCGTCACCCATCACGATCATCCGCCACGCGTGAGCGATGGCTTCCGATCCCGAGGAGCAGGCGGAGACGGGTGTGATGACACCGGCCTGTGCTTTGAGCTCGAGGCCGACGACCGCTGCGGGGCCGTTGGGCATGACCATCTGAACTGCGAGCGGAGACACCTTGCGGTAGCCGCCGGCCTTCATCTTGTCGTTGGCGTCGATCAGAGAATCGCCGCCACCGAGGCCGGTGCCGATCGACACGCCGAGGCGAAGGGGATCGACGTCGGGGGAGCCGGCGTTCTTCCAGACCTCACGACCGAGCACCGTGGACAACTGCTCCACGTAGCTCAGGCGACGGATTTCGACCCGCGAGAGCAGACTCTGCGGGTTCACCGCGAGGTGTCCGCCGATCCGCACGGGCAGGTCGTACTCGGCGACGAAATCGTCTTCCAGAGTGCCGATTCCGCTGTCGCCGTTCAGCAGACCCTTCCACGTGGCATCGACGTCACCCGCGAGTGACGTGGTCGCAGCGAGGCTGGTGACGACGACACTGGGGAAGCGTCCGTTGGCGGTGGATGGGTTGGTCATGGGCCGTGTCACTCGCTCGCGGAGTCGTCGAGCTTGGCCTTGATAGCTTCTGCGGCTTCGGGGTTCTCCGCTTCGAGCTTCTGGATGTAGTTGACGGCGTCGCCGACGGTACGCAGACCTGCGAGGTCCTCGTCGGGGATCTTCACGCCGTACTTGTCCTCGGTCTGCACTGCGATCTCGACCATGGAGAGCGAGTCGATGTCGAGGTCGTCCACGAAGGACTTCTCGATGGTCACCTCGGACGGTTCGATGCCCGTGACCTCCTCGATGATCTCTGCAAGTCCGGCGATGAGGTCTTCCTGGCTGGCCACTGTTGTGGCTCCCTTCTCTTCTGTGTAGAACGCCGAAGTCATGTGCTTCGAGACGCGATTGTGCATTTCTGCCACTCGGGGAGTGGAAGTGCGATCCGCAGTGTCGTGACTGCGGAGTGTGTGGGCCGAGCTAACCGAGCTCGGCCATTGCGGAAATGTCCGCCGGTGTCTTCAGGCCGAGATTGGCAACGCCGCGCAGTTCGCGTTTGGCGATGCCGACCAGTGCGCCTGCCGGGGGCAGTTCCACAAGTCCGGTGACCTGCGCATTACGCAGGTAGGCGTTGCACAGATCCCATCGCACGGGGCGAGTGACCTGGGCAGCGAGCTTGTTCAGGGCGTCGGCACCCGAGGCGACCGGCTGACCGTCGGAGTTGGACAGCAGCGTCCGCGTGGGCTCCGACGGGGTGATGGCGGTAGCGGCTGCGGCAACGGTGTCGCCCGCGGACGCCATGTACTTGGTGTGAAATGCGCCCGCGACCGGCAGTGCACGAACCCGAGCCTTTTCGGGCGCGCTCTCTGCCAACTCGGCCAGCTTGGTGAGCAGTCCGGCTGCGACGATCTGACCTGCAGCATTGACGTTGGCCGGAGCGAGGTCCAGCTCGTCCAGGCGGGCCAGTACGGCAGCTTCGTCGCCGCCGAGCACGGCGGACATGCCGGTCGGTTCGAGTACGCATGCCTTGGCCATTGCTGCGCCGCGGACCGCGGCGAGCGAGACTGCGTCGTCGGAGGAGATGACGCCTGCGATGGCGGCCGCAGCGAGTTCGCCCACCGAGTGTCCGGCGACGATGGTGTCTTCGGGGAACAGGCCGCGCGATGCGATCTCTTCGAATGCGAGCAAGGCGGACGCCACGACCAGGGGCTGGGTCACCGCGGTATCGGTGATCTCCTCGGCGGTGGCAGTGGTACCGAGACGGACGAGATCGAGACCGGAGGCCTTCGACCACAATGCGAGTCGGTCTGCTGCACCCGGCAATTCGAGCCAAGGCAACAGCATGCCGGGAGTCTGGGAGCCCTGACCGGGCGCAAGCAACGCAATCACAGGGTTAAGAGAACACCGTCGGGTGCCGAATGGGTGATGTCGCGCTCGATGAACTCTCGACAAGCAATTTGTGGGAACCCTACAAATTGCCTCGTGGGGAACCGCTATCGCCGGAGGGTGGTTCGGCGTTACGTAACTACTTCACCGAATGTGACCTGTGTGACATATGGGGCAGGATGTGCCGGTTCGTGATGCGTTCGAGCCAACCTACCTACCGTTGCCGCAACCCTGAGGACGTACGCATCCCGCGGGTGGGTGGGGTCGCGACCGGTGACCTCGGCGATGCGCTTGAGCCGATACCGGACGGTATTTGGATGAACAAACAGCTGCCGTGCGCAGGTTTCGACGGCTCCACCACAGTCGAGATACGCATCGAGGGTGTCGGCCAATCCCGAACCTGCCGCCGCCAACGGGACGACCACGTGATCGTTCAGCGCCGATATCGCTGCGCCGTCGTTGAGCAGTGCGCGTTCGGGCAACAACTCGCCGGCGTGCACCGGACGCGGCGCGCCCCGCCAGCCCGCCACGGCCTGCATCCCGGCGAATGCCTCCACCGCGCTCGAGTGCGCCGCGCCGAGGGTGCGAGTGGTCGGGCCGATGACGACCGGTCCGTCCGAGAAGTTCTGCAGCATGTCGTCGATGAACGTGCGGTGCGTGGCAGTGTCGTCGAGTTGACCGCTGACCACCATCACCAGCCGGGTCCCCTGCACGACGGCCAGTGCGGCGCGGCCGTGTTTCTGCGCCACGGCATGCACGGTTCCGACCACCGAGACGCCCCGATCGTCCGGGGGAGTGCCGACCAACACCGTGGCGGGCGCGGTGGCGTCCCAATTCAACGTGGCGGCACGCGAGAGCATGTCCGAGCCGGTGTCTCCGCGAACCACGGCGTCGACCACGAGGGCTTCCAGGCGGGTGTCCCACGCTCCGCGTGATTCGGCGGCGCTGGCGTAGACCGACGCCGCAGCGAAACCGAGCTCGCGCCCGTATCTCAGCACGGCCTCGGTCAGGGCCACCAACTGCTGATCGTTGCGGGCCAGCGCCGGGAGCCACTGCTCGAAGAACTCCATCGCCACCCGCACCATGTCCACGGTCTGGCGCAGCGTGAGGCGTCGGGCAAGGTCCTGCGGAATGACCTGGAAGGCATCGAGCGAGAAGCGAATATCGCTGTTGGGGTTCTTCAGCCACTCGAGGAAGTTGTCGACGGCTGTCTGAATCAACAACTGCACGCTCGCGCGTTGGGCTGCGTCGAGATCACCGAAGAACGGCAGTTGGCCCTGCATCGTCGTCACGGCCTCGGTCGAGAGTCGGCCGGAGAACTGCTTGACGCGACGCAGCAGGGCATCGGGCAGGGGATCGCGCTTCTGGCGCGAGGGTGCCAATGAGGCGACCGGAAGGTGCACTTCGTTGTCCGAGGTCAACGATTCACGCAACGCCTCACGGTAGGCGTCGCGTCGGGACACATCGCGTGCGGACGCACCGTCCGGTGAACCGGGCTTCGCATCGGACATAAGGAGAACCTACGCCCGACCCCCGCCCCTATCGCGATGGACGTACTTCGCGACGTGGGACGGGGGCCGGGCGATCAAGGCTGAACCTACGCGGAACCGGTATCGGCGAACGAGGTCGGAGCCGCGGTGACGTCGTCGATCTTGTACTTCTCCGCGGCCTCGACGGCCTTGGACTTGTCGATCTCACCGGATGCGGCGAGGGCGGACAACGTGGCGACGACGATCGACTCGGCGTCGACGTTGAACACCCGACGCGCGGCCGGACGGGTATCGGAGAACCCGAAGCCGTCGGTGCCGAGGGTGACGTAATCACCCGGAACCCACTGACGGATCTGGTCCGGAACCGCACGCATCCAATCCGAGGATGCGATGACGGGACCGTTGGCGTCGGCCAGGGCCGAGGTGACGAACGGAACGCGCTTGTCCGCACCGGGATTGCGCAGCGACTCCTTCTCGGCGTCGACGCCGTCACGGCGCAGTTCGCCCCACGAGGTGACGGACCACACGGCCGAACGCACGCCCCACTCCTCGAACAGCAGCTCACGAGCCTTGCGGGCCGAGACCATGCCGACGCCCGACGCCAACAGCTGCGCCTCGGGTCCGTCGCCCTCCTGCGGCTCTGCGAACCGGTAGATGCCCTTGAGCAGACCCTCGACGTCGAGGTTCTCCGGCTCGGCCGGCTGCACGTACGGCTCGTTGTAGAGGGTGATGTAGTAGAAGATGTTCTCGCCGCCGAAGCCCTCGACACCTTCGGTGCCGCCGTACATCCGTCGCAGACCGTCCTTGACGATGTGCGCGATCTCGTACGAGAACGCCGGGTCGTAGGCCACGGCCGCCGGGTTGGTCGACGCCAAGAGCAGCGAATGACCGTCTGCGTGCTGCAGACCCTCACCGGTGAGGGTGGTACGCCCGGCGGTCGCTCCGAGCACGAATCCGCGAGCCATCTGATCGGCCGCTGCCCAGAGACCGTCGCCGGTGCGCTGGAATCCGAACATCGAGTAGAAGATGTACAGCGGAATCATGACCTCGCCGTGTGTGGCGTACGAGGTGCCGACTGCGGTGAACGACGACGTCGAACCGGCCTCGTTGATGCCCTCGTGCAGGATCTGGCCGACCGAGCTCTCCTTGTAGGCGAGCATCAGCTCCGAGTCCACCGAGGTGTACAGCTGGCCGTTGCGGTTGTAGATCTTCAGCGACGGGAACCACGAGTCCATACCGAACGTACGGGCCTCGTCGGGAATGATCGGCACGATTCGGTGGCCGATCTCCTTGTCTCGCAACAGCTCCTTCATGACGCGCACGAGCGCCATCGTGGTGGCGACTTCCTGCTTGCCGGAGCCCTTGCGCAGCGTCTTGTACGTGTCGTCGCCGGGCTGCGGCAGTGGCTTGACGTCGACGCGGCGCTCGGGAACGAATCCGCCGAGCTTGCTGCGACGATCGAGCATGTACTGGATCTCGGGAGCATCCGGGCCGGGGTGGTAGTACGGCGGCATGTACGGATCCTTCTCGAGCTCCTCGTCCGAGATCGGGATGTGCTGGAGATCGCGGAACGTCTTGAGATCGTCGAGCGTCAGCTTCTTCATCTGGTGCGTGGCGTTACGGCCCTCGAAGTGCTTGCCGAGGGTGTAGCCCTTGATGGTGTGCGCCAGGATGACCGTCGGCTGGCCCTTGTGCGACATCGCGGCGGCGTAGGCAGCGTGCACCTTGCGGTAGTCGTGGCCACCGCGCTTGAGGTTCCAGATCTCGTCGTCGGACAGATCCTTCACGAGCTCCTTGGTGCGCGGATCGCGGCCGAAGAAGTGATCGCGGACGTAGCTGCCGTCGTTGGCCTTGTAGGTCTGGAAGTCGCCGTCGGGCGTGGTGTTCATGAGATTCACCAGTGCGCCGTCGCGGTCCTTGTGCAGCAGCGAGTCCCACTCGCGGCCCCAGACGACCTTGATGACGTTCCAGCCGGCACCGCGGAAGAACGACTCCAGTTCCTGGATGATCTTGCCGTTGCCGCGGACCGGGCCGTCGAGGCGCTGCAGGTTGCAGTTCACGACGAACGTGAGGTTGTCGAGGCCCTCGGTGGCGGCCACGTGCGCGAGTCCACGCGATTCCGGCTCGTCCATCTCGCCGTCGCCGAGGTACGCCCACACGTGCTGATCGGTGGTGTCCTTGATGCCGCGGTCGTTGAGGTAGTGGTTGAAGCGGGCCTGGTAGATGGCGTTCATCGGGCCGAGACCCATCGACACCGTCGGGAACTCCCAGAAATCCTGCATGAGGCGTGGGTGCGGGTACGACGGCAGTCCGCCGCCCTCGTTCACGTGGCTGGCCTCCTGACGGAAGCCGTCCATGCGCTCGGCCGGAATGCGGCCTTCGAGGAAGGCGCGGGCGTAGATGCCGGGGGAGGCGTGACCCTGGATGAAGATGTGGTCGCCGCCGCCCGGGTGGTCCTTGCCGCGGAAGAAGTGGTTGAAGCCCACCTCGTAGAGCGCTGCGGAGGACGCGTAGGTCGAGATGTGGCCGCCGACGCCGACGCCGGGACGCTGCGCGCGGTGCACCATGATCGCGGCATTCCAGCGGATCCAGGCGCGGTAGCGGCGTTCCATCGACTCGTCGCCTGGGAACCACGGCTCGTTCTCGGTGGGAATGGTGTTGACGTAATCCGTCGACGTCAGCGACGGCAGCGCTACGCGGCGCTCACCGGCGCGCTCGAGCAACCTGAGCATCAGGTAGCGAGCGCGGTTGGGGCCGGACCTCTCCAACAAGCCGTCGAACGATTCGATCCATTCGTTCGTCTCGTCGTTGTCGATATCGGGCAGGTACGACGCGACACCCTCGCGGATGACGCGGACCCGGCCGTCCGAGCCCTTTTTTCCTGCAGACGATGTGTTCTGCCGTTCGCCGCTGTTCACTTCGGACAACGTGTGCACTCCTCAATGTGGCGGACGCTCGGTGTGGCGCCCGGTCCCGGTAGACCCGCCCCTGTGACGGCGGTCTACTTTCCTCGTTCTCGTGATTCCTCCCCAATCCTGCCGCATCTTGCCGGTTCTGGTAGTACAGAGGTCCGATACCCACCAGTAGAAATTTATGTACGCAATTTCGGCGCGGTCAGCTTGCGCGAACGGCTTCAACACTGTTCGCTTTGACTACTGCACCCACAATTCAAGGAGGTCACCACCGTGGTCGCCGCGGCGGACGCTCAGAACTACGCTCAGAAACTTGGCATCACTCGCGACATGGTCGTACAGGAGCTGGGCTGGGACGAGGACACCGACGATGATCTACGCGCCGACGTAGAAGATGCGATCGGTGGCGAGACCCTCGACGAGGATTCCGACGAGGTGATCGACGTTGTACTGCTGTGGTGGCGCGACGGAGACGGTGACCTGGTCGACGCACTCATGGATGCGATCGGTCCGCTCTCGGACGATGGCATCGTGTGGGTCCTCAGTCCCAAGACCGGCATGTCCGGTCATGTCGAACCCAGTGAGATTGCCGAGTCCGCCCCGACCGCAGGATTGACGCAGACCTCTGCGGCAAACCTCGGTGACTGGATCGGAAGTCGATTGGTTCAGCCCAAGACCCCTGCCACCAAGCGGTAGGCCGATGCTCGACACAGGAAGACGGTTCTAGATGCCGATCGAGGTTGGCGCGGTTGCGCCCGACTTCACCCTCAAAGACCAGAACAACCAACTGGTCACGTTGTCGTCGTACAGGGACGTGAAAAACGTTCTGCTCGTGTTCTATCCACTGGCCTTCACAGGCACGTGCCAGGGCGAGCTGTGCAAAGTACGCGACGAGCTACCGACCTTCGAGAACGACGACACTGCGGTGTTGGCAATCTCGGTGGGACCGCCTCCTACCCACAAGATCTGGGCTGCAGAACAGGGTTACACCTTTCCGCTGCTGTCGGACTTCTGGCCACACGGTGAGGTTGCTCAGGCCTACGGAGTCTTCAACGACGCAGCAGGATTCGCCAATCGTGGAACCTTCGTGGTCGACAAATCCGGAATCATCAGGTTCGCCGAAATGAACGGACCCGGCGAGGCTCGCGACAGTTCTTCGTGGGCGGAGGCACTCGCTCAGGTGAGTTGACCTGCGGAATTGTAGTTAGAGATCAGACACGATAAATTTCTCCAAGCGTTCCGGTGGCCCGGGGTTGTCCCCAGGCCACCGGTACTCGGGCGTATAGCTCAGCGGTAGAGCTCTGGTTTTACACACCAGCGGTCGGGGGTTCGAACCCCTCTGCGCCCACCATGATTTTCGCAGCTCAGCAACTTGGCGACCTACTTGCTTTGGTTCGATTGACCCCCGCTATGTGCCGCGACTGTGCCGAATGCGGACTCTCCCACTTTCATCGCAGTTAGAGAAGCCACGTGCGCTACGGTCCACGCGTGGGAACTGAAGATGAACTCTTCGCGGGTATGACGAGCGCTGAACGGAAACGTGCGCATGAGCGCATCATCTTGGAGTTCGTATATCGGCCCGACGACTTCGACGAAATCGATGAGCAGGAGCGTCCCGACTTTGCGCTGCGGTCCAACGCGGACACGGAACCGTTCGGTGTCGAGATCACGCAGATGTTCCCGGACGGATCCCACGCTCGGGTGCACATGATGCCCGGTTACTTGGAGTCGCTGTGGGAGGGTGCGCGCCACCGTCACCGAGATGATGTTGACCGCCTGCAGGCCACCACCGCGAAGGTGACCGACAAGGACGGAAACGTCAAGCACGAGAACCTGCCGGTCGTGCTTGTCGAGCATCCCCCTACGCGGTCTGATTTCCACGCTGTCCTGGCTGAAACCATCGAGGGAAAATCGGGACTGAACTACGACTACACAGAGTTTCAGCACATCAACCTCATCGTCCTCGACTGGTTCCGACTCGATTTCAATGCGCAAAGATATTCGGCATCTTTGCTGTTGAACGAGCGCGTGCGCGATGCACTTCGCGCCACACCGTTCCGTGAGGTTCACCTGCTCACCTACGACACCGGCGCGGACATTTCGAGTAAGGCCCCAACCACGAACGACGATCGATTCGTGCGAACTCTTCGACGAGTGCCGCTAAAAGAGTTGATGCTCCTAGATCGCTTCTACAGCGCGTGCCACGGAATCAACGAGATCCTTGATGGCACTGACCGTGACGACGACGCGGTGTACTTGAACCGCTTGGCTTGTGAGTTCGTGACTCGTCGTCTCAAGATCGGCAAGATCGTTAACGAGCGCGGAGGCCCGCACGTCCAGTTCGGCAGTGCTGCTGGCGTGTCCCCAGTGAACGGGGCCATCTCGTTTTAGAGTCTTGTTGCCCATGAGCTGGGCGGATAGGACGATGGAGAACATGGCTGGACGGAAACGCAACTCTGCCGAGGACATCGTGCGCAAGCTGCGCCGTGCTGATGAGCTGACCGCTGCGGGCAAGACGCAGGAGGAGATCGCGGCGGAGCTCGAGGTGTCGGCGGCGACGTTGTACAACTGGCGGCGTCAGTACGGCGGGATGGACACCGATGCCGCGAAGGAACTCAAGGAGTTGCGCGAGCAGAACGGCAAGCTCAAACGGTTGCTCGCCGAGGCCGAGCTGGAGAAGGATGCGCTGCGGGAGGTAGCGAAGGGAAAATTCTGAGCCCAGCTGCCAAGCGCCGCGCCGTCGACATGCTCGTGAACACCATGAGTGTGTCGAAACGACTGGCGTGCAAAGCTGTTGGGCTTGCCCGCTCCACCTACGCACGAACACCGATCGCCGAAACGCCCGCGGATCCCGACGCGGCTATGAGGGTCGCGTTGCGGACATACGCACGCACGCATCCGCTGCACGGCTTCCGTCGCGCCTGGGCGCATCTGAGGCACGATCAGGGCTTGTCGGTGAACAAGAAGAAGGTGCACCGGCTCTGGAAGGAGGAGGGTCTGCAGGTTCGGATCTATCACCCACGCAAACGCGCCGGCATCAGCTCCTGCCCTCAGGTCGAAGCCGATGCACCGAAAGTGGTGTGGGCTATGGACTTTCAGTTCGATTCGACCGTCGACGGGAAGGCGATCAAGATCGCGTCGATGATCGACGAACACACCCGGCAGTCCCTGTTGAACATTGT